>NC_015496.1:3076662-3389993 GCF_000212355.1 Dokdonia sp. 4H-3-7-5
CATTTATCTTTCGGTTTCCTCGTAAATTATTAGGAACAATCGTAATCTCTGATACTCCTAAAGATTTATTTGAGGTAATTATAGGTTGATCTCTCAGTGCTGCTGTTTTACCTATAAATTTTCCCTTAGTGATCTCTGTAGGAGGTAATAACTCCTGCGCAATGAGATAATTAGAAAATGTAACTAGCAAAATAATTAGTAGTTTGTTCTTCATAATTTGGGGAGTTTAGTTTCTGTTTACTAAAGATAATACATTTTATTCCCCTTATCTTAATAAATGGTTAACAACTCTTTTAAAGAACATGACAAAGAGATATTATCCTACCTATCATATCAATAAATATTGTAGTAAATTTACGTCCTTAAACAACGCAACAAAACCAATCGGATGATCCACTTCTTTGGAAACCCTCAAGGCACTGTTTACGCAGTACAAAGCACACAAGCATTTTCACAAGACGATACCGCTAAGCTGGTATGGCTTTTTGGCAACTCTCAAAAAATTGAAGCGTCTCATATTGACGCTTTTTTTATTGGTCCAAGAGCAGCTATGATTACGCCTTGGAGTACTAATGCTGTAGAGATTACCCAGAATATGGGAATTTCAAATATTATAAGAATAGAGGAGTTTCACGCTTTCGCGAAAGCGAACTCTTCATCACAACAAGTTAACACGACTCCTTTTCCATCTATAGAAGATGCTACAGGCGTAGTTACAGAAAGTACTCTTGATTATGATCCTATGATCTCTCAAGAGTACGCAGCTTTAAATCAAGATATTTTTACGGTTAACGTTACTCCAGAACCTATATTATCTATAGAGGATATTGCTGCATATAATGAGCAAGAAGGTTTGTCGTTAAGCGATGAAGAGGTTGCTTACCTTGATGGTGTTGCTGCCAAAATAGGCAGACCACTTACAGACTCTGAAGTTTTTGGTTTTAGCCAAGTGAACTCTGAGCACTGTCGTCACAAGATTTTTAATGGAACCTTTGTGATTGATGGAGAAGAGATGCCTTCTTCCCTATTTAAGTTAATAAAGGAAACTTCAAAAGTAACTCCAGGTACTATTGTATCTGCATATAAAGATAATGTTGCATTTATAGAAGGACCTAGAGTAACACAATTTGCTCCAGACACTGCAGATAAGCCAGATTTCTATACAGAAAAAGACTTTGACTCTGTGATTTCTTTAAAAGCAGAAACGCATAACTTCCCAACTACCGTAGAGCCTTTTAACGGAGCTGCTACCGGTTCTGGTGGAGAAATACGCGATAGACTTGCTGGAGGTAAAGGATCACTTCCTCTTGCTGGAACAGCTGTGTATATGACTCCGTATTCTAGATTAGAGCAAGAACGCCCGTGGGAACATGGCATGGATGCCCGCAAATGGCTTTATCAAAACCCAATTGACCTCCTTATTAAAGCTTCAAATGGAGCATCAGATTTTGGAAACAAATTTGGGCAGCCTTTAATCGTAGGTTCAGTTCTTACTTTTGAGCATCAAGAAGACGGTCAGCGTCTTGGGTATGACAAGGTAATTATGCAAGCTGGTGGTATTGGTTACGGAAAGCGTGAGCAAGCGCTTAAAGACACTCCGCAAGATGGTGACAAAATTGTAATCTTAGGAGGTGAAAATTATAGAATAGGAATGGGTGGTGCTGCTGTTTCAAGTGCAGATACTGGAGCTTTTGACTCTGGAATAGAACTTAATGCGGTACAACGTTCTAACCCAGAAATGCAAAAACGTGCTGCAAATGCAGTGCGAGGAATGGTAGAAAGTGATGTAAACCCAATCGTATCTATACACGATCACGGTGCTGGAGGACATCTTAACTGTCTTTCTGAACTTGTAGAAGATACTGGAGGTCGTATCGATCTTGATAAATTACCCGTAGGTGACCCTACCCTATCCGCAAAAGAAATTATAGGAAACGAGTCGCAAGAACGTATGGGTCTCGTAATAGGTGAAAAAGATATCGATATGCTACAGCGCATCGCAGATCGTGAGCGCTCACCTATGTATCAAGTAGGCGATGTTACAAATGATCACCGTTTTACTTTTAAAAGTAAAACAACAGGCTTGAGCCCTATGGACTTGCATCTAGATGATATGTTTGGGAGCTCTCCAAAAACAATAATGACAGACAAGACGGTCGCTCGTGATTATAAAAACCCAGAGTATCAACTGGAGCACTTCCACGATTATCTTGAGCAAGTATTGCAACTAGAAGCGGTTGCATGTAAAGATTGGCTTACTAATAAAGTAGACCGCTGCGTAGGTGGTCGCGTTGCAAAACAACAATGTGTAGGATCCTTACAAATACCTCTTAACAATGTGGGTGTAATGGCACTTGATTATAAGAGTACAGAAGGAATTGCTACTTCTATAGGACACTCACCAGTTTCTGGTCTTATTGATCCTGTAGCGGGAAGTAAAAACAGTATTGCGGAGGCTCTTACAAACATTGTGTGGGCACCTCTTAAAGATGGATTACAATCTGTAAGCCTCTCAGCAAACTGGATGTGGCCCTGTAAGAATGAAGGAGAAGATGCTCGTTTGTATAAGGCTGTAGAGGCAATATCTGCAATGGCAATTAACCTTGGGATTAACGTCCCTACAGGTAAGGATAGTCTCTCAATGAAACAAAAATATCCAGATGGAGATGTAATTGCTCCTGGAACGGTCGTTATTTCGGCAGCTGGAAATTGTAATGATATTAATAAAGTAGTAGAGCCAGTTCTTCAAAAAGACGGTGGTGCGATTTATTATATCAACATGTCTGGAGATACCCATAAACTAGGAGGATCTAGTTTTGCACAAGTATGTCATGCTATAGGTAACGAAGCGCCAAGTGTTGTGAGTGATACCGCTTTCGCGAAAGCGTTTAACGCCATTCAACAACTCATAAAAGACGACAAAATTCAAGCTGGTCACGATGTTGCGAGTGGCGGACTTATCACTACCCTACTTGAACTTTGCTTTGCAGATGTAAACTTAGGTGCAAACTTAGATTTGACTCCACTTGGAGAACAAGACCTTATCAAGGTGCTTTTTTCTGAAAATGCAGGATTAGTTTTCCAAGCAGATGCATCTGTTGAAAAAATACTTACTGATAATGGTGTTACATTCTCAAAAATAGGAACGTTAACAACCACTGCAGAGCTAACAATCAAAAATAGTGGCGTAGAATTAGGTCTTAACATTGCATCACTTCGTGATACTTGGTTTAAGACTTCTTATTTACTAGATAATAAGCAAACGGCAAATGGTCTTGCAAAGGATCGTTTTGACAATTATAAAGTACAACCACTACAATATACTTTTCCTGGAAACTTTACAGGAAAAAAGCCAGTATTAGATACTAGCAAAGCTAGACCTAAAGCGGCAATCTTACGTGAAAAAGGAAGTAACTCTGAGCGCGAGATGGCAAATGCGATGTACCTCGCTGGTTTTGACGTAAAGGATGTACACATGACAGATTTAATATCTGGACGTGAAACGCTAGAAGATATTCAGTTTCTTGGAGCTGTAGGAGGGTTTTCTAATAGTGATGTATTAGGATCTGCCAAAGGATGGGCTGGTGCCATAAAATATAATGAGAAGGCAAATAAAGCGATTGAGAACTTTTTTGCACGTGAAGACACACTCTCTGTTGGAATCTGTAATGGTGCCCAATTATTCTTAGAACTTGATCTTATAAACCCAGATCACGAAAGGTTAGCTAAATTAAAACACAATAAAAGCCGCAAGCACGAGAGTAACTTTACTTCTGTGAAGATTGAAGAAAACAACAGTGTGATGCTTTCTACGCTTGCTGGAACAACCTTAGGTGTATGGATTTCTCATGGTGAAGGTAGATTTGATTTACCTATGGGAGCAAATGCATATGATATTGTAGCGACCTATGGTTATGAAGGATACCCTGCAAACCCTAACGGGTCTGACTTTAATACAGCGATGATTTGTGATACTACAGGTCGTCACCTTGCAACAATGCCGCATATTGAGCGATCTACATTCCCATGGAACTGGGCGCACTACCCTGCTGGAAATAGTGATGAGGTGAGTCCTTGGGTTGAAGCATTTGTAAACGCAAGAAATTGGGTAGAGAAAAACTCATAATATTATATACTTCTAATTACAGAATGCCTCACTTATCACTAAGTGAGGCATTTTTTTATAAAACCTTGTAATTAAGTTACATAATATTTCAACGAGTATATAATATGTAATACTATTTATATATTACCGACTAGGTAGGACAATTTGATTGCAGCTTGTTTTATCTTTAGTTGCACATATTCAACCAAGTAAGACACTTTTATGCGCTTTAAAAAACTACCAATTATTGTTTGTATATTTTTCTGTTACGCTTTCGCGAAAGCGCAACAAGAAACCCCTCAATATAAACGTATAAAAGTATTTTTAAACCAAACTCAAACGCTTGCACAATTAAACCTAACTGGTGTTGCTGCAGACCATGGTATACATAAAGAGGGAACTTTTATCATATCTGACTTTTCATTGCAAGAGCTAGAGAAAATTAGAAATGCAGGTTTTCAATACGAAACCATTGAAGAAGATATTCAAAAAGCCTATAAAGAACAATCAACACGATCCAGCACTGCCACTCGCAACGTAGCTTGTAGCTCCAGCGATGCTCTGACATATGAAACTCCTGCAAATTTTAATCTTGGATCTATGGGTGGCTACTTGACGTATCAAGAACTACTCGATGAACTTGATGACATGGCTGAGCAATATCCAGACTTAATAACTACGAGAGCTTCGATAAGTAACTTCCTTACGGAAGGACTTCCAGATGATGGTGTCACGCCGTCCATAGGAGGAAATCCTATTTACTGGTTAAAAATAAGCGACAATCCTGAAAACGATGAAACTGAGCCAGAAGTATTATATACGTCTATACATCACGCTAGGGAGCCTATGTCACTTATGCAACTGGTATATTATATGTGGTACTTGCTTGAAAATTATGATACTGATGAAGAGGTACAAGCTATTGTAAATAATACGGAGCTTTATTTTATACCTGTAATAAACCCTGATGGTTACTTATATAATGAGCTAACAGATCCTGATGGTGGTGGCCTATGGCGTAAGAATAGAAAAAATGGAAATGGTGTTGATAATAATCGCAACTATGACTATCATATTAATGGTAATCCTAATGATGGTAGCTGGGGCGGTCCTGGATCTTCATCAAATACAAATAATGAAACATATCACGGTACAGGCCCTTTCTCTGAAGTAGAGACTCAAGTAGTGAAGTGGTTTGTAGAGCAGCATGATTTTGTGATTGCTCTTAATAATCATTCTTTTGGCGAGTTAGTTTATTATCCTTTTGGCTATGCAGATGTGGACACTCCAGACGATGATTTATTTCAAGGGATAGGCGATGCTCTTACCTCTATAAATGGCTACAATGCATTTAATGATTTCCCATTTGCTGGAGACAGTGATGATTTTATGTACGGAACAGTGGGAACTCATGATAAAATTTTTGCTTTCACCCCAGAGATAGGAACATCATTTTGGCCGCCTGCAAGCTCGATTATTAGCACTTCGCAAAACATGATGTTTCTCAATCTTACGGCCGCTCAAATAGCTGGTAATTATGGCAAACTAACCGAGACCTCACCTACTTTTACTGGTGAGTCTGCTGCTTTATCAACTTCTTTTGATTTAGAGAGACTGGCTGTAGAAAATTTAGGAGATTTTACTATTACCTTTTCTCCCGTATCTTCTAATATTATTGATCAAGGAGCGCCAATTACATTATCGAGTTTAGCACCCTTAGCGACACAATCTGGAAGTATAACCTATTCCCTATCTACAAGCGTAGAAGTGGGTGATGCTATTGAATTTGATTTAATTATAGACAATGGCTTTTTTGAAAAGGAGGTTCGCGTTAGTAAAATATACGGTAGTACAACAGAGATATTTTATGCAGATGGAAATTCGCTCGCAGATTTTGGATCTACAAGTTGGGGAACCACAAATGTAAGCTTTGTTTCCACTTCCTCTTCGATAACAGATTCGCCTTCTGGTAATTATAGTAACAATGCTAGTAATATCATTGAACTAACACAATCTTTAGACCTCACAGATGCTATTACAGCAACAGTAAGCTACCATGCAAGATGGAACATTGAAGATACATGGGATTATGTGCAATTTGAGATTTCTAAAGACGATGGTATCACCTGGGAACCACAATGTGGTAATTTTACCACTATCGGAACAAATATTCAGCCTCAAGGTGAGCCTTTATACGACAGTATCCAGAATGATTGGATACTCGAAGAAATTAATTTAAGTTATTATATAGGAGAAACAATTAGGGCAAGATTCCGTTTAGTTACAGATGGTGCCGTAACGAGAGATGGTTTTTACTTTGACGATTTATCTTTTTCTATACTCTCAGGAGAACAATTAACTGTAGATAATGAACAATTTAATAATGCTTTTGAAGTGTTTCCAAACCCAGTTTCAAATCAACTTAATATACGTACATCACTAAGCTCGTATGAGACTAGTGTTTACAATATCCTAGGTCAAAATGTAACTCCAGCAGTCCAACAAACCGGAAACGCAAGCGTAGACTACGCTTATTTACCTCAAGGAATGTACTTTTTAAAGCTTCAAACTTCAAAAAACAGTACTATTTTAAAAATTGTTAAAAATTAAGTTAAAGCGCATCTTAAAGAAAATCAAAGGGATATCTCACTTTTATGAGAAATCCTCTCTCATTTTATGAATATCTCAATAAAAACCGTGCAAATTTTCCTATTTTGTAACACTATTTAAAAGCAATCTATGGAAATTACCAGACTTTTTGATTTTCCTTATTATCAACTGGAAAAATTTAATCTCTCAGACGCACTCAACACTAAGAAAGATGGTGTTTGGGTTGCTACGTCTACTCAGGAATATATTGATCAAGCAAACGCAATTAGTCGAGGACTCTTGCGATTAGGTGTTAAACCTAATGATAAAATTGCTGTCATCTCTATGACTAATCGCACAGAGTGGAATATTTGCGATATAGGGATCTTACAATTAGGAGCTCAAAATGTACCTATTTATCCTACTATATCTGAGGAGGACTACGCTTATGTACTTAATCACTCTGAGTCTAAGTATGTATTTGTGTCGTGTAACGAAGTACGTGATAAGGTAATGTCTATAAAAGATAAAGTGCCTTCTCTTATTGAAGTGTACTCTTTTGAAGACATTGATAATTGTAAAAACTGGTCTGAGGTTCTAGAATTAGGAGCAGACACTTCTAATCAATCAGAAGTAGAGACACTTAAAGCTGCTGTAACCACTAAGGATCTCGCAACGCTAATATATACATCTGGAACTACTGGACGCCCTAAAGGGGTAATGCTATCACATGAGAACATTGTGAGCAACGCTTTGGCCAGTGCGCACCGCCTGCCTCTTGCTGACACAGGTATGAGAGCCTTGAGCTTTTTACCTGTTTGCCACATTTATGAACGCATGTTGATGTATTTATATCAATATAAAGGGGTTTCTATTTTCTTTGCAGAGTCGCTAGAGACTATAAGTGATAACTTAAAAGAGGTAAAGCCTCAAGTTATGACCGCAGTACCACGTTTGCTTGAGAAAGTATATGACAAGATTATTGCAAAAGGTGCTGCACTTACTGGAGTCAAAAAGAAATTATTCTTCTGGGCTGTAGATTTAGGTCTTAAATACGAACCATATGGTCAGAATGGCTGGTGGTATGAAAAACAACTTGCACTTGCTCGTAAACTTATATTCTCAAAGTGGAAAGAAGGTCTAGGTGGAAACCTTGATCTTATCGCTTCTGGAAGTGCCGCATTACAACCACGACTTGCAAGAATATTTAACGCTGCTGAGATGGGTATTATGGAAGGTTACGGCCTTACTGAGACCTCTCCTGTATGTTCTGTAAATGATATGCGTGATGGCGGCTTCAGAATAGGAACTGTAGGTAAGCTACTGCCAGGTGTTGAAGTTAAAATCGCAAACGATGGTGAGATTCTTGTAAAAGGACCTAATGTAATGATAGGTTACTATAAGGACAAAGAAAAAACAGACGAAGTACTAAAGAATGACTATTTCCATACTGGTGATATAGGTCACATAGATGAAGATGGTTTCTTAAAGATAACAGATCGCAAGAAAGAGATGTTTAAAACATCTGGAGGAAAATATGTTGCTCCTCAACTTCTAGAAAATAGATTTAAGCAATCGCGATTTATAGAACAAATTATGGTCATAGGTGAAGGTCAGAAAATGCCAGCTGCTTTAATCCAGCCTAATTTTGAATTCTTAGAAGAATGGGCAAAAATGAAAAACATAAGCTATTCTAACTTAGATGAGCTTCTCGCATCAGAGCGCGTTCAAGACCGCTACCAGCAGGAAGTAGACGAGGCTAACGAAACATTTGCCAAATGGGAGAAAATTAAAGCATTCCGTCTTACGCATGACGCTTGGACAGTAGAAGGTGGACACCTCACTCCTACTATGAAGCTTAAACGTAAGATTATAAGAGAGAACTATATTCATCTCTATAATGATATTTACGACTTATAACATTAAAAAAGGTTGCGCATTGCGCAACCTTTTTTGATTAGCGTAATTTCTAATCTATAAGCCCTATCCGTTTATGTCTCTACACTCACTAGCACTTGTAATATCCCAGTTTAGCTTAATTTTCCTCATCATATGGAACGGACAGATGGTACATTGGGATCTTACTTCTCTAAGTGTACAATTACTAGGCATATTTATAGCTCTTTGGGGTATTTACAATATTAAGATAAGAAATTTTAATATTCAGCCAGAGGCTAAATCCGAGGTTCTTGTAACTAAGGGAATCTTCAACATTTTAAGAAACCCTATGTACACAGGTATCCTATTAGTATTTCTACCTGTGGTTATTAGAGGAGACCATTTATTTCCCTGGATTTACTATGTATTATTAATTGTAGTCCTTATTCTCAAGATATATAAGGAAGAGGCTTTCCTCAAAGAAAAATTTGGTCAGAGCTATACAGTTTATAAGGCGCGTACGTGGAGAATATTGCCGTATATATTCTAATATGACTAGAAGTTTGAGAATGATTTTTAGGTTATTTACGCTTTCGCGAAAGCGTAACAACAACAACTATCAATACCGTTAACATTAACAATCTCTTATAGTGTTACTCGCTTTCTATTTAGGGCGCAAAGCGGTAAATTTGTTGCTTTGTAAAAATGTATGATAGATCACGAAGAACGTATTGAAGTTTACGGTGCTCGCGCCCACAATCTAAAGAATATAGACGTAATGATACCGAGAGAAAAACTCGTTGTAATTACAGGGTTATCTGGAAGTGGAAAGAGTTCGCTAGCCTTTGATACTATCTATGCAGAAGGACAACGTCGTTACATTGAAACGTTTTCTGCATATGCACGACAGTTTCTAGGAGGATTAGAACGTCCAGATGTAGATCAAATTCTAGGACTTTCTCCGGTTATTGCTATCGAGCAAAAAACCACTAGTAAAAGTCCGCGATCTACGGTGGGAACCATTACAGAAATTTACGATTTTTTACGTCTCCTTTATGCAAGAGCGGCAGATGCCTACTCTTACAATACTGGCGAAAAGATGGTAAGTTACAATGATGAACAAATACAGAAGCTCATTACAGAGAGTTTTGAAGGTAAAAGGATTAACATCCTCGCTCCTACTATACGCTCACGTAAGGGCCATTATAGAGAGTTATTTGAACAAATTGCAAAACAGGGTTTTGTTAAGGTTCGTGTAGATGGTGAGGTTAAGGATATTGTAAAAGGATTAAAAGTAGACCGTTACAAAGTACACGATATTGAGATTGTAGTAGATCGCATGCTCGTAAAAAAAGGTGATGACGATGATAAACGCCTTCGCGAAAGCATAAATACTGCGATGTATCATGGTGATGATGTGTTAATGGTACTTAATCAAGACACGAAGGAAGTACGTTATTTTAGCCGAAACTTGATGTGTCCTTCTACAGGAATCTCATATCCTAACCCAGAACCAAATAACTTCTCCTTTAACTCACCTAAAGGCGCTTGCCCTAACTGTAATGGCATAGGTGAGCTATATAAAGTAAATCCTAAAAAGATAGTCCCAGACCCAAAACTATCTATTAACGCTGGCGGACTAGATCCTCATGGACCTAAGAAGAACAACTGGATCTTTAAACAACTACAACTTATTGCAGAGAGGTTTGACTTTAAACTAACAGACCCTATTGAAAAGATTTCTGAAGAAGCTATGGATTTTATATTCTATGGCGGAAATGAAAAGTTTTCTGTTTCTTCAAAGCAATTAGGAGTTACTAGAGATTATAAAATTGATTTTGAAGGTGTAGCAAATTTTATAGAAAATACCTTTAATGATAGCGAGTCTACATCACTTGTACGCTGGGCAAAAGGATATATGGATAAGGTAGCTTGTCCCGTATGTGAGGGGTCAAGATTGCGCAAAGAATCACTCTACTTTAAGGTTGATGATCTTAGTATTGCAGACCTTGCTTCTATGGATATTCTTGAGCTACAAGAATGGTTTAAGACAGTAGAAAAACGACTCTCTAGCAAGCAATTACAGATTGCATCTGAGATAATTAAAGAAATTAATTCAAGAATACAATTCCTTGTAGATGTAGGACTTACATATCTTAATCTAAACAGAAGCTCAAAGTCTTTATCTGGAGGAGAGGCACAACGTATCAGGCTCGCTACACAGATAGGATCGCAACTTGTAGGCGTATTATACATACTAGATGAACCTAGTATTGGACTACATCAACGTGATAATGAAAAGCTTATAAATTCGCTTATTTCTTTGCGTGATATAGGCAACTCTGTCATCGTTGTAGAGCATGATAAAGATATGATTGAGCGTGCAGATCACGTAATTGATATAGGACCAAGAGCAGGACGTTTTGGAGGAGAAATAATAAGTGAAGGAACTCCAGAAGATTTAATAAAGCACCATACACTTACAGCACAATACTTGAATGGTGAAAAAGAAATTACCATCCCAAAACAACGTCGAAAAGGAAATGGTAAATTTATAGAGCTTAAAGGAGCTACAGGAAACAATCTAAAAAATGTTTCTATTAAGATCCCATTAGGTAAAATGATTGCGGTTACAGGAGTTTCTGGTAGTGGTAAGTCTACTCTGATTAATGAAACGCTCTACCCTATCATGAATGCTCATTATTTTAATGGTGTAAAAGTACCTATGCCTTACAAGAGCATCAAAGGACTTGACGAATGTGACAAAGTAATAGATATAAATCAAACACCTATAGGGCGTACACCTAGGTCTAATCCTGCAACCTACACTAAAGCCTTTGACGAAATTAGAAGCCTTTTTGCAAAGACTCCTGAAGCACTTATAAGAGGATATAAACCTGGACGTTTTAGCTTTAATGTCAAAGGTGGTCGCTGCGAGACGTGTAAAGGTGGTGGTTTAAGAGTGATTGAGATGAACTTCTTACCAGATGTATATGTTGAGTGTGAGACATGTCAAGGGAAGCGTTTTAATAGAGAAACCCTAGAAATACGATATAAAGGAAAATCAATTTCTGATGTTCTTGAGATGACTATGACCGAGGCAGCAGACTTTTTTGAACCTATTCCTAAAATATATCGCAAACTTAAAACGATAAAAGACGTAGGATTAGGCTATATTACGCTAGGACAACAGAGCACAACCTTATCTGGTGGTGAGGCGCAGCGTATTAAACTAGCATCAGAACTTAGTAAGAGAGATACCGGGAATACCTTTTACATACTAGATGAGCCTACCACAGGACTTCATTTTGAGGATATTAGAGTATTAATGGATGTGCTCAACCGTCTTGTAGACAAAGGAAATACCATTCTCATTATCGAGCATAATCTAGATGTTGTAAAAACGGCAGATCACATCATAGATATAGGATATGAAGGTGGAAAAGGTGGTGGCGAGGTAGTTGCCATTGGTACTCCGGAACAAATTATTAAAAAAAATAAAGGATATACAGCCCAGTTTCTAAAGAAGGAAATGGCATAAAACTACATATACAATATAGTTTTAATTATAAATACTAAGACATAATTATGAGTAACGAAAATAGACCTAAAGGCTGGAACGAGAAGAAAACAAATGACTCTTGGGCAATCTTTAAGATAATGGGAGAATTTGTAAATGGATTTGAAAAAATGAGCCGTATAGGTCCATGTGTATCCATTTTTGGTAGTGCGAGAACAAAGCCAGATAATAAGTACTATAAACTAGCTACCGAAGTTGCCGAAAAAATTGCAAATAACGGTTACGGTGTTATTACTGGTGGTGGTCCAGGTATCATGGAAGCTGGTAACCGCGGAGCACACCTTGCTGGCGGAACATCTGTAGGACTTAACATTGAACTTCCTTTTGAGCAACATGACAATCCATATATTGATAGTGATAAGAGTTTAGACTTTGATTACTTCTTTGTACGTAAAGTGATGTTTGTAAAGTACTCACAGGGATTTGTAGTAATGCCAGGAGGTTTTGGAACTCTTGATGAGCTTTTTGAGGCAATCACACTTATCCAAACACACAAAATCCAGAAGTTTCCTATTATACTTGTAGGTACAGAATTTTGGGGAGGGCTTATGGATTGGGTAAAGACAACCTTACTTGACAGTTTTCAGAATATAAGTGCTGGAGATATGGATCTTATACATCTTGTAGACACTTCAGATGAGGTAATTGAGGTGCTTAATAACTTCTATGATGAATATCAATTGAGTCCTAATTTCTAAAGGTGTTACGCTTTCGCGAAAGCGTGAAAACTACATATAACAGCAAAACAAAAACAGCTTTTTCTATTACAAATTAACACACTCCCTTTCTAGTTGAGACACACCCTAAAATCTCTGTATGCTTTTATCTCATTGCTTCTCTTAAGTGTAGTAGCCACGAGTCAACATACGATGGAAATTAATGCACAATTAATTCCTGACGATAGGTCTATACATCTCAATCATACAATCACTATCATAAATAGTTCTAGTGATGTGTGGACAGATGTATACTTAACAGACTGGGCACATAGTTTTTCTAGTAAAACCACACCACTAGCAAAGAGATTTTCTGAGTCTTTTGATAAGAAATTTCATCTTGCACCTGATAGTGATCGTGGTTTTACTAAAATGACTTCTATTGCAGGTCAAGGAACTATACTTCAATACACAAGACCAAAAAAACACCCTGACATCATCAAGGTTTTGTTACATGAACCACTATTACCAGGGGCTTCTGTAAGAATGACCCTTGATTATACAGTTGTACTCCCAGATGTAAAATTTACAGACTATGGGATTACTAAAGATGGTGATTATAATTTGAGATATTGGTTTGTAACGCCTGCCGTATATAACAATGGCTGGGAATACTACAGTAATAAAAATTTAAATGATAGATATTTTCCTCAGACGGACATACGCTTACAATTTTCCATTCCTCAAGGTTATGATCTAGTCACGGATCTTGAGCAGAATGATATTTCGAGTTCGCAAACAAAAGGTAATAAGCTTACGGTGCTCACTGGCAAAAGCCGAACTGATGCCAAGGTTTTTTTACTTAAAAGTTCTAATTACGAAGAGGTTCAAACAGATTATGTAACAATTGTATCTAATCTACATGATTATAAAATTCCTTCACCATTAAGAGCTTTAATATCTGATCGTATAGCCGGTTACCTGTACAATAATTTGGGCCAATATCCCTTTGATAAAATCCTTGTAACAGATCTTGATTATAAAGAGCAGCCAGTGTATGGCCTCAATCAATTACCTAGTTTTATAAGTCCGTTTCCTGATGGTTTTCAATATGAAATTAAACTTCTTAAGACAACGATTAACAACTATATTAACAACACACTTCTTGTTAACCCAAGAAACGATAGATGGCTTATAGATGGCATCAAGGTCTACATCTTACAAAATTACATGGACACCTACTATCCTGATCTCAAAGTAGTAGGATCTTTAGATAAGTACTGGCTCGTACGTCAGTTTTATGCTTCAGAACTTGAATTTAATGATCAGTTTAATATTTTATCTACTCATATATCTAGATTAAATCTTGACCAGCCGCTAGATACACCTTACGACGAACTTATTAAATATAATAAGAATATAGGTACATCGTATAAAAGTGGTGTAGGGCTTAATTATCTCAATGATTACATAGGAGATAATAAACTTGATGAGATTATTAGTGATTTTTATCAAAAACACAAGTCTCAACCACTCACATCATCGCAGTTTGAAAAGGAAGTAAATGCGCAAATTGATGAGGATGTAGATTGGTTTTTTAAGGATTACATTACTTCTAATAAACGACTAGATTATGCCTTAAAAAATTCTAAAGTGAAAGGCGACTCTGTTTATGTAGATGTAAAAAAGAAAGAGCGACGCTCCTCTCCTATTTCTATTTACGGCTTTAAGAATGATAGTCTTACAAGTAAGCGCTGGGTAACCGGAACTCAGAAAACAGAAAGACTTGCATACTCAAAAGAAGAAGCAGATAGGTTTGTTTTAAATTATGAGAATATCATTCCTGAAAATAACTTAAGAAACAACTACGAGAAGCCTAATGCATTTTTGAGCCTAGATAAACCCATACAGCTCAAATTCTTCCAAGATTTTGAAAACCCTGCAAAAAATCAGCTGTTTGTAATGCCAGTTGCTCAGTTTAATATATATGATGGTTTTATTCCGGGTGTAAAACTTTATAATAAGACATTACTCACCAAAGCACTCAATTACAAAATAGAACCTCAAATAGGTTTAAAGTCTAAGAAGCTTATAGGTAGCGCTTCTATATCCTATAGACATGACTATCAAAATCAAGGACTCTACGCATTGAGATATGGAATTTCTGGAAATCGTTTTTCTTATGCACCAGATTTATTGTTTACAAGAATAACTCCTTTTGTAAATCTATCTTTTAGAACTTCAAACCTTAGATCAAATAAACGACAGAGTGCATCTGCACGATTTGTAAGTGTACAACGACAAGAAGATCCCCTAGTCGCATTACCTACTCCTAATTACGATGTTCTTAACTTAAGGTACACTAGATCAAATCCTGGAATAATACATACACTCAACGTTACTGGAGATGTGCAGTTTGCAAAAAACTTTGGTAAGGTGTCTGGTAATATATTTTATAGAAGACTTTTTCTTAATAATAGACAATTAAATGTGCGCTTATTTGGCGGTGTATTTACTTACAACAATACACAGGCAGATGGCGACTTTTTTAGCTTTGCACTAGACAGACCAACTGATTATTTATTTGACTACAATTACTATGGTCGCTCTGAAGATAGCGGTCTATTCTCTCAGCAAATAATTATTGCCGAAGGTGGTTTTAAATCTCAATTGGATGATGTAGCGCCTGTATTTGCAAATGACTGGATGTTTACAGCAAACGCAAGTACAACGCTATGGAAGTATTTCTATGCTTATGGAGATGTTGGAGTTGTTAAGAATAAAAGAGCAAATGGAAGACTCGTATATGACTCTGGAATTCAAGTAAGTCTTCTTGATGACTACTTCGAGTTATACTTCCCTATATATTCAAATTTGGGTTGGGAAATAGGCCAACCTAACTATGACCAGAAGATTAGGTTCCAACTACAAATAAGTTTTGATACGGTGATAAGACTTTTTTCACGAAAGTGGTACTAAAGATTCTCAAAAAGCACCGTTTAAGTTGTCATATTCTTAATAAAATCAAAAAATCTTGACTTTTGTTGAAAATGGACTGCGTAAAAAGCACTTCTAATGCGAAAATTATAAGTATTTAACGCAGCTACATATTGCATTGTGGATATGTTTTGGCTATTTTTACAATCAAATCATTTAAACTTATGGCAATTACTTCTAATACCAAAGCAGCATTATCTTATGATGACTTTAAAGAATCTGTTCTTGAAGATTATCGAATCGCTGTTACTAGTAGAGAATGTAGTCTTTTAGGACGTAGAGAAGTTCTTACAGGAAAGGCAAAATTTGGAATTTTTGGTGATGGAAAAGAGCTACCACAGTTAGCTTGGGCACGTGCTTTTAAAAATGGTGACTTTAGATCTGGTTATTACAGAGATCAAACATTCATGATGGCGATAGACCACTTATCTATAGAAGAGTTTTTCGCAGGACTATATGCACATACAGATATAGCATTTGACCCGATGAGTGCTGGAAAGCAAATGGGTGGTCACTTTGCTACGCATAGTCTTGATAATGACGGTAATTGGAAAAACTTACTAGCTCAAAAGAATTCTAGCTCAGACATCTCTCCTACTGCTGGACAAATGCCTAGACTTTTAGGACTTGCACAAGCTTCTAAAGTATATAGAAACGTTTCCGAAACTCAGAAAGAAAACTTCTCAAATAATGGTGATGAAGTTGCTTGGGGAACTATAGGTAATGCGAGTACTAGTGAAGGTTTGTTTTTTGAAACTATAAACGCCGCAGGTGTACTTCAAGTACCTATGGTAATAAGTGTTTGGGATGATGAATATGGAATTTCTGTTCACGCTAGACACCAAACTACAAAAGAGAGTATCTCTAAAATTCTTGCTGGTTTCCAGAGAGATGAAGAAGATAAAGGATATGAGATTATCAAAGTAAACGGATGGGATTATCCTGCACTAGTAGATGCATATGAACGTGCTGGAAAAATAGCTCGCGAAGAGCATGTACCAGTTTTAGTACATGTTGTTGAGCTTACACAGCCTCAAGGACATTCTACTTCTGGATCTCATGAACGTTATAAAGATCAAGATAGATTGCAATGGGAACGCGAGAATGACTGTAATGTACAGTTCAGAAGCTGGCTTATTGATCAAGGTCTAGCTACAGATGAGGAACTTACCGCTATTGACAAAGACCTTAAAAAGAAAGTTCGAGATGGCAAGAAAGCTGCTTGGGAAGCATTTTTAAGACCTATTAAAAGTGAAAAAGAAAAAATAACATCAATACTAGAAGCACTTATTAAAAACTCTAGTAACGGTAGTTTTATAAAGCCACTTTTTGAAAAACTGGTAGAAAATAAGGAATCTCTCAAATGTGATTTACTTAGTACTGCTCGTAAAGCTTTACGCCTTACCATAGGAGAACAATCTGATACGCATACAGAACTCGCAACGTGGATTGATAACTACATTGCAACAATTCAACCACAATATAGCGCACACTTATACAATGAAAATGGTAATGGTGCGACTTCAATAGAGGCTGTTGCTCCTACTTATGGAGAAGAAAACCTTGTAGATGGAAGAGTTATCTTAAGAGATAACTTTGATGCTATCTTTAGCAAATATCCTAATACACTTGTTTTTGGAGAAGATGCTGGAGCCATTGGTGATGTGAACCAAGGGCTTGAGGGAATGCAAGAGAAATACGGAGAGCATAGAGTTGCCGATGTAGGAATACGTGAAGCAACGATACTTGGTCAAGGAATAGGAATGGCGATGAGAGGCTTACGCCCTATTGCCGAAATTCAATATCTTGATTATATTCTGTATGCAATCCAGATTATGAGTGATGATCTAGCAACTTTGCGTTATAGAACTCATGGTAAACAAAAAGCACCACTTATCGTAAGAACTCGAGGTCACAGATTAGAAGGAATATGGCACAGTGGATCACAAATGGGAGCCATCGTACACCTTCTTAGAGGTATGTACATTCTTACTCCTCGTAACATGGTAAAAGCTGCTGGTTTTTATAATACATTACTAGAAAGTGATGAGCCTGCACTAGTTGTAGAATGCTTAAATGGTTACCGTTTAAAAGAAAACTTGCCAACTAACATAGGAGAATTTAAAACTCCTATAGGTGTTGTCGAGACTGTAAAAGAAGGAACAGATATTACAGTCCTTTCTTACGGAAGTACACTGCGTATCGTTATGGAAGTTGCAAAAGAACTTCTAACTGTAGGTATCAACATCGAAGTAATTGATGCACAATCCTTATTACCATTTGACCTTAATCACGATGTTGTTGAGAGTATCAAAAAGACAAATCGTTTTATCGTTATAGATGAAGATATGCCAGGTGGAGCGAGTGCTTACCTACTTAATGCAGTATTAAATGAGCAAGATGCTTACAAATACCTAGATAGTAAGCCAGAAACCATGACTGCAAAGGCTCATAGACCTGCTTATGGAACAGACGGAGATTACTTCTCTAAACCTTCTGCAGATGATATATTTGAGAAAATATACAGTATGATGAACGAAGTTAATCCTTCTAGTTTTCCTACGTTGAGATAAGAAACTTAGTCTAAATATAAAACGAGATACATTAATTTGTATCTCGTTTTTTTTTACGCTTTCGCGAAAGCGTTACTAACTATTATAACTCCGTTAGAATATACTTTTAATCTAGCTCCTACTCTGGATATTCAATCCTGAGGTGATAAATGTTATTAAGCTTCTTTTTAAGTACTTTCTTAATCTGCTGAATTTCTTTGAACGTAATATTTGCATTTAGAAACTGCCCTTCATCCATTTGCTTCTTGATTATCTTTTCTACAAAAGCATCTATAAGTGTTGAAGTTGGATTTTTAAGACTCTTGGAAGCAGCTTCCACACTATCTGCCATCATTAGTATCGCAGTTTCTTTACTAAAAGGTAACGGTCCTGGATATTGAAAATCTGTGATTAGTGTGTCCTCATTAATTTCCTTTTCCTTAAAATAAAAATACTGTACAGTACTGGTACCGTGATGCGTACGTATAAAATCGATTACACGATCTGGTAAATTGTATTTGCGTGCGAGTTCAATTCCATTAATCACGTGATCTATGATAATGCGTGCACTTTCTTTTGGAGATAAATCATCATGACTATTGATACCTGTTGCTTGGTTTTCTGTAAAATCTGTAGGGTTTTCTATTTTACCTATATCATGATAAAGTGCTCCTACCCTAACAAGCATGGCGTTTGCACCTATTTCATTTGCTGCTGCTTCAGATAAGTTTGCCACATTGAGACTGTGGTGAAAAGTACCAGGAGCTTCATCTGCAAGGCGCTTGAGAAGCTTTGAGTTAGTATCTGATAATTCTAATAGTGAAACATCACTCACCAAACCAAAAATCTTTTCATAAATATAGATGAGCGGCTGTACAAATAGTGTTGCTAGACCAGCGAGTAAAAACATACCGAAGTCTTCCCACTGCAGCCCCTCCATACCACCTTCACTTATAATATTAAATGCAAAATATGCAAGTATATATATAAGTGTTATCTGACCTATGGAGATAAAGAGGTTTGCTCTTTTATATAATTCTGGTATTGTTAAGATAGTTACGATACCCGCGATTACTTGTAAGAAAAAATATTCAAAACTATCTGGCACAATAAATCCTAATAAGAGAATAGCAATTACATGCGTAAAAAGCCCCAAGCGAGCGTCAAAAAAAGCTTTTATAATGAGTGGTAGTATGCACATAGGTACAGCATATACGTACTGAGGGCTCCACTTTACAACTATCGTTGTAAGAAGCACCATAACCAAAACATTGAAAAATATAAAGGTTACTTTAGTATTATTTAAAAATACAGAAAGTCTATAAGTACGTATAAAAAGGAGCAACATTACGAGTGCCAGCAGCACTAACAAGATGTATCCAAAGAGCACCCAATTATAACGCGAATCACTTATGTTTTGCGACTCGTATTTGGCTTTTAGAGATAGTAATTTTTGCAGATTATCACCTTCTACGAGCTCTCCTCTTGCTATCACAATACTTCCCTTAGGCACTATATTGCGTGTTTCTGAAATCTGACCAAGCTCTATATCAAGTGTCTCCTTTGTAAGAACTTCATCTAACGAAACATTTGCTTCTAGCCCATCAAAGTAAAGCTGAAGATATTTATTAGAATATGCTGCATAAGCACCATTCTCAATAACAGATGTAAGATCATCTGTTACATTATTAAGCACTGAAATTTGGTTTAACCTCATTTCATATACTTCATTACCTTTTTTTATGAAGATGAGTCGGCCAGAATCATAGACAGGCTTGTTCTTTATAACCCCAGTTTTGTAAACTCCTTTTAGCAAATTACTACCATACCTTCTCAGTTCTGATTTTGGAAATTGATAATCAATACTATCAGGAAATACCTTATCAAAATTTTCATCGTAAGACGCTATTATGTTATCTACAATATCTTGATTGTAATTAAAGTACACAGCAGATTGCGATTTTACTTGACTACGCTCTTCTTCAAGTTCTGTGGCACTTTTGAGAATAGCAAAATCCTCATCTGCATACAGGTTTTCATATTGCCATGGAAAACCTTTTTGAATCTCATATTGAAATTTTCCGCTTTTCGGAAAAAAATAAACAATAAATCCTGCACAAATAAAGACAAGCAAGAGCTTGTAGATGAGATCTTGATTTTTATAAAACTTTTGTGCAGTGCTGCTCATAGGGTTGTCTAGTATGAAGCTAAAGTACTAAATTATTATCGCTTGATATACCACTTAGAGCGTCGCTATAGATTCTAAAATCTTCAAATTTTCCTTACATTCGCAAGAGAAAAATTTAGTACTTCAAACACACAAATATATGAGTAAGAACGTTGTTATAGTTGCGGCTGCACGCACACCGATAGGTAGTTTCATGGGAGCTTTATCCTCTGTTACTGCTAGTAAACTTGGATCAATCGCTATAAAAGGCGCTTTAGATAAAATTAACCTTGACCCTTCACTTGTAAGTGAAGTATATATGGGTAACGTCGTACAAGCTGGTGTAGGCCAAGCACCTGCTAGACAAGCTGCACTAGGAGCTGGAATTCCAGATACTGTGCCTTGTACTACTGTAAATAAAGTATGTGCTTCAGGAATGAAAGCTGTGATGATGGCTGCACAAGCCATTGCTCTAGGAGATGCGGATATTGTTGTTGCTGGCGGAATGGAAAATATGAGTCTTATTCCTCATTATGTTCAGTTACGTAATGGACATAAATTTGGACCACAGACTATGGTAGACGGTATGCAAAAAGACGGTCTTGTAGATGCATATGATGGTAACGCGATGGGTGTATGTGCAGATGCATGTGCAACAGAATATAAATTCTCACGTGAAGATCAAGATAATTATGCTATCCAATCTTATAAACGCAGTGCTGCTGCTTGGGAAGCTCGAAAATTTGACAATGAAGTAGTACCAGTATCCGTACCACAAAGACGTGGAGATGATGTTATCGTATCTCGTGATGAAGAATTTACAAATGTAAAAATGGAAAAAATTCCTGCTTTACGTCCTGCATTCTCAAAAGACGGAACAGTAACTGCTGCAAATGCATCTACAATTAACGATGGCGCAGGTGCTGTAATCGTAATGAGTGAAGAAAGAGCAAAAGAGCTTAACCTTACTCCACTTTGTACTATAAAAAGTTATGCAGATGCTGCACATGAGCCAGAGTGGTTTACTACGGCTCCGTCAAAAGCATTACCAAAAGCTCTTGCAAAGGCAGGTGTAGCTCAAGATGACATTGACTTTTTTGAGTTTAATGAAGCATTCTCTGTAGTTGGTCTAGCAAATATGAAAATATTAGGCTTAACAGATGAAAATGTAAATGTACATGGAGGAGCAGTTTCCTTAGGACATCCATTAGGATGCAGTGGAGTACGTATCCTTATTACGCTTATGAACGTATTGAAGCAAAATAATGCCAAACTAGGTGCCGCGGCAATTTGCAATGGCGGTGGAGGTGCCTCTGCTATGGTAATAGAAAATCACAATTAAGAATAGACATACCTTATGCGATACGGTATTTGCCAGCTTAGTATAGTCCCTATGCGCGCCGAACCTTCGGATCCTAGCGAACTTGTAAATCAAGTTCTCTATGGTGAACATTTTAAGGTTGTGGAGCAACGCAAGCAATGGAGCCGTATTAAACTTTCTCATGATAAATATGAGGGATGGATTGATAATAAGCAATACATTGAGATTAGTGAGGATGAGTACGCTTTCGCGAAAGCGCAACAAACCACACTCACCACAGATCCTGTACAATTTATTACAACAGAACATAATCAACTACTTACGGTGGTATTAGGTTCTTCTGTTGAAAATATTGGGCTTCTTAAAGATTCTTACGATGGCAATAGTCACACTGGAAAAACATCCAGAGCCCAACTTGTGGAAACAGCACTACTCTATCTCAAAACTCCATATTTATGGGGCGGAAGAACAACCTTTGGTATAGATTGTAGTGGTTTTACTCAAATGGTGTATCGACTTAACGGCTTTGACCTTAAAAGGGATGCTTCACAACAAGCAACACAAGGTGAGGCATTAAGTTTTATAGAGGAAAGTGAACCTGGGGATCTAGCATTTTTTGATAATGCAGAGGGACTAATTACGCACGTAGGTATTATTATGGAAGATAACTATATCATACATGCTCACGGAGAAGTGAGAATAGATCGCTTAGATCATTCTGGTATTTACAATGTGCATAAAGGTGTACACACTCATAAATTAAGGGTGATTAAGAAAATCATATAGTTTAGATTTAAAATATCATACAAAAAAATAGCCACTCAAATGAGTGGCTATTTTAATTTATGGAAGATAGAAGATTAGTTTCCTCCTTCTAGTTTTTCAATGTTTGCTTTCATTGCATCTGCCTTAGATGTTTCACCTAATTGCTCATAGATTCCATATAAGGATCTTGCTACATCTAGATAATCTGGCTTTGCTGCTAATGCTTTTTCTAAGTAAGGAACAGCACTTTTATAAACACCCTGACGCTTAAGTTTTAAAGCATCATATTTATCATAGTCTGCTTTTGAAGTTCCTAAACTGTTCATCTCATCAACAATAGCACGCTCGTCTGATAAGATAAGAACAGCAATATTATTATATGCTGCAGCATATGTAGGATCAAGCTCAACAGCCTTCATATAGTATTCCTTTGCCTTTTCTTTGTTTCCTTGTTGATCAGAACTTACACCTAAGTTATATAACAACTCTGGGTTATTAGGATCTTTCTCAAGAACTTTTGCTATTACTTCTTGATACTTATCCATCTTTTTCATTTTAAGGTAGATGTCTGCCTCAGAACGTAATAATAAGATATCATCTGGATTCTCTTTACGTGCATCTGCCATTGCAGCAAGTGCTTTTTCATTTTCATCCTTAGAAATATAGATAAGAGCTATATTTTTTGCAATTTCTGCACTTTTAGAGTCTCCTAACTGCTCTTCTGGTTTCACGTGAGTTTTAGCAAGTACCTGAAGGTCTCTTTCTTGTTTGCTTGGGAAATTCTCAACTTCACTTGTCTCAACATTAGTTGCTACGTAAGAAACTTCTCTTCCTTGGAAGCCTAAGTCCTTAAGTTGTTCATAATATCCTAATGCAGTGTCGTAATCTTTTCCATTAATTGCATTCGATGCAGCAAAGTATAAGTAAACAGTATCCTTCTTACTTAAATTATATGCTTTCTCAAGTTTTGTTGCCGCACTAGCATAATCTTCTTTATTCTGATCTGCTACTGCTCCATTGATGTAAGCATTTGTCACATTTGCAAGACCAGCATCTGCTTCACTAGTGTATTTTGTGTCTTTAAGATCTGCAAAGGCGGTCGCAGCTTTTTCGAGATCGGCTGGATTTTGATTATCAACTCCTAAATAAGCTTGAGCTTTAAGAAGCATAAACTTCTCTTTTGTTTTCTCATCCATATCTGCCGTAAGAGCCTCGGCAGCTCCTAATAGCGATTTTGCTTCAGTATAGCTACCAGACTTAATTGCCTTCTCTATAGCTTTTACTTCTTTTTTCTGTGCAAATGCCATTGATGTTGCGGCAAGTGCTATTGCTAAAAATAGTTTACTTTTCATTGTAATGGTTTAATTAATATAAGGGTTTCAAAATTACTAATTTTTTATCAACCCTTGATTATCGCTACTCCTCTTCATTAGAGGTGTTTTGTTCTTGGGTTGTTGATTCTCCAGCAGGATTCTCAGTAGTTTCACCTACTACCCCTTCTAGATCTTCTTCATCTATTGCTTCGTCGTCACTTTTTACTTTGGCTACAGCTGCAATAGAATCATTGCCTTTGAGATTTATAAGTCTAACACCTTGTGTTGCTCTACCCATAACTCTAAGAGAAGCTACTTCCATTCTTATGGCGATACCAGATTTATTGATAATCATAAGATCATCGGCATCTGTTACATTTTTTATAGCTACAAGTTCACCGGTTTTTTCTGTTACAGAAATAGTTTTCACACCTTTTCCTCCACGATTAGTAATTCTATAATCTTCAAGACTACTGCGTTTACCATATCCTTTTTCTGATACTACAAGAATATTACTTTCTACGTCGTTTACGGAAACCATACCTATGACCTCGTCTTGATCATTTGCAAGAGTTATGCCACGAACGCCAGAAGCGTTTCTTCCCATAGGTCTTGTCTTGCTTTCCTCAAAGCGTATTGCCTTACCAGACTTGAGCGCAAGCATTACTTGGCTTTCTCCTGTGGTAAGTTTTACAGATAATAATTCATCGTCATCTTTAATGGTAATTGCATTAATACCATTAGTACGAGGTCTAGAGTATTGCTCTAATGCAGTTTTCTTTACTTGACCTTTTTTAGTAGCCATAATAATAAAGTGATTATTGATGTATTCCTCATCTTTTAAATCACCCGTACATACAAATGCTTTCACTTCATCATCCTGCTCTATATTGATAAGATTTTGAATCGCACGACCTTTTGAAGTTTTACTACCTTCTGGAATTTCGAACACACGCATCCAGAAACATTTTCCTTTTTGTGTAAAGAACAACATGTACTGGTGGTTTGTACCCACAAATAAATGTTCTAAGAAATCCTCATTACGGGTAGTAGATGCTTTTGTACCTACTCCTCCTCTATTTTGAGTTTTATATTCTGTAAGTGAAGTTCTCTTAATATATCCAGCATTTGAAATGGTAATCACTACCTTTTTATCTGGAATAAGATCTGTGATACTTACATCCCCTCCAGCGTACTCTATAACCGAGCGGCGCTCATCACCATACTTATCTTTAATTTCTTGAAGCTCTTCTCTTATAATAGACATACGACGCTCCTTTTTGGCAAGGATATCTTTTAAGTCTTCTATAGTCTTCATTATCTCTTCATACTCACTACGAAGTTTGTCTTGCTCCAGACCTGTAAGTTGGCGTAAACGCATCTCGACAATTGCTTTCGCTTGAATTTCTGAAAGCTTGAAGCGCTCTATTAAATTCTGTCTAGCTTCATCTCCATTTGCACTACCTCTTATGATCGCAATAACTTCATCTATATTATCAGATGCTATGATGAGTCCCTCGAGTATATGTGCACGTGCCTCAGCTTTTTTGAGTTCGTATTCTGTTCTTCTTACAACCACTACATGACGGTGCTCAACAAAATGATGAATCATATCCTTAAGATTTAACATCTCAGGACGTCCATTTACAAGAGCAATATTATTTACGCTAAAAGAAGATTGTAAGGCCGTATACTTGTAAAGTTTATTAAGTACAATATTAGGGATGGCATCACGCTTTATAACGTAAACAATACGCATACCATTACGGTCAGATTCATCACGTATAGCAGATATACCTTCGATTTTTTTATCGTTGATCATATCGGCCGTTTTCTTAATCATATCCGCCTTATTGACTTGATATGGTATTTCGGTTACGATGATGCACTCTCTACCTTTAACTTCTTCAAAGGTAGCTTTTGCCCGCATTACTACACGACCACGACCTGTTTTAAAAGCTTCGCGTACTCCATCATACCCGTATATCGTACCACCAGTAGGAAAATCTGGAGCCTTTACATGCTCCATAAGTTCATCTATAGTAACGTCATTATTATCAATGTAAGCATGAATACCATCTACCACCTCAGAGAGGTTATGTGGTGGCATATTTGTCGCCATACCAACGGCAATCCCAGAAGCACCATTAATAAGTAAGCCTGGTACTCTTGTAGGTAGCACTGTAGGTTCCTTAAGTGTATCGTCAAAGTTAAGTTGATGATCCACAGTATCTTTGTCTATATCTGCCAGCATATCCTCAGATATTTTCTGCATTCTAGCCTCTGTATAACGCATTGCTGCTGGGCTATCACCATCTACAGACCCAAAGTTACCTTGACCATCTATAAGCATGTAACGTAAGCTCCATTCTTGAGCCATACGCACCATCGCGTCATATACAGAAGTATCTCCGTGTGGGTGATACTTACCTAACACCTCTCCTACTATTCTCGCACTCTTTTTATGAGCGCCGCTTGCTCGTATTCCTAACTCGTGCATCCCATAAAGAACACGACGGTGTACTGGTTTGAGACCATCACGTACATCTGGTAGTGCACGTGACACGATAACCGACATCGAATAATCGATGTAAGCAGATTTCATTTCATCTTCAATATTAATCGAGATCAGCTTTTCTCCTGCAGCCATATATAAATTGATTAGATTTTATGTCAAATTTTAACTAGCTAGCAATGTAATCATTTTAGAGGTTTTTTATGGGTTAACGCTTTCGCGAAAGCGCACTTTTTATCAACAAATTTTAACAAAGCTTCTTAATAACTACCTAAAGCCCTTGAAGGCAAATTGTCAGGTATTTTTGGTAATTTGGACTAATGACTTTAAGCGGAATGATTTTTGAACCAGTTTGCTTAAATTTACCTTAGAAAGAGAAAAGAGATATGGACGATAATTTTTCACCAAGAGTAAAAGATGTGATTGCTTATAGTAAGGAAGAGGCCTTAAGATTGGGTCATGACTTTATAGGCACGGAGCACTTACTACTTGGGTTATTAAGAGACGGAAGCGGTAAAGCAATCGATATTTTAGGAGCTTTAAACATAGATTTAGAGCATTTAAGACGCAAGGTTGAGATACTAAGCCCAGCAAACCCCAATATGAATTTGCAGAGTAACGATAAGAAAAACTTACATCTTACTCGTCAGGCAGAGCGTGCACTAAAAACAACCTTTTTAGAAGCAAAGCTTTTTCAAAGTTCATCAATAAATACGGCTCATCTATTATTATGTGTACTACGTAATGAGAATGACCCTACTACAAAACTTCTTAATCGACTTAAAGTAGATTATGACAGTGTTAAAGACCAATTTAAATTAATGATGGCAAACGAAAGCGATGAATATATAGAGCCTATTAAGTCAGAATCTTTTAGTGATGATGGCGATAATAGTGATGAAGGATCTAAAGAAAATCCTTTTAATAGCCCTACAACGCCTAAAGGAGGAAAGAAAAGTAAAACTCCTGTTTTAGACAACTTTGGAAGAGATCTTACTGCGATGGCAGATGAGGGCAAACTTGATCCAGTAGTAGGACGCGAGAAAGAAATAGAGCGTGTATCTCAAATTTTGAGTAGACGCAAGAAAAATAATCCTCTTTTAATAGGAGAACCAGGAGTGGGTAAATCTGCTATTGCAGAAGGACTTGCTTTACGTATTGTGCAACGAAAGGTGTCTCGTATACTTTTTGACAAGCGTGTTGTTACTCTTGACCTTGCTAGTCTTGTAGCCGGAACAAAATACAGAGGACAGTTTGAGGAGCGCATGAAGGCTGTAATGAATGAGCTTGAAAAGAATGATGATATTATTCTTTTTATTGACGAAATTCACACAATCGTAGGTGCAGGTGGAGCGACAGGATCTCTTGATGCATCAAATATGTTTAAACCAGCACTAGCTCGAGGCGAAATACAATGTGTAGGAGCGACTACGTTAGATGAATTCCGCCAGCATATTGAAAAAGACGGAGCTCTTGAGCGTCGTTTCCAAAAAGTTATTGTAGAACCTACTTCTGTTGAAGAAACTATTGAAATTCTACAAAATATTAAAGGAAAGTACGAAGAGCACCACAACGTAACATATACGGATGAGGCTATCGAAGCTTGTGTAAAACTTACAAATAGATATATGACGGATAGGTTTCTCCCAGATAAAGCTATTGATGCTCTGGATGAGGCGGGATCTCGTGTCCACATCACAAATATTGATGTACCAAAGAAAATTCTAGAACTAGAAAATAAACTTGAAGAGGTAAGAGAACTCAAAACATCTGTTGTCAAAAAGCAGAAGTATGAAGAGGCTGCGAAGTTAAGAGATGACGAGAAAACCTTAGAAAAGGAACTTGCAATCGCTCAAGAGCGCTGGGAAGAAGATGCAAAGCTTCATAAAGAAGAGGTATCTGAAGATAATGTTGCAGATGTAGTGAGTATGATGACGGGAATCCCTGTTAATCGTATTGCACAAACAGAAAGCAACAAACTTGCCGAACTACCTGCTATCATTAAGAAAAATGTAATAGGTCAGGACGAAGCTGTTGCTAAAGTAGCTAAGGCCATACAACGTAACAGAGCAGGATTGAAAGACCCAAATAAGCCTATAGGTTCATTTATTTTCTTAGGACAAACGGGTGTAGGTAAAACGCAACTAGCAAAAGTCCTTGCAAAGGAACTATTTGATAATCAAGATGCACTCATACGTATTGATATGAGTGAGTACATGGAGAAATTCTCAATATCTAGATTAGTTGGAGCGCCTCCTGGATACGTAGGTTATGAAGAAGGTGGCCAACTTACAGAAAAAGTGCGTCGTAAGCCTTATGCTGTAGTACTTCTTGATGAAATAGAAAAAGCGCATCCAGATGTGTTCAACATGCTATTGCAAGTACTAGACGATGGTTTCTTAACAGATTCTTTAGGTCGTAAAATCGATTTTAGAAATACAATCATCATTATGACGTCTAATATAGGTGCAAGAAAACTCAAAGACTTTGGTCAGGGAGTTGGTTTTGGTACTGCTACTCGTAAAACTCAAGTAGACGATAATGCAAGAAGTATTATACAGAATGCACTTAAAAAAGCCTTTGCACCTGAGTTTTTAAATCGTGTAGACGATGTTGTGGTATTTAACGCATTAGAGCGTGAGGATATTCATAGAATTATTGATATTGAACTTTCAAAATTATATACTAGAATCAAAGATTTAGGATATGACTTATCTCTTAGTGAAAAAGCTAAGGATTATATAAGTGATAAAGGATTTGATAAAGAATATGGCGCAAGACCACTTAAGAGAGCTATTCAAAAGTATATTGAAGACGCACTAGCTGAGGAGATAATTAATTCTCAACTAAAAGAAGGTGATAGCATATTTATGGACTTTGACGAGAAAAAAGAAGAATTAGTTATTGATATAAAAAAGATAGAAGCTACAGAATCGTAACTGACATCAGATATTGATTAATATCCCCAAAAGGTCTAATAAGCTTTTTGGGGATTTTTTATATAAAGTACTATGCATACATAGTTAATGTATTGATAAATAGATTGTTGTAATAAGTATTATTATTATCTTAATAGTCTAAGTTCCCTTTTAACTATGACACAAGCACTAGAGCACCATTTAAGCTTATCCTTCGGCGAGATAACTGTGTATAATGATTATGTTTACACCATTATGAACGAAGGAATAACCGTTCAACCTAATTTTAATGATATTCTATTAGCTGTCGCTGAAATATACTACAGCGATAGAGAATTTGTTTATATAACTCATAGAATTAATTCCTATTCTATTGATCCCATCATTTATCTGGAGACCTCAAAAATCAAGAATCTCAAAGGATTTATAGCTGTTTGTCCAAACAAAAGTCTTATAGAATCATTTAGGGTTGAAAAATTATTCTTCAACAAACCTTTTGCAGTATATCAAACTCTTGATGAGGCCCTAAAATACAAGGAAAAATTGCTTTCTGGAGAACACTAATATTTTTTTGCAGAAATACTTTTATTTTATTAAAAAAAAAGGGAGTTTTGCACTCAATTTAATCCCCCTACACCCCTTTGAAAAATATTAGAGAATTTGAGTTTGGAAAAATCCAAATTGAAGAAAATTTTGTTATTGGCATCATGAAAGAAGGTTCTCATGTAGATCGAGAGTCCAACCAATTATTACTTTCATTCTGTAAAGATTATTTCAATGGTAAATCATTTGGTTACATTTCCCATAGACTTAATTCATATTCAGTAGATCCCACAGTTTATATGGATGCTGGAAATCACCCCGGTCTTAAAGCTATTGCAGTAGTTATCGATAATCCACTTATTAAGTCCAATGTAGCATTAGAAAAGCAATTTTTTAATCAACCATTTGAATCTTTTTATTCTGTAGAGGATGCAAAAGAATGGCTTTCAAAATTGCTCGTAAACTAAATTTTAATTAGCGCCGGAAGCATGCAGCATCAGGATACTTTAACAAAGACCCATAAGTTTAATTTAATAATATAGTTTTCCATTTTTCTATAACTATTACAAAATATTAAAGCCTCCAATTTCTTAACAATTGAAGGCTTTATTAAATTCAATAAACATCTATTTAGTAGGCGGTTTAGATGGTCGCACCTCGATTTTACTAGGTAATGTTCTTGGGTGCATTTTAAGAAGATCAACGGTAATTTGACCAAGATCTTCGGGTTGTATACGCCAGTCTGTGCCTTCTTCTGGTGATCTACCTCCAAAATGGCTGCTTACAGAACCTGGCATAATGGTAGTCACTTTTACATTATCTTGTCTTAAGTCTAACATTAGGGCTTGTGAGAATCCTGTTAGTCCAAACTTACTTGCATTATAAGCCGTTCCTTTTTCAAAGAAATTTGTTCCCGCAAGACTAGAAATTGTAAAAATATATCCTTCAGTTTTTTTGACTGCTTCAAGGGATGCTTTTACCGAGTAGAAAACACCAGTAAGATTGGTATCAATAGTCTCATCCCATTGTTTTATAGACATATCTGTAATGCTCTCAAAATGTCCAAGACCAGCATTTGCAATGAGTACATCAATTTTTCCAAATTTATCTAGTACTGCTTTTACCGCGTGTTGCTGACTTTCATAATTCCTTACATCTGCAGCAATACCGAGAATGTAATTATCATTTTCAGTAAGCTCATGAGCTGCTTCTTGAGCACCTTTCTCATCTCTTCCCGTGATAGCTACTTTCATCCCTTGATGCAACAAGGCTTCGGCAATACCGCGCCCTATTCCTTTTGTTCCTCCCGTTATTAATGCAACTTTATCCTTTAATGATTCCATGATTACGTGTTTTTATAAAGATAATCACGCTTTCGCGAAAGCAAACAAGAAATTTTCTTAAACTAAATCTAAAAAAGTGACACCTTTGCACACATGAAAATTTACACTCAAATGTCAATTAAAAATATCTTTTCTCTCCTATTTGTAACAGTTGTACTCTCTTGTAAATCCATTAACATCCTACCAAAGAATTCTTCTGAAATAATTAAACTTAATTTTATAAATGAAGTTATCATACCAAGTGATGAAATGTACGACGGAGCAGCCGTAGGCGGGCTATCAAGCATCGATTATATGGATGGTAAAATGTATATCATATGTGATGATAGAAAAGATCCGCGATTTTATATGGCTGATATTCCTATTCAAAGTGGCAAATTACAAGCACCAATATTTACTAAAGTGGTAAGTCTTAAAGATAACACAGGTCTTGCTTTTAACGCTGGGCAAGCAAATCCTGAGTCGCTACGTGTTACAGTATCAAATGACATTATCTGGTCTAGCGAAGGAAATATAAGTAAAGGCATTGACCCATTTATAAGAGTAGCTAGTATAGATGGAAATTTTAAAAGTGCTTTTACAATTCCATCTCGATATCTTGTACAGTCAAACGATAATAATGGCCCACATAATAATGGTGTTTTTGAAGCACTTACTAGAAATTACGACAATAACGGATTCTGGGTAACTACAGAGTTACCACTTAAACAAGATGGAATTGTACCCACTGCTAGCGATGCAAACTCTCCCGTACGTATTGCATACATAGACCATGAGCGCAACACTTTTACTAAAGAGTATGCCTACATGCTGGATAAAGTAGCTAGAAAAGGGAAGCTTGAAGTAAACGGTATTACTGAAATTTTGTCATATGATGAGCACTCTTTTCTAGTTCTTGAACGCTCTTATGCTTCGGGTCATGAAGACGGTGGAAATGATGTTAAGATTTACCAAGTTTCAACTAAAAATGCTACAGATGTAAACGACCTAAACAGTCTTTCTAACTCCGCCTATATCCCTGCGACCAAGAAACTGCTATTAGATTTTAGTAGCGTGCGCAGTCAGCTCACAGATGGTATTGTAGATAATATTGAAGGAATGACTTTTGGCCCTAATTTTGAAAACGGCAATAGATCACTTATCGTTATTTCTGATAATAATTTTAACTCCTTTGGAAAACAACTTAGTCAGATAATCCTATTTGAAATTAAGTGAAAGTTACTCTTTGATGAGTAGACTTATTAGTAGTTTGCCCTTATTTTTGTTAAAAAATATACGATGCTTAAGACCTTTAGAATTCTTAGTGTATTAGAAGGAATATCATTCTTATTAATACTTTTTATCACCATGCCATTAAAGTATATATTTGATAATGGAGCACCTAACAAAGTCATAGGGATGGCTCATGGATTTCTATTTCTTGCCTATGTAGTGATGGCAATTATGATGAAATCTTATATGAAATGGAACAATAAAACAGTAGGAATCGTCCTTTTATGCTCTATTATTCCATTTGGTACTTTCTGGATGGATAAAAAGTATCTCCAGTCTACTTAAAGAATTTTATGCTTATATAATAGTTAGGCTCTTCACCATTACTAGCTCTTATTGCATTTATAATAGGTAAAATAAAGCCTAACACTGCAAGTATTAATAAAGTAACTAGACCTAACCCCAATAATAGTATTGCAGGGATGCTCAGTATGCAATAAATGAACAAACTTATCTGAAAATTTGCAATAGATTTTCCATGCTCATCCATGTCAATTACTCGGTCTTTATTAGAAAGCCACAATACGAGTGGTACTATAAAACCTCCAAAACCAGTAACATAGTCTAGAAGTTGTGATAGATGAGTAAGTGCTAGCAGCGTTCTATCTTCACGCGCATAAGTGGTTTGTTGTACGATTTCCATATGGTTGATTGTTGATTGATACTATATATGTATATGCTTACACGAAAATGTTACACGTTTACGTAATTTTGTAAAGATGAATGTACAAGATACTATAGTAGCTTTAGCAAGTCCAGCAGGTGCTGGCGCAATTGCTGTAATACGCGTTTCTGGAGCTCAAGCCCTAGAAATAACCTCCCCTATTTTTAAATCTGTTAGTGGTAAAGTGTTATCAGAGCAAAAAACACATACCATTCACTTAGGACATATTATGGATGGTGAGCGCACTATAGATGAAGTTCTAGTCTCATTATTTAAAGGCACAAACTCATACACTGGCGAGCCTACTGTTGAAATTTCTTGCCACGGATCAAATTATATTCAGCAAGAAATCATACAGTTACTATTAAGATCAGGCTGTCGTGCTGCGCAAGCAGGAGAGTTCACACTACGTTCATTTATTAATGGTAAAATGGACTTGAGTCAAGCAGAAGCTGTTGCAGATCTTATTGCAAGTGATAACGAAGCTTCTCACCATATTGCAATGCAACAAATGCGAGGAGGCTTCTCTAATGAAATAGCACAACTGCGTCAAGAGCTTTTAAACTTTGCATCCCTCATTGAACTAGAATTAGACTTCTCTGAAGAAGATGTTGAGTTTGCAGACCGTAGTCAATTTAAAGAGCTCATTGCTCGTATCACTAAAGTACTTAAACGTCTTATAGATTCTTTCGCTACCGGTAATGTGATAAAAAATGGAATCCCCGTAGCTATTGTAGGAGAACCAAACGTGGGAAAATCAACCTTATTAAATGCACTTCTTAATGAAGAACGTGCTATTGTATCAGACATCGCAGGCACCACTCGTGATACTATAGAGGATGAACTATCAATAGGTGGTATTGGTTTTAGGTTTATAGACACTGCTGGTATACGAGAAACTGTAGATGTGATTGAAGGCTTAGGAATCAAAAAAACATTTGAAAAAATAAAACAAGCACAAGTAGTTATTTTACTATTTAGTGCAAATGAATTTCTTGCAAATGGTGCCACATTCAAAACAGAAATTGAAAAAATCAAAAACAAGTTTCCACTAAAGCCTCTTGTTATTGTCGCCAATAAAGTTGATCAAGTATCTGAGAGTGACGTTAAAGAAATAAGTAATCAAATACCAAATCTCCATCTACTTTCTGCCAAAGAAAACAAAGGAGTTGATGAGCTTAAAACTAAACTTTTAGAGTTTGTAAATACTGGTGCCTTACGTAATGATGAGACTATTGTTACAAACAGTCGTCACTACGATGCTTTACTTAAGGCGCTTGAAGAAATAGAAAAAGTGCAATATGGACTAGATACAGATCTCTCAGGTGATCTTATGGCAATTGACATTAGAGAGGCGCTCTATCATTTTGGAGAGATTACTGGGCAAGTAACTAATGATGAGCTACTTGGTAATATCTTTGCTAATTTTTGTATCGGGAAGTAATTTTGATTATGAAAAGATTGTAAGAATATCTTCCTATATATTATTACACATAGATACAATAAGAAATATATCCATAAGAGAATTGATTATTAAATTATGAAAATCAAAATTAAATTGGTTAACAAAAAAGTTTTAGAGTAGGAAGATTTAGAAAAACTTTCATTTTGGTATATTAAATAATAAAGGCTGAGCAATATTATTATTGCTCAGCCTTAAAATTATCAAGATGTAGTACTCATTTATTATCTCTTAATAAGAACTTTCGTCCCTTGCACTACTCCATTTACAGTTGGCTTTAAAAAGTAAAAGCCTCTATGTAAATTTCCTAATTGAAGTGATGTTATAGATTGCCCATCAGAAATTGTTGCATTTTGAGAAAATACACGAACTCCAAAAATATTGTATAGTTCGAAAGACACTTCGGTATTTATTGAGCTAGTGATTTTCACGTTGGCATCTTTAATTACTGGATTAGGATATACTTTAATCTTAGAAATAACAATTGAAGAGTTATCGCAAGCCCCTAATGTTGCACCTTTTCGTAAAAATACTCTTGCAGCATAACGGCTTACACAAAGTGAACGCCCTTTGTAACAGAGCTGAACGCGCTGGAAATATGGATTATTATCACATGTAACATCCTCTACTGTAACAGTGATTTCCTTTTCAGTCTCACACCCATTATCATCCATTACAGTAACCGAAACAGTACTTGTTGCTTCTGGACAAAAAGTGATACTTTCTGTGGTTTCACCTGTGCTCCATAGTATGGATGTGTCACCTTCAGCCACAATATCAGATACTGATAAAGTAGTGCAGTCTGACCCGTAACCTTTATATATAGTCACATCGTTAGATACTGAAAAAGTTATTTGTGCAGGGCTAGATATATTGATGTTCTCAACAAGAAGTTCATCGTCATTACTGTCGGTAATAATTACTGAGTAAGTGCCTTCAGTTAAATTCTCTGCAAAATTTTCCGTTTGACCATCACTCCAAACATAGCTATACGGAGCAACACCTCCAGTTACAGAAACGGTTGCTACGCCATCATTTACACCAAAACAGGTGATGTCAAATGCTTCAATAGTCGCAACTTCTAAAGGCTCTATAGTATCAAATATAAATCTAGCAGAAACAGGAAAGTGATCTGACGCTGTAAATGCATAGTCTTCATCATAAAATTGATATCCTACAGATGCACTGCTCTCGATATAATTATCAAAAAGTTCATCTGTAATTGCGATATGGTCAATCATATTTTCTCTAGATACAAAAGATCTAAATCCGGCGTCACTTAATACACTTGTAACCACATTGTAGTTCTCTGAATCCTGTACGTAAGCGATAAAAGATGATTCTGTTGTAGGTACTTCATCTGCAACCGTCTCATCTACATCATCATTGTAATCTCCCAAAAGAATAATCTTTCTATCTGAAAATTGAACATCTAGAGAATCTTTAAGTACTTCTACATCATAACGACGCATATCATACCTATTTTGAGATTGAGTACTACCATTTGCGCGAGCATGTAGTGCTATTAAATCTATTTGCTCTGTGGTACCATTGATAGTAACATCTGCAGTCATTAAGAACGGTAAACGCCCACTTGCATAGAAACGATCTGTGGTACTAGGGTAATCTACTAAAGCACTATCATCACCTCCATTGTATAATGGGTGTATTGTAGCTAATAGTGCTTGTGTTTTTACAAGATTCACCGTAGCAGTTTTGTAAATAAAACCAAGCTTTTGAAAAGGTGGTGTTCCAGTAGGATTAGAAACAGCATCAGAAAGAATATAATCGTAGCCTTCTAGTCCATCCACTAGCTCAGCAAAAAGAATATCATCTGCTATTTCTTCTACAGCAATGACATCTGCATCTAATCTTCTTAATACTGTACGTACGCTATCTCTCTGTATTTCGTCAGACATAGGTCTTCCTGCTGGCGGAGCATTATTTTCATCTCCAAACCACTCAATATTCCACGCGACTACATCAAAGCTATCATCCCTTGAAACATCAGAGGTTTCATCTGGACTTTCAAAAGGAGTAGCGCATGGTATATCACTTGCTAGTCTAGGTAATAGTTGGAAATTATCGCCAAAGCGACCTACAACCCCTACAATATCACAGCTATCAGGTTGTGTTAATGTAATAAGTGAAGATGCATTCCCATCTATACGCAACTGACCAGATCCACTGCTATCTGTAAGTTCAAAATTCGAATTTCCAAAAAGTAAATCTCCTTCATTAGGAAAGCTTGCATCAATAACACGCACCAACTGACCTTCATAATCAGATAATTGTGATAAAGTGATATTTATAGGCTCTATGATACTTGTGGGTGGAGCGTTTATCTCTACAATGTTTACAGGGCTTATCTGAGCAAGGCCATTAAACGAACTTCTCGTACCTGTAACTGTGATAGAATCACCGATAGCAAATACATTTTCACCATGAACAAGATTATCAAATATTGCAATCCCACCAGTTTCATCTTGAATAAATGCCGGACCATTAAACTGATCACTTACTGTTAAGATTCCAGTAGTAGTTACGGTATCTCCCTCCGCAGCTGATCTCACCTGTGCAATAGTAAGTACTTCACCTGCTGTAACAACAGCGTCATTAGCTCCTCCGGGCGTTGGAGTTTGAGCAATATAGTTTGCTGTATTTCTTGTGCCTCCTTGTCCATTTGGAATTCTCTGTAAAGATTCTGAGTCTTTACTTCCATTTGAATTTTCATTTAGTTGTTGTTGTCCAGAATTCAATAACGCAATTAGTTCTAGATCTGTATCATCATCAGTTCCATAAACAATTGCATCAACGAGTCCATCAAGGGTTAGTACTGTTCCATTTGGAAAATCAACGGCAGTTCCCTGATATAAACCTATAGCATCTGCTCCATTTTGAAAAGAGTTGCCAGGGATTACTAAATTTACATTTAAAACATCTGCATTTCCTAGAACAAAGTATCCTTCTTCATTTGTAGTAAAGCCTTCTAAGTCAAAAGTGTTATAAACAGCATCGCCATTTCCATTATAAGCAACAACTACAAATCCAGAGAGGGAAGTATTACCCTGACCACCATCGTAAATTTCAAGAAATTCTTGTGAATCTGATCCTGCGGTGTCTGCATCAAGTTCGTTAATAACTAAAGTAATTGGCTCAGTAGCATTACTATTTGTGGCTCCAGGAGTAGGCAATGCACTCACATAAGTTGTAGTTTCTCTTAAACCACCTGATCCATTTGTAAATCTCTGTAAAGAGAATATATCCTTATTACTTAAAATATCTTCATTAAGCTGTTCTTCACCTTCTTTTAGAAGTATAAGCAAACCATCATCATCTGCGTCATTTGTATCGTAAACAACGGCATCTTGCAGATTGTCAAGATCTACTGGACTTCCATTTGCAAAATCAATAGTTGCATTTTTGTAAAGAGCAATAGCATCTGCTCCATTCTGAATCCCATTACTAGCAAAAACAATGCTCGCCGTAGCTATTGATTCATTTCCTAGTACAAAAAAACCATATGCATTTGTAGTAAACCCATCTAATGAATAAGAAGCATAACTAGTATCACTAGAACCGTTGTAAAATACTACAGTGTATCCGTCAAGAAGCGTATTACCCGTTCCACCGTCATATAATTCTACAAATTCCATGGTATCTGTACCAGTATTGTCTGCATCAATTTCATTGATAAGTAATACTGTATCGTTTGTTGGTTCTGAAGTAACTATACTATTTGCAGAATTTGGAGAATTAATAGCTTCACCTGCAGATGCTATTGCACTAGCAAAACTTGGAAGCCCAGCACCATTAAAATTATTTCTAATCCAGTCCGTTGTACTTCCCGTATTAGTTCCGCTAGAAATTCTAGATGCTCCACCTACTGTAAAAATTCCTCCATCAAAATCATTGGTTAGTACCACATCGCTGTATGACATATCTCCTTCATCACCATCACTTACCGCTACACTATCAATAATCTCGTCCCAAGGATTAACATCAATTAATCCATCTAAATCTGTATCAATAGTTTCTCCGAGGTTACCAATAAAGTTTGTGACAAGAAGAATCGTTTGAGATCCATTTTGAAACACATTATTTTGAAAAGGTATTGTGTAAAGTCCATCTGAGTTAGTAGTACCTAATTGAAATACTGAAGTAATAGTTCCTACAGAATTTACATCACCCTCAATAATTAAAAGTGAATAGGCTGAGAGGTCTTCATTGTCCCCTGCAAGAACTTCTATAAATTCGTCGGTATCAGATCCCGTATGATTAAATACAAATTCGTTAATTACAGGCGTTATTATCAAAGTACCAAAAACTTGATTTGTATTTACCGCTCCAAAAGTATTTGTGTTTGTAATTTCCCAAGTGAAGTCAGCTGCCTCTATACCATTTCCAGATAGAGATAGCGAACTCTCGGTTGAAGTATCTGCTCCTTCTGATACACTTATGTTTCTACTAGTCAAGCCATCTGCTGGACCTCCTATAGCAGTAAGTTCTCCTTCATATGATATAAATTGAACCAAGTTACCTGTTCCATCTACAAGAGCAATACCATCTGGAGCTCCATTCTGAATTCCTGTAATAGGATAATTTACGGTTCCATAACCATTTTGTTGATTGGCTATTACTCCCGTAAGGTCTACTGTTCGATAAGGTTCGTTATTAGAACCATTATATAAAACTAATGACCATCCTGCTAAATCCATTCCCTCGGGACCAGCTAATTCAATTCCTTCATTAACATCGCCCCCAGCGTTGTCATAGTGGAATTCATTAATAAAGACACTTTGAGCATTTAGATTAGCAGTAAGAAATGCTAATATTATACACAAGAGTGCACTGAGTAGTTTTTTTTTCATTGAGTAAGTTTATAGTTATGATTTTAGCAAATCTACAATCAAACTCAGTGTTCAATGTTTCTATATTGTTAAGCAATCGGCAAATGGTGATGAACAATAATTTTAAAATATAATTATTTTAAAACAGATCAAATTATAGATTACTTATTTTCAAAAAGTTACAATGATTTTCTAGGTTTTCCTCTTTGATATTGGTTTGGCCAAGCAATCTTCTTCCCTCCTAGTTCTGGACTTAATAATCCGAAATATGGATTTCGTAACATTTCTCTTCCTATAAATATTAAATCTGCCTGATCATTCGTTAAAATATCATCAGCTTGAATGGCGTCATCAATTAAGCCTACTGCACCCGTGGCTATATTTATTTCCTTTTTGATTTTTTCTGCAAAAGGAACTTGATAGTTTTTCTCTACTGGAATTTCTTGACTTTTAACAACCCCTCCCGTTGAACAGTCTATCAAGTCTACTCCACTATCCTTAAGAAGCTGAGAAATTTTTAGAGAATCCTCAATAGTATGACCACCTTCTGCCCATTCCGTAGCAGATATACGGACAAATAAAGGCATTCTATCAGGAATCACTGATCGAATCCCCTCTGTCACCTCTAATAATAGACGTACTCGTTTTTCAAATGTACCGCCATATTCATCCACTCTTTTATTAGTAAGAGGTGATAAAAATTGATTTAATAGATATCCATGTGCGGCGTGAATTTCTATAACATCAAAACCTGCTATAACTGCTCTCTTAGCTGCCTCTATAAATAACTTGATAATATCTCTTATCTCATTTATAGAAAGTTCTTTTGGCACCACTCCTTCATCATTGAACGGTATAGGAGACGGCGCCACGGGAAGCCATCCTCCATCATCCTTAGTAAGCCTCTTACTCTCTTCCCAAGGCGCTAATGTACTTGCTTTTCTGCCAGCGTGTGCTAGCTGAATTCCCACTGCTGTACCTTGCTCCTTAATAAAAGTTGTAATTCGTTTAAGAGGTTGAATATGCTCATCTGACCAAATCCCCATATCTGAAGGTGTAATCCTTCCTTCCGGGGAAATTGCAGCAGCCTCAGTAATTATTAACCCAGCTCCTCCAACAGCTCTAGAACCTAAATGAACAAGGTGCCAATCATTTGCCATTCCATTAACTGAACTATACTGGCACATAGGAGAAACTACAATTCTATTAGGCAATTCTAAACCTCTTATTGTTAATGGTGTATATATTTTAGACATATTAGTTATAATTATTAATTAGAGTACCCTAAGGTTATTTTCTCAATTTCTGAGTGACCGTTTTTATATGATATCTAAACAAAGAGTAAGGACATTACAAATCGTAAGTTCAATCCATTTTACAAAGATAAAACTCCATAATAAGAGACACGAAGCCCATACTAACAAAGAATAAACCAAACCTTATTTAAATTTTTAAACTGGTAGAGAAGAAATTAATTTCAGAAGAATCTGGAGCTATTTAATTATAAGCTACCTCAAATATTTAAATTACTTTGAGGAATAATTACTCTAAATTATACTTGTAACCAATTCCGATACTTGTTGCATTAGAGAAATCATTAATATAATCTGCTCCTAAGTAAAAATTGATAATTCCAAGAGTATTCGTCTTATAAGAAAACATAGCATGACTATATAGTGCCTTTTGTCTAGGTTTTATAGGTGAAGTGTATGTTCCTAGATTCTGAATATAAGATCCTTTAAAAGCATAGTCAATCTTCCCTATTGATCCCGCTATACCTAGATGATGACCTATCATTCTGTTATTGCGTGGGGTTGTTGTATTACCAAAGGGATTAAGAAAGGGAAGTCCTATAATAGCTCCTTCATAAGTCCATCCTGATGGATATATTCCATTACTAAAGTAATTGTCACCACCGCTTTGTTGGTTAAGTCCTTCGGTTGGCCTAGGTGCTCCACTTTGTGATATCGTTTGTATATATTCGTATAAGATTGATTTAATCAACTTACTTCCTTCAGGTAGATAGTTAATTCCCCATACACCATCAGGAAAATTATTTAATTCTCGTCCAGATCGATCCTCAAACAATGATTGATGATAGAGCGTTAATGTCCCACTGTAGAGCTTTCTTGCATAGTTAATATTATAACTACCTAAATGATTGCCTAATGCATTTATAGCTTCGTTGGGGTTGTCTATATCTCCTCCATTTGCTCCAATAAATATTCTACCGAATGCTTGAAAGTCACTAGGAAGCTTAGTTCCGTCAGAAAGCGTACCTCCCCATTGAACATAATGTCTTAGAGCTACTGAAAGCGAATTCACTTCATTTATAGTCCAATTAGCTCTAATCATCTTATAATGAATCTGCGAATTTTTCGTACTGCGATCATCATTCAAATTATAATGGGCTAAGGCTGCATCTAAAGAAAATTTCTCTGACAATTTAATTGATTTCCTGTTGGAAATTATGATTCCAGGAAGTGATCGTGCATTTCCAGTTTGTAAAATGTTATTATTTATAGTAGAAAGATTGTATGGCTCTGAAGTAAGCTGTTTTGCACCTGCCGTTACTAAAATCCATTTGTTTTTATACTCCAGATACAAATCACTTCTCCTTATATTATTATCAAATCCGTCAGATATATAAGCACCTCCACCTAAAGCGAGCATATGAGTATTTGATATGCTATAGTCCGCTTTCGCGAAAGCGGAAGCCCCATAACTACTTGACTCACTTAAGAAACCTTGACTATTGGTAAAACTCCAAAAAGGAAGTCTATCACTAGATAAAAAACCTATAGAGCCAAGAGAACCAGTAAAATTTAATCTCTCTTGCGCAGTGATACTTGAAGTGAAAATAAAAATATAAACTAATACACTAATCAACTTTTTTATCATAGAATGAAGATACTAGTTTCTTAAATATTTAAAGTATTTTTGACTCATGTTTGGAATTTTTAACAAAAAAAAGTCATTTCTAGAAGTTTGGTCAGGTACACCAGAGATGCACTGTCATGTATTACCAGGAATCGATGATGGGGCTAAAACTATAGCCAAAAGCGAGGAACTTTTAAAAAAATATAAGAGCTTAGGTTGTGATAAGGTTATTGCTACTCCCCATACGATGGGAGGTATATATGATAATACACCAACAACCATATTCAAAGCGTTTGAAAGCATCAAGGATACACAGGGTATTGATTTATCATACTCTTCTGAGTATATGCTGGATGAAGTATTTACTACCTATTTAGAAACAAAAGAGCTTATTCCTCTAGTTGATAATTTTGTACTTGTAGAAATGTCTTTTTTTCAACCACCAGAAAATCTCTTTGAACAAATTTTCAAAATTGGTTCCCAGGGATATACACCTATTCTAGCACACCCCGAGCGTTATGCTTATTATCACAATAATTTAAAAAATTATAATAAGTTAAAAAAAATGGGTTGTTATTTCCAACTCAATGCACTTTCGTTGACAAACCATTATGGAAAGTCTATTAATAAACAAGCGCTACTTCTTTTAGAGGCTGGTATGTACGATTTTATAGGAACTGATGCTCATAGATTTGAACATTTGGAAAAGATTTCGACTTTTGAGATATCTACAAAATATAAAGATGTAATCAACCGTATTTGTCACAATACAAAATCTTTATTCGAAAATAATTAAAATTCTTCCCATCTTTTTTTTAACCTCTCAAAATAACTTAATTCCTCCTCACCATAACCGTAGCCGTACTTACTACCATAGCCAAAATTTGTCCTTGTAATACTATTTAGTATAAACCCTACATTTTTTAATTTACCTTCATCTATTAATTCTGAAGGATATTGTAAAAGCTTTTTATCTGTATACTCTGCACGGCAAACATACACAGTCACATTAGACTTTTGAGTTAACAATAGTGTATCAGTAACTAACAAGGTAGGTGCAGTATCTACAACTATATAATCATAAGATTTAGATAAGGTATCGATAAGTTGGCTAAATCTACCATTGAGCAATAGCTCAGCTGGATTAGGAGGAACTTTTCCAGAAAGAATTACATTTAAATTATATTTATCTGTACCTAATTCATTAATTATAGAACTTTCAATTACATTATAGTCATGTAAATATTCTGATAAACCTATTGTCCATTTAATATCTTCTAAATATCTGTGAATTTGAGGATTCCTTATATCTGCACCTAGAAGTATAACAGATTTATTTGTACTAGCTAGGCTTAAGGCCAGATTATATGCTACAAAAGTTTTCCCCTCTCCTTTGACTGTAGATGTTACAAAAATTACTTTCTCACTAGTTTGCTCATTAGCTCTTAAAAAATATGATAAGTTTGTCCTTATAATACGGAAAGCTTCAGATAATACAGATCTATCATTAGTAATAATCGTACTATTCTCCTTTGCCTTAACCTCTGGGATCTCTCCTAAAATGGAAGGATTAGATAATAACATTTCAACATCGCTTCTACTGTGAATTTTAGTGTCGAATAGTTCCTTAAAGTAAATAACAACTAGAGGTATTAAAATACCTAACAAAATACTTAATAATACAATAATTCTCTTTTTAGGTGAAATAGGAGATTTAGATGTGTATGCATAATCAACTATTTTAGCTTTAGGTGTAACTACAGAAAGTGCAATTGCCGTCTCTTCTTTCTTTTGTGATAGATATAAGTATAAAGCTTCCTTAATAGACCTTTGACGCTCGATGACTAGAGATGATCTTCCAATTTTAGGAATATTAGATAATTTATTATTAATAGTAGCTTGTCTTAGTTGGACTTCTCTATTTTCTATTTCAAGTGCAGTTTTTAATGTAGTTAAATTTTCAAGAAGATTACTACGTATTGCCGAAATTTGCTGATTAACGGCTATAACAACGGGGTTTAAATTTGTTGAGCTATTAAGAAGTTTGTTGCGCTCTAGAATTAAAGCATTATAATTTTCAACAGCAGTATTTGATAATCCTATATCAGAACCAATATTAATGGGTATTAAATCATCTTCATTTCCAGAGCTAAGATATTCTGAGAGAGAATTAAGTAAATCTAATTTAGTTTCAATCTCGAAATTCTTTTCGACAACTTTGTCTACATCTTTTAAAAAAAGCTTCCCTTCTTCTTGAATATCTACCAGTTTATTGGTTCTATTAAACACTTCCTTCTGTTGCTCAACAGAATCAAGTTCGCTTTGAATTATGGCAAGCCTTGTATTAATAAATATAGCCGTACTTTTAGTTACAGCAGTTCTATCATTTATAGCATCATTATTAAAGACTTCAACAAGTCTATTTAGTATTACTTCAGATTTTTTAAAATTACTACCTATAAGGCTTAGTTTTATAATGCTACTCTTTTCACTTACTTGTTCTACTCCTATACTTGAACGTAAAGCGTTTATTGTATTCTCTATACTTGATACTTGAATTGTATATGTTTTACTAGGAGCTTCATTTTTTATAGATAGATAATAAAACCGTGGAAGTAATATAAACTCATTACCTTTAAAAGAAATACGTTCACCAAAATCGTAATTTACAAAGTTTCCAGAACCATCAAAACTAATTTGACAACTAGCCTCATCTACTAATTTTAAATCAAACAGAATTGTTTTAATAGATTCTTCTTCTGATAATACTTTTACTTCTACAGGTTTATTTTCAAATAGTTCTATTTTTTTGAACCGATCATTTCTAAAATATGAAACATTTAATTTTAGCGAAGTTATAACTTCACCTATAATCCTCCTAGACCTAATAATTTCTAACTCATTTTCAAAGGCAGACTCACTGAGACCAGCGCCTGTTAAGCCTAAATCATCGAAAGCTGCGAGCTCCGACAGTGCACTATTGCTTTCATCTTTAATTAAAATGCTAGAGGAACTGTTATAAAAAGGAATACTAGAGTAAATATAAATATATGCAACACTTATAGTTACAAAGACCGAAATGACAAACCATTTCCAATAAGCAGCATAATGTAATAATTGTACTTTTACAGAAGACTCTTGAATATCTTTAGGCATATAAACTTAGGATAGGAATTATTTCACTAAGACAGCAATCACAGAAATGATGATACCAGCAATAGAGATGAAAATTGATGAATTTCTATTAAAACCAGAACTTTGAACTTGAGCCTTATTTGGAGACACAATTACAACATCATTTTGATTCAAATAATAATAAGGGGAGTTAATAGCATCAATACTAGTAAAATCTAGTTGTCCATAAATCTTACGATTATCTTGTTCTCTAATTATTGTTACCGTTTTTCGATCTCCAAAAAGAGTCATATCACCTGCTCTACCAAGAGCTTCTAAAATTGTAATCCTCTCATCCGAAATTGTAAACGATCCAGGTCTGGCTACTTCCCCTAAAACAGAAATTGTATAATTTATAATGTTCAAGTTTACAATAGGATTTTTGACATAAGTTGAAATTCTCTCTTGTATTAACTCTATAACTTTTTGCTTTGTTTTGCCTCCAATAGCTAATGATCCTATTAATGGGAAGTCAATATTACCTTTGTTATCTACTAAATAAGTCTGTAATCTTTCGTCACCGTTGCGTGATATCCCAGAACTTGTAAACATTGGATTGAAGGGTAACACAGCTTCTGGAGATAGTGCTGAAACATATATGGTAAGTAAATCATTAGGTCTAACAATCACCTCATAGTCATTACTATTATCTTTACTACTTATATTTTCAACGTCTTGAAAATATAAAACATCTTTTTTTGAAACACAGGAAGAAAAGAAAAAGGCTATTAAAACAACTACTAAAAATCTAAAGCTTATAGAATCTAACAACATTATTTTGTGCTTGCCTTTGTACTGAAATCAGAAATAGTAGATTCTTGATTATCAACCTCTACATCTAGCAATTCATAGGTAGAGTTGTTACTTTTAAATTCTGGAATTAAAGTTTTTAACTTTGCCACACTAATCGTGTTATTATTTTTTACAGCAGCTTTAATAATTTTAGAAATTAATTCATTTACGAAATTATAATCATAAATTACATCCTCACTTATCATTATTTTGTCGTGGTGCGTAGGTAGTGTCTTACTAGTGTCTAAAAGAAGTTCTTCATAAAGTTTTTCTCCTGGTCTTAGTCCTGTTATTTTTATTTCCATATCCTCGTTAGTAGTATATCCAGCTAATTTTATCATTTTTTCTGCTAGATCCATAATACGAACGGGTTCTCCCATATCAAAAATAAAAATCTCACCTCCTTTACCCATCGATCCAGCTTCGAGAACTAGGTGACAAGCTTCAGGGATTGTCATAAAATATCTAATTATATCTGGGTGGGTAATTGTAACAGGGCCTCCCTCTTCAATTTGTTTTTTAAAAAGTGGAACTACAGATCCATTAGATCCTAATACATTTCCAAAACGAGTAGTAATAAATTTTGTGACATTTTTTTTCTTGCTTTTTTCTAAAGTATCGAAATATTTAGATTGAACATACATCTCTGCTGCTCTTTTTGTAGCACCCATTACATTACTTGGATTTACTGCCTTGTCAGTACTGACCATTACAAAATGGCTTACACTATTTTCAACTGCAATATCTGCAAGGTTTTTAGTTCCAAAAATATTTGTCAATATCGCTTCGGAAGGATTATCCTCCATTAAAGGGACGTGTTTATAAGCTGCGGCGTGATATATTGCATCAATCTTAAAAGTATTAAAGAGAACTCTTAATCTTGATCTATTAGCAACATCACAGATGGTAAATTCAATGTCTAAATTAGGAAACTTGGACATAAGCTCAAGTGACAATGCGTGCATGGGAGATTCTGCTTGATCCAAAATAATAAGCTTCGTTGGGTGATAACTTGCAACTTGTCTTGCTATCTCACTACCTATTGATCCTGCTCCCCCAGTGACAAGAATCGTCTTGCCAAGAATTTTTTTAGACTTAACGGAATCATTCAATTTAATGGGTTCTCTATTTAGAAGATCTTCAATTTGTAAGCTCTTTAGCTGGTCGGTAACTGTTGTTTTCTCACTCCAATTGATAACTAGAGGGGAATTAAAAACTTTTATATCGTGTTCGAGACAGTCTTTGACAAGTTTAAATCGTTCTTCTGAATTAAGGGTGTTTCCCGCAAAAATTATAGCCGAAGCTTTTAATTTCTGAACAATAGTATGAATACTCCCATCCATTTCTAGAACTGGTTTATCTAATATTCTTAAACTTTTATTTTGTCTAGTGGAAACAAAGCCTTTAATAACAAATCGCTGTGGGTGCTCAATATCAAGAGCTGCGGCAATAGATATCGCTCCATCGTCTATTCCGACAATGACAGCTTGAATTAATTCTTCATCTTGATGAACTACTTTAAAGCTTTCATATAATTGCTTAATAACAAGTCTAAAAATAAATAATGCAGTAAAAGAGGTTACAAAGAACATTATTAAACCACTATTTAGGAAAATTTTTCCTCCCCAAAATCTTAGGTAAAATAAATTGATAAGTGTGAGTACTAGAAAAGTGCTCAATGTAGCAAAGAGTAACTTTAAGGCATCCATCAAAGAGGAATGACGGATTAATCCCGCATAAGTTCTAAATACTAATAAATTTACAAAAGTAACACCAACAATTAAACTTACTTGCTGTCCTATAGTTAGTACATTAAGTGGTTTAATATTCAAATCATTTAGCAATAAATAAGTAATAGAAAGTGCACAAAGAACTAGGGAGGTATCTATAAAAAGCACAGACCATCTAGGCAAGTATTTTATATTCCTGATGTCTAATCTATTCTCATCAGAAAATAAGCGATTTATTGCTCTATATAACCTCGTCATCATTTCTTTTATGAATTATTTGAATAAATCAAAGATAGCATTTTCAATTCGGTCCCTGTCTGCATCAGTCAGATTTGATCCTGATGGCAAACAAAGCCCCTCATTAAATAACTCCTCTGCAACATTATTACCGTAATAAGGTGCATCCTTAAAAATAGGCTGCATATGCATTGGTTTCCAAAGTGGTCTTGATTCTATATCTGCTTTCGCGAAAGCAATACGCATATCTTCTCTGGTAATACCGTTTGTCTTTTCTGGATCAACAATAATTGCAGAAAGCCAGTGATTACTATGATAATCAGAGTTAGGTTCTGTAAAAACTTTTACTCCGCTTATATTTTTAAAAACTCTTTCATAAAATGTATGCATACCACGTCTAAGGTTGATGTGCTTATCCAGCACTTCCATTTGACCACGGCCTATCCCTGCAGTTATATTGCTCATTCTATAATTATACCCAACAGCTGTGTGTTCATAATGTGCGGCCTCATCTCTTGCTTGAGTTGCTAGAAAAACAGTGTAGTCCTTATCTTTCTTAGAATTACAAACCATCGCACCTCCTACACTTGTGGTGATAATTTTATTTCCATTGAACGAGAGAATACCAAAGCGACCAAATGTTCCACATTTCTGACCTTTGAAAGTTGACCCAAGAGCCTCGGCACTATCTTCTACTATAGGTATAGAAAACCTATCTGCAATAGCGTGAACTTCATCAATTTTATAAGGCATCCCATACAGATGTACTGCCACAATTGCCTTTGGTGTCTTACCCAAGCGTATTCTATCCTCTATTGCTTTTTCTAAATACTTTGGACAAATATTCCAAGTGTCTGGCTCACTATCTACTAAAATAGGTGTAGCCCCTTGATATATAATAGGATTAATACTACCACAAAATGTAAAAGATTGACATATTACTTCATCACCCTGCGTAACTCCACATTGAATAAGAGCAAGGTGAATTGCAGCTGTCCCAGAACTAAGAGCCGCAACAAGTGAATCTTCTCCTTGATATTTTTCAAGATCGCTTTCAAAACCATTCACGTTTGCTCCCAAAGGGGCAACCCAATTAGTGTCAAATGCTTCTTTAACATAATTTTGTTCAGTACCGCCCATATGAGGAGATGATAACCAGATTTTATTGGAACTTGACATTGTCTATAGAGTGATTTTATTTTTTACAAATATAGCTTTTAGTGTAAGACCTATTATATAGAGATCATATCTAAAACTAGCTTTTTTACAATACGCGAGATTCATTTGCACTTTATTGGGAAAAATTATTGTGTCATTATATGATTTAGGGTCATTCTCATTTAAAAGTAAGATTTCCTCATTTGCATATTTTAATGCGGCAAGACTAGTTAATCCTGGTTTAAGTTTAAGAACATCTCTATCCTTACCTTCAAGCTTATCATAATACCCAGGTATATCTGGTCTAGGGCCTACAAAAGACATATCACCCTTTAAGATATTGAAAAGCTGTGGGAGTTCGTCAATTTTAAATTTTCTAAGAAATTTGCCTATTCTAGTAACTTTACCCTTATGCATCGTTCTGATCTTGTAGATAGTAAATGGCTTACCATATTGACCAATTCTAGTTTGTTTAAAAATTGAGAAAAACGGGACAATGATAATAATTAACCAAAATGGTAGGAGACCTATTATTATTAATATAGCAAATAAAAAATCAAAAATAGATTTAATCAATTTCTTTATATTTTATTATATGACCAGGGTTACCCACCACTACAGCATAATCTGGAACATCTTTTATAATAACTGCACCGGCTCCAATTGTGCACCACTTGCCTATTTTTATACCGGGAATAACTACAGCTCCAGCTCCAATATGAGTTCCTACATCTACGCTTACTCCACCACTTAAAGTAGCATTAGGCGAGATATGCAAAAAGTCTTTGAGAATACAATCATGTTCCACAATAGCACCAGTATTAATAATACAATGGTTTCCAATAGAAATGGATTCATTAACAACGGCGTTAGGCATTATAACAGTACCTAACCCAATTTCATATTGTAAAGAAACAGTCGCCTTGCTATGTATTATAGCTTTGTGCCATTGATTTTTATATCTCTCTGCAAGTTTCTTACGAATACTATTATCTCCTATACCTATGATTATTTTATCAAAATCTTGAATCTTACATATAGGCAACCCTAGATAGAAATCTTTTTTATAGTTATCATCTATAAAACCTTCCACAACAATACCATTATTAATTGCTATGGCATTTACTACCTTACCGTGACCACTTGCTCCAAAAATTTTCATTATCCTTTAAATCTAGTTGTTGTAGCTTCTCCCTCTTGCGATATCCCTTCAGAAATAAAGACTTTTTTAATAGTCATTAGTAAAATTTTTATATCAAATAAAAAACTTTGATTATTTACATACCAGACGTCTAACTCAAATTTTCTTTCCCAACTTATAGCATTGCGTCCATTAACTTGAGCCCATCCAGATATGCCGGGCTTAACAAGGCCTCGCTTACGTTGCTCTTGAGAATAAAGCTCAACATACTCTGGCAGTAATGGTCTAGGCCCTATAAAACTCATATCACCCTTAAGAACATTTAATAATTGTGGCAACTCATCTAGCGATGTTTTTCTTATAAACTTACCCACTGGAGTAAGCCGCACAGCATCTGGTAATAAATTACCAAATCTATCACGTTTATCATTCATAGATCTAAACTTTATGATTCTAAAAATAATATCGTCTTTACCCGTTCTCAATTGTGTATAAAAGGGTTTTCCGCCATTTGCTATTGTTAATAGGAAAGTGATTAATAAAATAATGGGGGCAATGACTATCAATCCTATAAAAGCACAGCTTATATCAATAAGTGGTTTGAGAACATTTTTATACCACATATATTATTTTTTTTGAGCCATTAAGCCATTTAATAATTCCCTGTACTCTTCTAGCAATGCTTGCCATATCTCTCTTCTTTCATAACTACCAGTGATGACGCTTCTCGCATTTGCCTTAGTACTATTATAAAGTTCTTTATCTTCTATAAGTTTACGCATTGCTATTTCGAGTGCGGAACTACTTTTGACTGGAACAATAAACCCGTTGTAATTGTCTACTACAATCTCATTACATCCATTAATATCAGAAACTATTGCAGGTAATCCCATAGCACCTGCTTGTAATACCACATTAGGAAATCCCTCTCTGTATGACGGAAATGTTAACGCTTTCGCGAAAGCAAAATAAGGTCTCACATCATCAACATAGCCAGTTGTGTAAATTTTATTATGCGTCTTAATTATTTCTTGTGTAGAAGGCAAAAGAGGATCTAGCTCTTCTTCTAATGGACCAACAAGAAGTAGTGAGGTTTCTGGATATTTTTGTTGAACAGTTACAAATGCTTTTACCAGTTCATTTACACCTTTATCTCCCACAAGCCTACCTACCAGTATAAATGTAAAATCAGTCTGAGAAATACTTAGCTCCTCTGCTACATCTACATTGTTACTTGATTCATAATCTGGAGAAAAGTATGTAGTATCAATACCGTTTGAGGAGCCTTTCCCTATCACTTTAAGCTTAGTGTTCTTTGTGAATTTTAAATCTTCTATAATAGATTTTAAGCCTTGTGCATTAGGATACACTTTTGTGGCGCAACTATAAGTAAGCTTTTCAACTACGTCTAGTAACTTTCGCTTACCACCAGTCGCTTCAAGTAACGGGAGACCCGCCACCGTATGTAATCGTAATGGGACTCCAGCAAGTCTCGCTGCAAGCATACCTACAATACCTGCCTTAGGAGTATGTGTGTGTACAATTGCTGGCTTTTCTCTTTTTAAAAACTTGTAAAGTATATATAAAGCTTTAAGGTCTTTTAAAGGAGTAATTTTTCTTGTTAAAGGAAGAAAAAAAAACGGCACCCCTTGCTTGCTTGCTACTCTTTTAAGCTCCTCCTCTTGTGATGAAACAGCTGTGACCTCGTAGTGCTCTTTCATAAAAGAAAGTTGTCCCTCTAAAAGCTTGTCTAAAGAAATAGGAACCGTTGTTATTCTTATTAATTTTTTATTGTTCAAATTTTAAAGAGTTAGATTTTTGTAATTTCTAAACTTCCATCAAATTTAATGGTGCTTAGTCTATTGATCAATTTTTGATTTGCATTGACGGTATCTTCTACAGTAAAAATAATAGGCTTGTCTATTTTCAACGATGGAAATAATCCTCTCGTTACTCCTAAGGCATATGGAACTTTATTAAATTTCCAAACAGGCTCTACAATATTTATATCTCCTCGTATTTTTTTATCATTTTTATTGACTTCTTTTCTAATCGATGCCAGCACAAAGCCGTGGTATGAATACTCGTCTTTATGATTTCTAATTTCTACAGAAACATTTTTAGCCTTTTCACCTACCATACTACCTAAGGATACAACGATTCCCAAATAAGCATTGTTTATAGTGTGTGGATTATTTATAGTTATATTCTCAATTACGTCGTCGTTTCCATTGGGTTCTATATCAATACCTGCCTCTGGGCTTTTACCATTCGTATTGGAAATAATAGCATTATTAATAGTTACATTCTTACCAGATACAATAGAAATTCCATTCCGCCTATTATCATTTATATACGGATCAGTTATCAAAATTTTATTGTTGGGTTTGTTTATATCACCTTTCCCTATGTAAATACCATCTCCCCAACACTTCTCAACTTTAGGAGCATAAATTTCAATATTTCGTGCCGAGGCCATCCATATACCCATTCCCCACTCACCTTCTGTTATATTTGGTTTTAGCCTTCTATACTTATCGCCCTCTATTATCGGCCCATATAATTTTACATTTTCGACATTATTTAGAGCTAATATAGTATACCAAACTTTATCTGATGGTGATAAAATTAACTTAGAACCCTCTGGAAATATAACTATAGAATTACTTTTTACTGCTATACCTTTATCATTAACTAGTAAGGGAAAATTAGGAAAGATTAAATTTCGCTCTTCATTTAAAGCTTTCTGAATATAATTAGTATAGTCTATATCTCCCAATACAGAATAATTTTTTGGTAAATAGTCGGTAACTTTCGCATAGGTGAGATAAAAACTCTCATTAATAGTTAAGTCTTTATTCAATGAATCCGACACTTTGTTGTATTGCTTTTTTGCAAGTTTGGTATCGACTTTAAGTAGCTCATTTGTACCACAAGAATAAAGCACAAAAATTACATTTAAGGTTAGAAAAAAAGTAAACTTTTTCATAGATTATTTCAAAAAATTTTCAAAAACAGTCATATAACTTCTATAATCAAATATTTTATCCTTTAACACGCTTTCTTTTAAAATTTTTAGATCATTTTTATTTATTTTAAATACTTCTGAAAGTGAATCATAAACAGAATCCTCACTACTTGTATCTATCCAAAAACCATTTTTTCCTTCAATCAGATAGTCTGCTAAATTACTATTTCTATTAGTAAGCACAGGAATACCGCAAGAAAGAGCTTCAACGAATTTTGTTGGAAAGCCAGCTGTAGTAACTAAATTAGTATCTCTTAAGAAAATAGAAAAATCACTCTTTTTCAATAAATCTAAGGCCTCATTGTGAGGAACACGACCTTTCCAATCTATTAATTCACCTAGAGACAATAGTTTGTCTTTGTAGTCAGGAAATACAATCAGAAAGCCACTTAAATCCATTCCTAAGATGGTCAATTTAAAGTCTGTAAAAGTTTTGGAAATCAAATAAAGACCATCAATTATTAAATCAAGCCTGTCCTTTACCTCTGATCCTTTTGTTAGAGCGAAGGGAGATCCGGAATAAATTAAATTAACAGTTGTATTGTTTTTTTGAAGTATATTAGTAGGCCACTTAGAATCTTCCTTGTCGATCAAAGGTGGTATCTGCAATGTTTGAACACCTTGATTACTATAATAAGTGTCTAGATAGGAACTTATAGCAATAACTCCATCTAATTTTATGTGAAGATTATTCATTCTAAGTTTAATATCCCAAGACTTTACCGTTCTAGCTAAAAAATTACCTGTTTTGGGTGCGATGTACCATTCTGTGCAGTCTGAAAAAATTTTTATTTCTTTTTTTTTACAATATTTTAGTAAACGATATAGAGATCCAGAAGGAAGGTTATAACATATTATAGAGTGGACATTACTATAGGACTCAATAAGTTTTATATAATCTTTGAAAGTAGTTATATATTCAAACCAAGAAATAATAGAATTAGGATATTTTAATGCACTTGAGTTAAAACCATAAAAAGTTTTATTACAATAAATTCTTTCATTTGATATTCCCATAAAATGAACATTATACCCTATATCGCGTAATAGCTTCCCATTTGCTATTACTCGGTGTGCTGCAGCATTCTTGTCTGGCAATTCAAATCCTCCTATATATATTATAGTTCCTTTATCCATTATAATGATTCACTCCAGACAGTGCGTTTTATATAGTCCGTATAACTTAATATGATACGTACGACTTTCTCACTTACATTAGGCATACTATAATCTGCAACCGTTCTAAAATTACGACTGGCTCCTCTTTCTTGTCTCTTGAGTTGTAAAAGACCTTGCATTATTCTTTCTGGTGATAAGCCTACCATCATTACAGAGGCTTCCTCCATAGCTTCTGGACGCTCGTGTGCCTGTCTTATATTGAGAGCAGGAAAATTGAGAATAGAGGATTCCTCAGAAATTGTACCACTATCTGATAACACAGCATAACTGTACATTTGTAGTGCATTGTAATCGTGAAAACCTAAAGGTTTTAAAAACTGTACATTACTGTGCATTGTAATGTTTTTCTTATTAATCATATTTCGAGTACGTGGATGTGTACTTACTATGATAGGTTTACTATAAGTTTCTGCAATATCATTTAACCCCCGCATAAGGTTCGTAAAGTTAACCTCACTACTTATATTTTCCTCACGGTGGGCAGAAACAACAAAATAATTCTCTTTTTTAAGGTTTAAACGAGATAGAACATCACTAGCTTTAATTTTAGGTAAGTAGTGATTAAGAACTTCAAACATAGGGCTCCCCGTTTTTATAATTCTATCTGCAGGTAACCCTTCTTTAAGTAAATATTCTCTCGCAATATCGCTATAGGTAAGGTTTACATCTGCTGTGTGATCAACAATTTTCCTGTTTGTCTCTTCTGGCACACGCTGATCAAAGCAACGATTACCTGCCTCCATATGAAATATAGGTATGTGGCGCTTTTTTGCAGGAATAGCGCATAAACAGCTATTTGTATCTCCTAAAACTAAGAATGCATCTGGATTAATCTCTTCTAAAAGAGGATCTATTTTTATAAGAATATTACCTATAGTTTCCGTTGCTGATTTACCTGCAGCTTCAAGAAAATAATCCGGTTTTCTTATAGCAAGGTCATCAAAAAATATTTGATTAAGTTCATAATCATAATTTTGCCCAGTATGTACTAGAATATGCTCAATGGCTTCCGAAGCATCAAGTGCATCAAGTACTCTTGATAAACGTATAATCTCTGGACGCGTACCTACGACGGTCATTACTTTTAATCTTTTCATATTTTTTACTTAAACTTCTTCAAAATAAGTGTCTGCATCAGCTGCATCATAAGGTTCGTTAATCCAAAAATTGGTATATAAAACATCATCTCCTATGTTTTTTATATTATGAGTGTACCATATAGGCATATCTACGTAGGCTGGCTCATCACCATCAAGGTAAAAATCTAATATTTCGTTTGTACCTATCTTGCGTAATTGAATTAAAGCTTTTCCTTTAATAACTGCAAAACGCTCTATCTTTCTAGTATGATAATGATTTCCTCTAGTTATACCTGGAACTGTAGTCGAAAATGAAACTTGCCCTCCTACTCCTAATCTAATTATTTCAACAAAACTACCTCTTGGATCGGTATGTTGCGTAAATTTTACAGGAAAATGCGATGTTATATCCATATAACATCGATAGGTGTTAAATAGATGTAATTCAAAAGTGTTGGTCATCACTGGGATCACTCCAAGATCCTGATAGGTATTCTTAAAGCTTTGAAAGTAATTTAAAACTTCTGAAACTTTAGCGACAGCGGTATGAGAAATCACATACTCAGGTTCGTGTATACTGTCATTAATTTTATCCAAAATTTCTTGTACGAGCTCTAATACATAAATGAGCTTAAGCTCACCATCAATTTGAATAGTAGGTACTTCTCCTTTTGAAACTTGATGGGCAAATGTTGCTACAACTGAGTTATAGAAAGGTTTACCGAATGGACCAAAAACATTAGGAACAATCATTCCGGTAAATGTAGCACCAACTTGCTCAGCCCAGTTATTGAGTAACTCCCTCGCTTTCTTTTTTGAAGATCCATAAAGATTTTCTCTACCTTCTTGAGATGAGGATGAAAAAAGTACGTGTGCTCTAGATTTAGTACGCTTTAATGAGGATATAAGGCTTTCTGCAAGATTAACATTAGTATCATATATGACCTGAGGATTATCGTGCCTATTCATTCCAGCAAGATGAACTATAGCATCGCATTTATTTACAAATTCATCCATCTTAGAATCTTTTTCAAAGAAAGAGCGTTCAAAAGGGACTAGTGTAAAATCTTCAGGTCTAGTATTAATTATCATTTTAAGGTGATTACCTACAAATCCAGCTTCTCCTGTTATACCTATAAATTTCATAATATATTTTTATCCCTTTTTATCGAATCTCATTTAGCGACCAATTAGATCAGCGTTTAAAGTTAGTTTTTAAACGTAACTACATTGGAGTGTTTGAATTGAAATAATCAAGATCATATTTATAATCATCCTGTATTTCTCCCATCAAATAATCTGAAAATACAAGAATTGTTGCATTTTCCGTTAATGAGCTAATTCTCGTAATATAACCATCTGGCACAAATAACACATCTCCGCTTTGCGCGAAAATAAGAAAACTATCTATAGATGCTTTAGGGTTGGGTACTTTCCAATTATCAACTTTTATGACGTCAATTTTCACTTGTCCAACTGAAGAAGAAAACCACCTCTTCTCAATCTGATGCCCTTGCCATCCCCGTACAGGACGATCTACACTATTAGTTATCGAATACATCCTTCTGATTTGGGATGCATCAAAGTCATTGTTATAAACCAGTTCTCCTCGAATATCTTTGAATGACTTTCCTTTAATAATGTAAGGAAATTGCTTCATGATTTTTAATTTGGATATTGAGAAACATCTTCGCCAAACACTTGCTTCTTAATTAGAGGTAAATTTGATAGTAATTGTTTCATCCCTTCAACATCCTCTTGCTCTGTATTATGAGAGTTATAATCTTCTATCTCAGCAGCCGCATCTTCTCCCTCAGAAAAATATTGTGCATAGTTAAGGTCTCTATTATCTGCAGGGATACGATAAAATTCTCCCATATCTTCTGCTTTAAGCATCTCTTCTCTAGTACAGAGGGTTTCATATAATTTTTCTCCGTGTCTTGTGCCTATAATCTTTATATCGTTATCTGCCTTACATAATTCCTTAAGAGCTTGAGCAAGATCACCTATTGTTCCTGCTGGTGCTTTATTTACAAATAGGTCACCAGCATTTCCATGCTCAAAAGCAAAAAGAACTAGCTCTACAGCTTCTTCTAGAGACATAAGAAAACGCGTCATACTAGGATCTGTTATTGTAATAGGATTTCCCTCTTGTATTTGTTTGAGAAATAAGGGTATTACAGAGCCTCTAGAGGCCATAACGTTACCATATCGAGTTAGGCATACTGTAGTGTCAGGATTATTGCGAGAGGCAGCAACGGCCACCTTCTCCATAAGCGCTTTAGAAATACCCATTGCATTAATGGGATATGCCGCTTTATCTGTACTCAAACAAATTACTTTTTTTACTTTATTAAAAGCTGCTGCATCAATTACATTCTGCGTGCCAAATACATTGGTTCTAGTAGCTTCTAGAGGAAAAAACTCACAAGAAGGGACCTGTTTCAATGCAGCAGCATGAAAAATATAATCAACACCACGGCTAGCTCTTTCAATACTATCATAGTTGCGCACATCACCTATATAAAATTTCAATTTATTATTTTTAAGTGCAGTACGCATATCATCCTGTTTCTTCTCGTCACGAGAAAATATTCTAATCTCACTGAAATGATCTGTATGTAGAAAACGCTGTAATACTGCGTTTCCAAATGAACCAGTTCCTCCAGTAATTAATAATATTTTATTTTTAAGCATAATTAATTTTGTTTTAGATTAAGACCCGTAGGGCGCTTTCATATATTGCCAGAAGAACTTATACTCATCTAAGGACTGTATAGCAAATATGGTAATAAATATGAATCCTACAGTTGCTAGACTATATGTAACTCCCCTAAATTTATTAGAATGCAGCGACGATGAGCTAGATGCATCTAAAAGAAATGGAATCCAAACCATCATTATAATAGCAAAATACTGAGCTACTCTTCCTGCACTAGGGTTTACCCATTGTAATGGGAGAAAAAATAGGGCAAGAGCAAAAACATTGTACATTACCACAACGCGGTAATTGTCTTTTGTTGCTTTTTTCATTAATATAAGGCCAATAATACCAAGCACGATTTGAAAAGCAGTTAGTATTAATGACCCACCTGTTTTGTATTGCTCCGCATAAACTCCAAATCTATCTTCAACACCAAAAATAGTAACAAAAAATAACGCGAGGTAATTTTTGAAGTACATGACTACAGGGAAAGTAATAATTGACAAACCAAAAATCAATTTAGGCCTATTCAATTTTACAACAGCATAAAGAGGCAGAAAAACTAATGCAGATATATGAAACAATGACCCAATTAATACGAGAAGTATAAACCTCCAAATGTTACGCTTAACTAAATGCTCATAACTTATGAATAAAACAGCAGTAGCAAGTGTTTGACGTATACCTGTAATAGAGTAAAACCCATAATAATAACCCATATATATAATAAAAGCGACTGCTATATGCCTTATGCTAGTAGTATTTTTATACATAAAATGACCAAAAGGAATCATAAAAAAGAAACCAACAATCATTAAATATACTTGATAATCTAATGTAAAAATCTGAATAACTTTTTGAAAAAAGAGATAGAATGGATCCTTACCTGAGAGAGTAAAAAGTTTGTTTAAAACAGAATTCCAATTAGTATTTTCAGCTTGTTTCCAAAGAACATTGTATTGATACGTGTCGGCACCGACTGCCCAATTTCTAAGGCCAGATTGTAGAGCAAGGATAAAAACAATTATGGCAATAAATTGTTTACGCCTTTTTTCATACGATCTTTCTGGAATCTCCACAGAAAAAAGAATTCCACAAGCAATAATCATAAGTATGATAAAAATACGATGCATAGATAGGGTAAAAAACTAAGATTTTGTTTTTTGATAATTAAAAATTTTTTTTAATTCGTCATCTTTTTCCTTCCCGACGAGATGACCTATTTTCAATGAGTTTTGTTGAATCTTCTTCAGATAATCATCTGTAGATTTTATATACCGAGCAGGAACCCCGGCTACAACTGAATTATCTTCAACATTTTTTGTAACAACAGAACCAGCACCAATGATACAATTATTTCCAATCGTAACCCCAGGCAGAATAATACTTCTAACCCCAATATAGACTTTATTACCAACAGTTATTGGAGAAGTTATCTCTAAATCAGGAAATTTATCTCTAAACAATAGGGTTCCGCCATCGTGTGTTATAAATACGACTTCTCTAGTAATATGAACATCATTTCCTAACTTAATACACCAAGGCTCAGTACCAAACATTCCTATTGGATTACCATAAATATGCAAGTTCTCTCCTGCATTCACACCAATATTTCTAGCATATCTTTCATGGTTTAATTTTGCTGAAATATTAATATATATATATTTATAAATTTTTTTTAAAATACTCATAATCAGACTTTTAAAACACTCTTGTAATCATTCCAATTTCCAATATCCTGCCAACTATTTTCTCCGATAGGGAATACTCCAACATTATGATTTTCATTTTTAACCTTGTCAATAAGTTCTGTGATATGATAAAAAGTGTTTTCTGGAATTAAATGTAGCATCTCTGGTTCCAATAAGTACATTCCTGTGTTTATTTGAAATACTAATTCAGGTTTTTCATCCATTTTACTTAGTAAACCGTTGTCTCCAGTCTCTATAGTACCGTAAGGAATCTTATAACTTTTAAGTGCAGAAACTATCGTAATTTTATTTTCATTTCTTTTATGATATTCATAAATTTCCTCTAAGTCTTGATCAATTAATATATCACAATTAGATACAAAAAATGGAGTTCTGATTTTATCCCTTATAAGAAACATCGAACCTGCAGTTCCTAAAGGTTTATCTTCTTGAAAATATGAAATATTATAATCACTATTGTTTAAATCTTTAAAATAACTCTTTACCGTCTTCGCTTTATAATTTACAGATATGAAAAAATTATTACATCCAACATCAACAAAGCGATCCATTATGTCCTCTATAATTGTTTTTTCATTAATTGGTAATAAAGGTTTAGGGAATACATTTGTTAGAGGACGAAGTCGTGTTCCCTTTCCACCAGCCATAATAATCACTGGTAAATTAAGCGATATATCTTTCTTTCTCTTGATGGATCCAAAAATTTCTTCCCAAAATAAAATATCGATTAACTTGCCATTTTGAGATATAATAGGCATTACCTCTGTACGTGCTTTGAGCATTTTTGATTTAACTTCTTCTCTTGGCTCAAGATCGGAACAGACAGTAATTTCTAATCTTAAGATACCTCCGATAGGACTTTCTAATGGGATTTTATTAATTATAGCCCTTTGAATGTCCCCTATACTAAGAACACTCTTGAATATATCACCCTCCATGACTAGAAGTAGTTTTCGTTTAAGGGAATCCATTTTTTCGAGTGCCTGTAATATTGAACACGTTTTATCTACAAATAGTGTTTCCTTTTTTATCATAATATATTTTTATTTTTTTGCTCAGATAAAATTGCTTGATAGATATCTAAGTAAGTTTTTGGGATTTTAGAATTATCGTAGATACTTGTAATTAATTCATATGCGTTTTCTATTAATGTATCCCTTCTATCCTTATTACTTAAAACAAGTTCAATTTTGTTCGCTAAATCATTTACATCCCCATTTTTACTTAAAACAACACACTCCTTTATCCTATTTAATTCTGGTATACCTCCAACGGCATTGGCAACTATTGGTAAACGCATGAACATTGCTTCTCTGAGAGACCCAGGAAGACCATCAAAATGTGTAGGAAGTACATACAAACGTGCCGAAATTGCGAGGCGAAATACGTCTTCTTGAGTCTCTTGATAGCCTGCAAAAACAATCGCTTCGTCTAAACCAAGTGAAGATATTTTATTTTTAATATATAAAACGTATTCATTAGAACCTCCTCCAATAATAATAGCTTGAATTCTCGGATTCTTAAACTTTAACAAAGCTATGGCATCAATAAAATCTTCAATTCCCTTATCCTTAGTTATTCTCGCATAATAGACTAAATCATAAATAACAGGTGTATCACCTACTTTTACTTTAGGCTTTTTAGTGGGATAATGAGAACTATAAATCTTTGCATTTTTATTTATAATCCTCAATATGTTGTATACGTCTTGACTAGCATTGGTGAAGTATAATGCTTCACTGTTAATCTTATTTTCAATACGAATTCGATTCCATCTAACATAGTTTTTTAATATATTCCTTGGTTTTCTCGATAAATGAACAAAGCCTTGAACTGTAATTAAAATAGGAATTGATTTTATTCTCAATACACCTACAGCGTACAACGGATTTTCAGACCCATGAAGGTGAATCAAATGAGGAGCAATACCCTTAATTAACTTATTTACACGCTTTTGAACCTTTCTAAAGTTAAACTTTAAATTATAATATTTTGCTGGTAGATAATCAGACCTATACTTATATAATATAATTTTAATATTTCCAATGTTAGTCTTAGCAAAATTATTCGTGTAGTAATTTGGTGAAATAATAGTTAATTCTATATCTTCCCTATGCCTAAATAATTCTATTAAATCTGATATCCAAGGAGAAACTACTGGATGATATGAATAAGACAGCTTTGATTGCAATTCCGAACTTGTAAAACTACAAAGCCAGATAATTTTAATTTTATTTATTTTGTCCAAAGCTTTGATTATTTGCCTTAAATATGGAATAAATTAGAACATCATTATAAGAATCTTCAAAATAAAAATGTTCAACCAGTTTTCCCTCTTGCTTAAAACCATCTAATTTTTCAAACAAGTTAAGTGACTTTCTATTATAATCAACTACGTAGCTCGTTATCTTTCTCAAATTCAAAATATTAAAAGCATATGATATTATAAGTTCTACAAATTCTTTCCCGTAACCTTGGCCTTGATTTTTAGAATCTCCTATCATAAAACCTAGCGTCGATGTTCCCGATATTTGATCTATATTGTTTAGTTGAACAACGCCTATAAATTCATCTTGACTAATAGTTTCTATCGCAAAATAAACATTCTTATTAGATATATCATTCAAAATACTTTCAAACCAGCTTGTTTCCATCTCAATAGTTTTTGGAAAACGAATACCTTGAGTTAATCTAATAAGATCCAATGAATTTCTCCATTCGTGCATTTTCAACTTATCTTGAAATTTTAAAGGGCGTAATCTAATTCTTTTACTTTCTAACATATAATTATTAGCTAAGATTTGTTAACATTAAATCATATAATTTTGAGTAATTACACTCCAAATTATAAATATCATTTCCCTGAAAGATAACCTCTCCATATCTATTAAGACTATTTTTTATCCTTGGCACTACATCTCCCTTATTCAATGCAACTCTTAAATGAACTATAGAATCATCTTTAATAGTCGATTTCCATTCTTCAAGAACTGTTAATCCTGCATTAAATTCAAAAAATTTAATTAAGGAACTCTTCCCTACATCGCTTGTGATTTTTGGCAGATTACGCTGTGATATTGTAATGAGATAGTCTTCAATATCAGACCCTGTAGATAATTGAGTTAAATGTGAAGTTATAAAATCACCACCTAATCTTGGGCTTGTTTCAATAATATATATCTGATTATTTTGAATTTTTATCTCGGTATGTGATGCGCAATTTACAAAATTAAAAGCCCTACCAATTTTGCATAACAAATCACTAATTTCTAATTTAATATCGTCAGATAAATTTGCAGGCTGTTTATGTCCTAATTCTACATTATAAGGAAATGGTGTCGTTTCTTTTTCTGTATAAGCAATTACTTTATGATTGCCATTAAAATGCAGCCCCTCGATAGAGTATTCCTTACCTTCAATAAATTCTTCAACTAATAATTTGTTTTTTTTAGTATACTTAAAGGTATCAACAAAGTTAACTCTCAGATCATCCATTGTAGTACATAACACTACACCACGACTACCTGAATTATCTAAAGGTTTTATAATAACTGGAAAACTTCCTAAATACTCCTTTGCAGCAGCTAGTTCCACCCCTTTAGCACAAGGTAAATTATTCTTGAGGAATAATTCTTTCATTAAAAACTTATTTGTCGAAATTATTGCAGTTTCCTCACTTATAAATGGAAGCTTTAAAGTCTCTGCTACACGCGCCATCATCACTAGTGGCTTATCGGAAGCTGCTGTTATAACACCACAAATACTCTCGCGACGAGCAATAGCTAAAGTCTTTTCATAATCTTGCCCATCGACTATTTCAAATACTGTCGCTTCTTTTTTACATAAAGCATTAGGGTCTGGATCGATCACAATAGTTCTCAACCCTCTATTTTTGCACTTTAAGATAAGAGACCTCTGTAAAATTGAACCTCCAAAGATTAGAATTGACTGCTGCATTCTTCTTAAGAATAAAAATTTCTAATAGTAAGAGCTATGAACTCAACATCCTCCTTTGTAAGTGCAGCATACATTGGTAATGTTATCTCATTTGCACAAACATACTCGGTTACTGGAAGCTTTGTCGTGTATTCCTTATAAATAGAGAATTTATGAATGGGTGGATAATGATTACTGGTTTGTATTCCTTGAGCGTGAAGATGCGCTCTTAATGCATCTCGATTTGCCTCTGTGCTGTCTTTTAATACTATAGGCATTATATAGTTAGATACATACTCTGTGTTATCACAAAAAGGTACAATAACCTGATCTATAGATTGCAACGCATCAATATAATATTTGCGCACATTCTGCCTTCTATCAAGATCAGCCTTTAATTTTTTCATTTGCACAACACCTATAGATGCTCTAATATCATCTAATCTAAAATTATGCCCTAGCTCTACAATATCATACGAAGTGGCGTGCCCTTTTGCCCTTTGGTAAGACATTGTGGTCATACCATGAGATCTTAATAGCCTACATCTAGCAGCGATTTCATCATCATTAGTTATAATCATTCCTCCTTCACCAGTACTTATATTTTTATTTGAAAAAAAACTATATGTACCCATACTACCTATAGTGCCTAATGTCTTGCCTTTATACTGTGACAAGGGAGCGTGACAAGTATCTTCTATAACTTTAAGGTTATGCTTTCGCGAAAGCGCCATTATACCATCCATATCTGCAGGAAAACCAGCCATATGAACAACCACTATTGCTTTGGTTTTTGAGGTTATTCTTTTTTCAATTTCAGCTGGGGTAATATTCATGTTATCCAACCCTCCAATATCACAAAAAACTGGTGTCGCACCAACATAACGGATACAGTTCACAGATGCTGCAAATGTGAGGGATGGACAGATTACTTCATCACCCTGTTTTATATTATTAACTATCATTGCTAGATGCAAACCATCGGTGCAATTTGAAACGCTTATTGCATGCTTAACATCAAACATTTCTATAAATTGTTCCTCAAGCTCCTGACATTTTGGCCCAGTGGAAATCCATTTAGAACGTATCGTATCTGTTACTGCTTGTATTTCCTCTTCTCCAAAATTGAGTTGAAACAATGGAATCTTATAATCCATAACTAATTTTTTATTTGATTTAATTTAATCTTTACTTTTTGCAAAAGAGAAAGCTTATCAATATGGTTTTTGAAATGGTGCTTGTCATAAGCCTTATTCCATTTTAAACTTACAGGATGGTTTGTAAGTTTAAATTTTTTATCTGATGGATAAAAATGTTCCAAAGGCTTAGAGCTAATTTTATCATCACGGGAACTATTCTCACCAATATTAGATGCAAGATTTACTCTAGGAACTATAGATCGTAATTTATTCTGAAATCTAAAAAATCCAAATTGATGATCCCAAGTGTTCTCTGAGTTATTTTTAAGCTGAGTAGCCAGCTTACTAAAGCTTTTCTTAAAATATCTCTTTTCACTATTACTTGCAAATTCCATTTCAGAAAGATTATTTTCTAAGGTATTGTAAATTTGTGGTACTGCTACATCAAATTTCTCCCATACACGTTTCCAAGTAGCCCAACCCCATATATGACCATAATTAGTAAGTAAATAATCACTAGTTGACGGAGTAGGAGTATAATTATTTGCACTAATCATTCCTATTCGTTCATCATCTTTATACCGTTCTAATAGCACTTCTGCAAAGTTAAAAAACTCTGGAACAGCTATTATGTCATCTTCTATTATTATAACTCTGTCATCCTTTTCAAGCACCCACGATATAGCTCCAGAAACGCCATTTTTACACCCTACGTTATATTCCCTTATTAAGTAGTGAGCTTCACATTCCCAAGAAATATTCTTAGTAATTTTAATAACTTCTTCTACCAATATTCTTTCTTCTGGTCGGCCTGATCGAGGTCCATCGATTGCTACATACAACTTTTTCGGTCGTACCAATTCTAATGTTTCCATCACTTTAATTGTAGTATCAGGTCGATTAAAAGCTATTAGCAATACGGGAGTTTCACTATTTTTTTTCATACTAAAATTAAATATTTACTACTTATTTTTAAACCTAGCTAAAAATGTGTTGGCTATTTGTATAAATTTATCCTTTTCATTTTTATTAATACCGTATTTCCAGAACATTACAGTTAAAAGGGATCCAAAAGAGAATGAGACGACTAATAATCTAAAAAACCCGCTTTTCATATTAAAGTAGAACAGTAGTGCGATTATAAGAGATATAGATATTGGAATAATAACAGGGATGATAGATTCAAGAATGTAATTATATGGCTTTATTCCAACTATTTTCTTTCCAAAGTATAATCTATTGAAAAAAACTAGACCGGAAATAGATAATCCGACGATATATATAGAAGATGGACTATAACCAAAGCTAAATAATAAATATGCGGTTGGAATATTTAACAAAAAAAGAAACGTTTCAGTTATTTGAAATTTTCTAATATCTCCAATTGCCCGAATTGCATCAGTTATTGGAAATGTGAATTTTTCTAAAAGTAATGTAAGAACCGTGATCTGGAAAAAAATTACTACAAAATCAGGAATCTCTACTAACCATAATTCAAGTAATAATGGTGCTTCAATAAATACAGGAACTGCAAATAGACCAAATAAAAATATTGAAAATTTTGCACTTACTTTAGTTATATAAATCATACGCTCTCTGTCTCCACTACCCTCGCTTTTTACCATCTGTGGATTTATTGCCATTGTCATACTCGTGGATACCATGTTTAAAGCTGTGCTAGCCGACTTTGAAATACCTTCTGCTGCATTAATTCTTACACCAAAAAAGGAATTGAGTAAAATACTCCTTATCTGAATTACAGAAACAGCGGCAAGTGATCCAAACAAATTCCACCCTGTAAAATTAAGAATAGATTTCATTAATTTTTTATCAAAAGCAGCGTAAATTACTTTACTCTCCTTATAGTTTACTCTACTATAAACCTGTTTAATTACTCTAAGAATAATTTGAACTCCAAGCATTAAAACACCATACTGAATTAATAATTCAGTATCGCTATAGAGTAAATAAATAGCTATTAATAATTTTAGAATATCACCTACAATATCAACTAACGATAAAACAATTAAATTTTCGTGAGCATTTATTAAGGCATCATAAGGCACTGATATAACTGTAATTAAAGTAGTGAGCACCATACATCCAAAAATCACCTTAGCATCAAAAACTTTATCTAGGGGTATATTCAAAAAATTTTCAAATAGTATATATCCGCCAAATAACATCAAAATAACAACAACAATACCTACAAAATAATGTAAAAACAGCGTAGTATTAAATGTAGCTATTAGAAGTTTTTCATCATTAGAACCTAAACTATGAGCAATAAAGCGCATGGATGTATTAGACATATTAGAATTTAAAATCCCTAACATTGCTACTATACCAGCTACAAGCATATAAATACCGTAATCAGTTTCACCAAGAGCTTCTAAAACAAATCGTGTAGTTATCAATCCAATAACTAATCCCAAAATTAGTCTTAGGTAAAGTATTCCTGTATTGTATACTACTTTATTTGCGTTCTTCATTAATGGTATGATGATAAATAGATTACATCTTTGAATCTAAATATTTTCCAGTTTCTTTATGTCCAAAATTAGGAATCATTTTATGAAATAAGTCTACAAGAGTTTCTTTGTCCCAACGTCTATTATTTTTCATATGATTAATCTCGCTACTAAACATCTCCAGCGTTTCTTGATCATAAATTGCATCATTCTTAATTATTCCGAAATTATTAAATCTCTTTAAATCAATTATTTCTGTTTCGGTAAAAAATTCCTCAAAGTCCTTTTCACCTGTCGTGTCACTAGATGTAAATAAACAAGGCCATTTTCCTTCTTTTATTAGTGTATCAGCTTTAGACCTCGCATCTTCTTCGGTTGAACACATATGAGCTTCATAGCCCCTTTGTTCTAAAAATTTAATTGCAATATCTGCAAATGAAATAAGATTTAAATGTTCATCTAATTTTGGAAAAAATATATCCCTATTTTCTCCTAAAAGACAAGAAACTAAACATAATTCTCCTGATTCTTGGGGAGTCACAAAATATCGTCTTACATCATTGGGAGCCACTATTGGTTGTTTTTTTAAGATTCTTTGATTAAATCCGTGCAATAAAGAACCATCTGAAAAGGCAACATTTGCAAAACGAGCAGTAGAGATATTTATTTCTTCACTTTTTCTCATTAAGAACATCTCCATAATTCTTTTAGAACCACCCATCATATTAACAGGGTTAGCAGCTTTATCAGTTGATACACAAAAATATTTCTTTACTCCTTTAGCAATAGCCTGCCCTAAAGTTTTTTCTGTATTAAAAATATTTACATCAATCATGCGCATGAGAGTATAGGGGTCCTTCTCGCTACGCACGTGTTTTAATGCTGAAAGGTTTAATATATAATCATATGCCCCATCTGCTTCAAAAAAAGCATCATACTCTATAGAACCAATATCTAATGCAAATGTCTTAAAGTCTCCATCGATATAGCCAAAAGTACTCCTAAGATCACGAACTAGTTCAACCATATTATTCTCACTAATATCTACAACGTGCAATTTTAGTGGGTTTCGCTTGAAAATTTCTTGAGTAACAGCTTGACCGATTGAGCCTGCCCCTCCTATAACTAAGAAGCGGGAGCTACTTACGATCTCAACTAACTCATCTTCGTATTGAGCTATATCCTTAGCAAATAATTGCTTCTCTCGTCCAATTAAATTTAAAACATTCATTATTTAACAAATTAGTAGCTTAATAAAAACCTTCAAGAATTACCTTAATTTTGAATAATTACTAGACTATTTTTTCAAAGTATTTTATTGTTTTTTCTAACCCATCTTTAAGTTCAACTTTTGGCTTCCAACCATCTAATTTCTCAAATGCTAATGAAATGTTTGGTTGTCTTTGCATTGGATCATCTTGAGGAAGAGGTCTAAAAACAATTTTAGAAGGTGATTTAGTTAGCTTTAAAATATTTTGAGCTAATTCTAGCATTGTGAATTCATTAGGATTACCTAAATTAACTGGACCTGTAAATGAATCATCTGAAGCCATCATTCTAATCATTCCCTCTACTAAATCATCTACATACTGAAAACTACGAGTTTGTTTACCATCTCCATAAATGGTTATGTCTTCCCCCTTCAATGCTTGAACAATAAAGTTAGAGACTACTCTCCCGTCATAAGGATTCATCCTCGTTCCATATGTATTAAAAATTCTAATGATTTTGATTTTTACATCATTTTGATTTTTATAATTCACAAATAAAGACTCTGCACATCTTTTTCCTTCATCATAACAGGACCTCAATCCAATAGGATTCACATTGCCCCAATATTCTTCAGTTTGCGGGTGAACTTCTGGATCTCCATAAACTTCACTAGTTGAGGCTTGTAAAATTTTTGCATTTACTCTCTTTGCCAAACCAAGCATATTAATGGCCCCTATTACAGATGTCTTAATAGTCTTAATGGGATTATGTTGATAGTGGGGGGGTGATGCTGGACACGCCAAATTATAAATTTCATCTACTTCTGCATAAAAAGGTTCAGTAACGTCGTGCCTTATTAATTCAAATAATGGATTTTCTAACAAATGAATTACATTCATCTTATTACCCGTAAAATAATTATCTACACAAATAACTTCGTTTCCTTCTTTCAATAACCTTTCACATAAGTGAGAACCTAAAAAACCTGCTCCACCCGTTACTAATATTTTTTTCATTGCTAAGTTTTATTTATTTCTCAATTTAAAATTTCTTCTAAATTTTAAATTAAAAATTATATACTAAATTCAAATTTTAAATTTCAATTTTTATGCGAGTCTTCAATTTTTATTTTTTCAAAAATACACGCGCATAGTCTAGAATAATTATTCTTAAATAGATTAGTGCAATAACTAAAAGTGAACCAAATAATGTTATGAGAATTACACCTCTTAACTTCTTGGGAGAGCTTGCATTGAGTGGAACTGCGGGCGGTTCTATCGTCATAAATACAGGTGTATCTCTTTTGAGCTGCAATTTCATACTCTCATGTTCACTAAGAACATTTGAATAAACCTCCGATGCTAGTTCAAAATCGTTTTCAAGTTGAGTTAATCTATTTAATGCAATGTTACTTCTAAGATTTATATTACGATCTTGATAATTTGCAAGAATTGCTCTCTTAATCTCATAATCATCTTTAACTTCTTCTAAACGATCAGTGATGTATTGAAACTCAGTTCTTGTCTTTTTTATATTACTTTCTATTATATAGGATTGCAAGTGATTTTGAATAATCCCGGCAATTTGAGCAGATGCTAGAGCTTCAGGAAATGAGCTGTTAATCTCTATAATACCATCATCCTCATTTACACCAAGACTAAGATTTTCATAAAGAAAGCCAATTCTCTCTTCTTCTTTAGGCGAAAGATAAACTAAGGTTGAATCAGATATCTTTTTGAATTGATCACTAATTGCAGGGCTTTTATTAGATTTTATTGCATTTACTATTTTTCCAGGAAGTCCTATTGTATAGCCAAGGATAACATCGAGGCTGCTCGTTTGAGGATATTTACCTAAATATTCACTTATTGTTATAGGGGAGCTTTCATAACTACTAGTAATCTCAGAATTTAATAGCTTTTTTTGAAAAGGACCACTCTTAAAAATAATTGGATAAAGTGTAGGATAAATTAAATTTTCATTACCTCCTCCACCTACATTAATACCCACCAATTTTGCAACACTACTTATATTGCTATTGAGCTTTTTGCCTTCTGAAACTTGAAGGATAAAAGAAGTATGTGAGCTATACATTTTTGGTGTACCCCACATAATAATAATACTCATAACAAAAATAAAAAATGTTGAAAATAATATCAACTTCTTAAATTTTAATAAATTTGTTATGATATACTCTACATCGAATGTACTTTCCTTCTTCATAAGTTATCGTTTCGAGATATAATTAGTCAATAATAATTTATTTAATTTGCTAATCTATCAACTAACAATCCTAAAGTCCCTAGCCCAGTAGTTATACCTATTATCTCTTGTACAGACAGGCCACCTGTTCTCTCTGGCTTAGGTGGAATTAAAATTACCGACCCAGGCTCTACATCTGGGTAGTTTCTAAAGAAAAGGAACTTTTTAGTAGAGGAAACTTCTCCGTTAGCCTTAATTACATAAACTTTTCCTTTCTTTGCATTTGAGGTAAAACCTCCAGAACCGTTAATATAACTTTTTAATGATTTTCGCTTATCAAAACGAATTAGAGCGGGAGCTAGGACTTCTCCTCGAACCTCTACCGTTTGCTTGAATGAGGGAATTGTTAATTGATCACCCTCCTCTAAAATAATATCATATTTTAATTTATTTTTATTAGAGCTAAGTATCTTTTCTAAATCTAGTGCAATTCTGAATTCCTTATCATTATTTTCATTAATAATTTCCCCATCATCACTCAGATTTTCGACTAAAGCTCTTTGTGTTTTTTCATCACGAACTCTCAATTTTCTAATTAATGTTGCTCCTTTGATATTTGCGTATGGCGAAAGGCCTCCAGCGTTTTGTATCAAATCTGATACACGATCGTTTTTAGAAACGATTGAGTATTCTCCTGGATAAAAAACCTCACCCTTTACGGAAACACTTTGTTGCTTGACAAAACCTTTTCTAAATCTAACAGAGATTCTATCAAAAGGCTTCAGTTCAAAATCTGTATTTATGCCGACTGAAAGCTCCTCATTTCCAGACCATTTCAAAATTTTACTCTCCGTGCTTAAATCTTCGTCTACAACGCGTCTAAAAACATCTACAGAAAGAGGATCTGCGCCATCTCTAAACCCGCCCCCTAAAGCAATAAGGTCACCAACTTTTAAACCATCAATAAATGGAATTGTTTTTGGATCATTTACTGCTCCGTTTATAGATAATGTCATTGAATCTTCTAATGAACTACTGCTGAACACTTTTACAGCATCTTCTCTTTTTAATAAGATATCAAAATCTCCACTAACTACTTCATTAATAGAAAAAGAAATAGCCTCCTTCTTAAGCCCTTTATTAGTACGATATAAAATCGCGCGTTCTAAAAAAGCATCATCTGTTGGTCCGAGAGATTTTTGAAGTAAATCAGAAAGCTTCATATCTGCTTGCAACTCATAAGATCCAGGCCTATAAATTGACCCTTCGATGGTGATTTTATTAACAAAACGATCGGTTATAGGTTGAATATCAATTAGATCCCCATCTACCAAGGCTACATTAGATTCAGATACGTCAATTTCTTTTACTGAACGCTGAGCGCCTTCAACGCGTTCAATAACAACTTTCTCTTTATAAGCATTTGATGTAAATCCTCCGAAATAAAGACTCAAATCAGTAAAAGATTCATTGGGTAAGACCTCATAAAGACCTGGACGCTTTACCTCCCCAGTTACATTTACACGCTTATCATAAGGTCTTACAATAATTGCATCCTGATCCTTAATAAATAAATTACCTTCAGTATTTCCTGAAATGATATATTTATAAATATCAAAATTACCTATAACAATACCATCCCTTACAATAAGTATATTTCTAAAAGTCCCATTCTCAGTAGGCCCACCAGCAGCATAAAGGGCATTAAGAACATTTGAAAGAGCTGATAAACTATAGGTGCCGGGAACCTTTACTTGGCCTATAATATTAACTTGAACTCTTCTTATACCAGTAAGAGAAAGATCAACATTAACTCTATAAGGACTATTTTCTTGGGCTGAAATACCACTATAAATTGATTTAAAACGCCCATTTACTTTTGTTCTTGCTTCTTTTATTGTCAGACCACTTAAAACTATTGGCCCCAAATTTGGGATATTTATAGAGCCATTGGCCCCTACAGTGCGTTCAAAAACATCTTCGGCAGCACCAAAAACAGATATAGTTATTTGATCACCTGGACCTAACTGATAATTTTCTGGAGTAGCTAAATTAAGAGCAGGTTCAAAAGATATATTTGGGTTATTAAAAAAATCAAACCCGAACAAGGGATTAGAAATAGAAGTAGATGTATTTTCCAATTCACCTCTGCCGAATCTTCTTTCGTCGCTAGCTGGTGCTTTTCTTACGACTTTCGAATCAACTACTTCCTCTTGCGAAGAACTACCAATACCTGAGGTTACTGGCAAACTTTCGATACGGCGCTTAAGTTTAGTGATTTGGCTCTTAGAAAGCCCTCGAGATGCACCTATTAATTCTAAATCACCTAAACTATAACCTTCATCTTGTGCACGTTCCCAGTATAAACTTACTTGTTCATCAGACAAAGCATCAATATCAAGTGACTTTAAATTACTAGGGTCGAAAGATTGAGAATGACCTATAGTAAAAAACAATAAAAAAACAATCAGTACAACGCAATTAATATATTTCATACACAAAATGTAAATACTTTAAAAAAAAACTGAATTACCATAAACGCTAATAAATTAATAAAACAAATATGCCTAGGTCAACTATCCTTTACCTACACTATAACAATCAAAACCAATTGATTTTAAATTATCAATATCTAAAATAGCTCTTCCATCAAAAACAAATGCAGGTTTCAACATATCATTATATATGGAATTCCAATCGTAACTTTTAAATTCATCCCACTCCGTGCACACTGCAATCGCATGGGAATCTTTAAATGCTTCAGCTGGATTACTCACCACTGTAACCAATGATTTGTTTTCTGATTCAGATCTCGTATTTAAATAGTCTAAATCTGCATAGACCTTTTCTGATGGCACTTTAGGGTCGTATACGACAACCTCCGCTTGCTCACTTAACAAATAATCTGCTACATATATAGCAGGAGATTCTCTTGTATCATTAGTATCTTTTTTAAAAGCCCAACCTAACAAGACTATTTTTTTACCAGAAACTGTATTAAATAATGTTTCTACTATTTTCTTTGCAAATCTCCTTTTTTGATGATCATTCATAATAATGACCTGTTCCCAATAATCTGCTACTTCATCAAGACCATAGGATTTTGCAATGTATACAAGATTTAATATATCTTTTTGAAAACAAGACCCACCAAACCCAACAGATGCTTTTAAAAATTTTGGACCTATCCTAGAGTCTGAACCAATTGCTCGTGCTACTTCATTAACATCTGCTTCAGTAACTTCACACAATTCCGACAAGGCATTTATAGACGATACACGCTGTGCTAAGAATGCATTTGCAGTTAGTTTAGAAAGTTCAGAAGACCAAACATTAGTCGTCAAAATTCTTTCTGGAGTAAGCCAATTAGCATAGATATCTGTAAGTTTCTTTGCTGCAGCAATTCCTCTCTCTGTATTTTCTCGTCCTACTAGTACTCGATCAGCGTTTTGAAGATCCTCTATTGCTGTACCTTCTGCTAAAAATTCTGGATTTGAAAGAATATCAAATTGTACACCATTACCTGTGTTTTCTAAAATCCTCTTAAGTGCTTCAGCAGTCCTTACCGGTAAAGTTGACTTTTCAACAATTATTTTATTAGTTGTAGCAACTCTAGCAATTTGCCTTGCGCAAAGTTCAATAAATTTTAAATCTGCGGCCATTCCCTTACCTACCCCATAAGTTTTTGTCGGAGTATTTACAGAAATAAATATCATATCTGCTTCGTCAATAGCTTTGTCTACTTCTGTAGAAAAGAATAAGTTTCTACCTCTAGCCTCACCTACTACTGCATCTAAACCTGGTTCATAAATTGGTAGCTTATTTAAATCCTCATCATTCCATGCAGCAATCCTTTCTTTATTAAGATCTACAACAGTAACATTAATATGTGGACATTTTTGAGCTATGACTGACATTGTAGGACCTCCCACATAGCCAGCACCAATACAACAGATATTTTTTACAGACATTATAAATTTTGTTTAAGCTCGCAAATATATAAATTAATGATACCATCACTCAAAATATAAGGTAATAAATCAATTTACAGAATTAATTGAATAGTGAAGCTCTAAAATTTTAATAATAAGACCTGTACCAAGCTAGAAAAGCTGCAATTCCCTCTGCAACAGAGACGGATGGCGCATAGCCAAAATCATTTTGTAATGAGGAAACATCTGCCCATGTTCTGTGTACATCGCCATCTTGCATAGGCATCATTTGCTTTATAGCAGTTATACCTAACTCCGATTCTAATACCGTAATAAAATCTAACAGCTTGACCGGTTCACTATTCCCTATATTATAGATTGGTTTTTTAGTCCGCGAAGTACCAGTAATTACTGTTATTACCCCTTCTATGATATCTGATATATATGTAAAATCACGTGAGAGATTACCTTCGTTAAAAACTTTAATAGGTCTCTTATTTAATATAGCATCTGTAAATAAAAACATGGCCATATCAGGCCTTCCCCAAGGTCCGTAAACGGTAAAAAATCGTAGTCCTATAGTCTCTATATTAAATAGATGACTATACGTATGCGCCATTAACTCATTAGATTTTTTGGTCGCTGCATAAATACTTATAGGCTCATCTACAGACTGTTTTTCTGTAAAAGGGACCTCTTTACTATTACCGTAAACACTGCTACTACTAGCATAAACCAATTTTGAAACTTTACAATCTCTACAGCATTCCAAAATATTCAAGAAACCCACAATATTAGTATCTACATATACTTCTGGATTATCTATAGAGTACCGCACTCCTGCTTGAGCTGCGAGATTACAGACTTGATCAAATGAATTTCTTTTAAACAGTATAGGTAACCCTTCCCTATCTTGAAGATTTAATCTAATAAATAGGAAGTTGTCTTCTAGATTACTAGTAGAAAGTGTATTCCACTTTTCTGCCTGTTCCCTCACCACACCCAGCTCTTTAAGTCTATCAAACTTGAGTTGTGGGTCATAATAATCATTTATATTATCGAGGCCTACCACAGTGTGACCCTCGCTCAATAAGCGTTTACAAAGATGATAGCCTATAAATCCAGCAGCGCCAGTAACAAGAATTTTCATAAATCAATTAGTGTGCTACGAAGTTAGGACTAAAAAGTGATTCTTTATTGTAGAATAGTCTCTTACTTGTATGCTCAACATAAACAGCTCCTCCTACTCCTTCACAAATAGCGTCTCCTGCTGCAGTATCCCATTCCATACAAGGCCCAAAACGAGGATACACATCTGCAGTTCCTTCTGCAACAAGACAAAACTTGTACGCACTACCAGATGGTACTACTTCTGTATTTTTACCTGCATTCTGCAAGTCATTTACAAATTCCTGGGTTTTTAAATTTAAATGTGAGCGACTAGTGACTACTTTGACATGATTAAGGTTATTGTAGTTTTTAAGCTTTCGCGAAAGCGGGATTACCTTATTTATCAACGTTTCCCAAGAAATATCATCTTTTGGACCAACCAACTTATAACTAGCTCCATCATCAGATCCACCAGCATATATAGTTTTATGCACAGGGACATAAATCACACCAAAAACAGGTCTGTGACCTACCACTAAAGCGATATTTACCGTAAACTCGCCGTTGCGTTTTACAAACTCCTTAGTACCATCTAGAGGATCTACCATCCAAAATTGATCCCATTTTGTACGAATTTCAAAAGGTATTTCACTTCCTTCCTCACTCAATATTGGAATCCCAGTTTGCTCGAGCTGAGTCACAATGGCTTCATGAGCTTTAAGATCTGCCTCAGTGAGTGGAAAATTATCTGATTTATGTGTAACATCAAAGTCACGACGATAAACATCCATAATAACTTCCCCTGCTTTTATTGCAGCTTGAATTGCGATAGTTTTCCAAGATTTATTCATTTTAGTCTTTTGAGCATTTTTTGTAGCGAACTACTCCATTCTGGAGTATCAACTTTAAATTGCTTTTCAATCTTATGCGTGTCTAGCACACTATTTTTAGGTCGTTTTGTTTTGGTAGGAAATAAATCGCTTGTAACTGGAGTTATGAGCACATCGATTTGTGCGTGCTCAAAGATAGCTTTCGCAAAATCATACCAAGTAATACTTCCCTTATTAGAAAAATGATATACACCAAAACTATCTTCTTTCAATTCTCGTGCAACAGTTAAAATAGTATCTGCAAGGTCATTTGCCCAGGTAGGGCAACCCAACTGGTCATTGACAACAGAGAGCTGTCCCCTCTCTTCCCCTAATCGCAGCATTGTTTTTACAAAATTATGACCGTACACACTGTAAACCCATGACGTACGAATAATAGCGTATTTTGTTATATTGGATGCCTCAATTAATTGTTCTCCGCCTAGTTTTGACGCACCATAAACTGTTTGCGGATTAGGCTTATCACTTTCTACATATGCAGTGGATTTATCTCCATCAAAAACATAATCCGTAGATATATGAATTAGTGCACATTTTCGCTTTTTACACTCCTCGGCGAGATAACCCACAGCTGCTTCATTTATAAGGAAAGCTTGATCTTTATCGTCTTCGGCAGCATCTACGGCTGTATATGCAGCAGTATTAATAACAACATCTGGTTGATGTTTATCTAGTACTATTGAGATATTATCACGAGAAGTTATATCAAGGTCCTTTCTAGAAAGAAATATATACTCAAAATCAGCATGATGCTTAGACTGCTCTAGTAACGCCATCCCTAGCTGACCAAGAGCTCCAGTGACTACAATCTTTTTTAAAGTGACCTCTCTATTACTCGCAGTAACATTCATCAAAAAGAAATGTTTTTAAGTTCGCTGAGCATAGGGTTTTCTAAATCCTTAGGGGAAAGCAGAAATTCATGCTCGTTAAGCAACCAATCAATCTTTAATGATACATCATTGTAAGCAAGTCCACGTTCACTTTTTTGATCATAAAACGCGTCACACTTATATGCAAAGATAGCAGTATCACTCAATGTAATAAACCCATGCGCCATTCCTTTAGGTACAAAGAGCTGCTTTTTATTAGCACCTGAAAGTTCGATAGCAAAAGATTTTCCATAAGTAGGTTCTTCCTTACGAAGATCTACAACAACATCTAGCACCTTACCCTCAATTACTCTTACAAGTTTAGATTGCGCATGTTTTCCTATCTGAAAATGGAGTCCTCTTAGTACTCCGAAAGATGATTTAGACTGATTATCTTGAACAAACAATGGGGAAAAACCCGCGAACCTTTCAAAAGCTTCTGAATTATACGATTCATAAAAATATCCTCGGTCATCTTCAAATACCTTTGGAGTGCATATAATTAAATCTTTGAATACTGTTTTTTGAAATTCCACTATAGTGTATTTATATATTGTGCATAAGCACCTTTACCATACCTTGATGCACTTGCCTTAAGTGCTTCGTATGATATCCAATTCATTTTGTAAGCAATTTCTTCAAGACATGCTATCATTGTACTTTGATTGCGCTGTATCACTCTTATAAATTCTGTTGCATCATCTAGCGCGTCTACTGTACCTGTATCAAACCAAGACATACCTCTACTCATGATACCTACTGAAAGTTTTTTCTTCTCGAGATATTCTTGATTAATTGTAGTAATTTCTAACTCTCCGCGTTCTGACGGTTTTATTTTCTTTGCAATCCCCACTACCTCGTTATCATAGAAATAAATTCCAGGAACTGCGTAATTAGATTTTGGTGTACTAGGCTTTTCCTCAATGCTTGTTGCTTTCATTTCCTTATCAAAAGCCACAACACCAAATCGTTCTGGATCTCTAACAGGATAAGCAAAAATAGCCGCACCATCTACATCATTCTTACTTTGCAATAACTGACTAAGACCATTACCGTAAAAGATGTTATCTCCTAATACTAAGGCAACTTTATCAGTCCCTATAAACGATTCGCCTATTATGAATGCATCTGCAAGCCCGTTAGGTGATTCTTGCACTTCATAAGAAAACAAACAACCTAAAGAGCTACCATCACCAAGTAAACGCTCAAAAAGGTGTCTATCTTCAGGTGTAGTTATTATCAATATCTCTCTTATACCCGCAAGCATTAATACAGAGATAGGATAGAAAATCATAGGTTTATCATACACGGGTAACAACTGCTTACTTACCGCTATGGTAAGTGGTGATAAACGCGTGCCCGAGCCGCCTGCAAGTACAATACCTTTCATTATGAGTACATTTTCTTATAATATTCTTGGTAAGCTCCAGAAGTTACATTTTTGAGCCACTGATTATTTTCAAGATACCAATTTACAGTAAGTTCTAAACCTTCCTCAAAAGTAACAGATGGTTTCCAACCAAGTTCTTTTTCAATTTTTGTTGCATCTATTGCATACCTCTTATCATGACCCGGACGGTCTTTCGCGTAAGTTATAAGTGATTTTGAAGAATCCCGCTTTCGCGAAAGCTTATCATCCATTATATCACACAATAGCTTTACTAAGTCAATATTTTTCCACTCATTAAAACCGCCAATGTTATAGGTTTCCTTTAATATACCTTTTTCAAATATAAGTGCTATTGCAGCCGCATGATCCTTCACAAATAACCAATCTCTCGTATAATTACCATCACCATAAACAGGCAAAGATGTACCCTCGATAATATTATTGATAAATAAAGGAATTAATTTTTCTGGAAATTGGTTAGGACCATAATTATTAGAGCAATTGCTAATAATATATGGCAAACCATAGGTCTCCCCATAAGCTCTTACAAAATGATCTGAACTTGCCTTCGAGGCTGCATAGGGCGAATTTGGATCATAAGAAGTAGTTTCAGTGAAGAGTCCGCTTTCACCTAGTGAACCGTAGACTTCGTCTGTACTGATATGGTAGAAAAGTTTTGAAGAGTAATCTTCTTTCCAAATACTTCTTGCTGCGTTAAGAAGATTAAGTGTACCAATAATATTAGTCTGTACAAATGCTAAAGGATCTTTTATACTTCTATCAACATGTGATTCTGCCGCTAGATGGATTATTTTATCAAATTGGTAACTAGAAAACAGATTCATCAAAAAAGGGGCATCATTGATATCCCCTTTTATAAATGTATAATTGCTAGACGCTTCTACATCGGAAAGGTTCTCTAGGTTTCCAGCATAAGTAAGAATATCAAGATTGTAAATATGACTTTTAGGAAAAACTTCTAAAAATAGTCTCACCACGTGAGACCCTATAAAACCTGCTCCACCTGTAATAAGAATGTTCATTACAGCTTAGCATCTGCTTTATTACCTAACACCCCTTTTACGTCATAAACTACAGATTTATCATTCTTAAGAGAATTTAAATCTAAAGAAGCAAATTCTTTATGCGCCACAGCTTGTACGATAGCATCATATTTTTGGTTTGGAACTTCTGTAAGAGCATCTAGTCCGTATTCATGGTCTACTTCGGCAGCATTTACCCATGGATCATAAATGGTTACATTAACCCCAAATTCTTTCAAATGCCTAATAACGTCTGTAACTTTCGTGTTACGTACATCTGGACAATTCTCCTTAAAAGTAATTCCAAGAATCAATAACTCAGACCCTTTTACTTTGATATCGTTTTTAAGCATAAGCTTTACCACCTCCGAAGCTACATATGCCCCCATACTATCATTAAGACGTCTACCTGCTAAAATAATTTCTGGATGATATCCTAATTCTTGTGCTTTCTGTGCTAGATAATATGGGTCTACACCTATACAATGTCCTCCTACTAGGCCAGGTTTAAATGGTAAAAAATTCCACTTTGTACCTGCTGCTTCTAGGACATCATGAGTATTAATACCCATCAAATTAAAAATCTTAGCTAGTTCATTTACAAAAGCAATATTGATATCACGTTGTGAGTTTTCTATAACTTTAGAAGCTTCTGCTACTTTAATAGTTGGAGCTAGATGCGTTCCTGCGGTAATGATAGAGCTATATAAATCATCTACTTTCTTTCCTATTTCTGGAGTACTTCCAGAGGTTACTTTTAAAATTTTTTCGACAGTGTGTTCTTTATCTCCTGGATTGATACGTTCTGGAGAATAGCCTACAAAGAAGTCTACATTAAACTTAAGTCCGCTTACACGTTCCAAAACAGGCACACATTCATCTTCTGTTACACCAGGATAAACAGTGCTCTCGTAAACTACGATATCACCTTTCTTTAAAACCTTACCTACAGTCTCACTACTTTTATATAAAGGGGTAAGAACAGGTCTGTTATTTTTATCAACCGGAGTCGGAACGGTTACTATATAATAATTACAATCTTCAATATCCTTACTATCTGCACTACATAACAAACCGTTTAAGTCATTATTATCAGTTTTAAGAACGCTTTGTAACACTTCGTCAGCAACCTCTAATGTACTATCTGTGCCTGATTGAAGTTCAGCAATACGTTTTTTGTTGATATCAAATCCTACCGTATTGTACTTAGTCCCAAATAACCTAGCCAGTGGTAATCCAACATAACCTAATCCAATAACTCCTACCTTTATTTTTGTCATATCTATATTTTTTATGCTTTCGCGAAAGCAAAAAACTCTATTTTAAATTTTTCCAGTACCATGCCATTGCTTCTTTGAGTCCGTCTTTAATACTGAATTGTGGGTCGTACCCTACTCTACTTCTTGCGCGATCAATACTCGCTAGGCTATGTGGAACATCCCCAGCTCTTTTTGGTCCAAATTTTATTTCAACATCCGCAATTTCACTATCAAACTGACTTAATTCAGTTTTTAGTATCGCAACAAGTTCGTTTAAATCAGTTCTTTCTCCGTAAGCAACATTGTATACAGTATTCATTGCTTCCTCATTCTCGGTAAGCATAGCACGAATATTCATTTGAATAACATTGTCAATATACGTGAAATCACGAGAAAATGTACCATCACCGTTCATCACTGGCGATTCATGGTCCATTAATAATTTTGTAAATTTTGGAATAACAGCGGCATACGCCCCATTGGGATCTTGCTTACGACCAAAAACATTAAAATATCGCAAACCTATACAATCCAATCCATATGTTTTATGAAATACATCTGCATATAATTCATTTACATATTTTGTAATTGCATATGGTGATAATGGCTTCCCAATAATATCTTCTTGCTTTGGTAATCCTTGAGAATCACCATAAGTAGAGGAACTCGCAGCATACACAAAGCGCTTCACCCCCTTGTCTTTAGACGCTATAAGCATGTTCAAAAAACCTCCCACATTTACTTCATTACTTGTTGCAGGATCTTGAATAGATCTAGGTACCGATCCTAGTGCAGCTTGATGAAGAACATAGTCACAATTAGAAACACCGCTCTTACATACGTTGATATCTCTAATATCTCCTTCTATAAAGGTAAAGTTAGGATTTGACATAATAGCATCAAGATTATGCTTGTGACCCGTAGCTAGATTGTCTAAACAAGTTACTATTGCTCCATGCTCAATCAATACCTCACAAATATTCGAACCTATAAATCCAGCTCCTCCCGTTACTAATACTTTTTTTCCCTCGACTTGATTATATAAATTGTCATTCATAAAATTAATTTTGAGCAAATATAAAGTATTTTGACTGTCTAGAGAACTATGTCTATTTTACGATAATCTTAGTATAATGGGTTAAACTTATACTAAACCAACTCTAATTTTAACACTAATGAACACTACTTCGTAGTTTTACATAAAACAAAAAAAAAGAACTATGAATTACCTAAACTTAGATAAAGAAAAAACTAATCATACTGTAAACGAGCTTAACACACTATTAGCCGAATACCACGTGTACTATCAAAAGCTTCGTAACTTTCATTGGAATATTTCAGGAGTTAATTTCTTTGATTTACATATTAAATTTGAAGAATTATATGACGACGCCAAGTTGAAAATTGACGAAATCGCAGAGCGAATTCTTACACTACGTTTTGCACCTACTAGTAATCTTTCTGACTACTTAGAAAAATCAAGCATCAAAGAGGCAAAATCAGATTTATCAGATAGAGATATGGTCGATAACATTCTTGAAGATCATGGAATTATTTTAAAACAACTAAGTGCTGTTGTGAAGAAAGCAGATGAGGCTGGTGACGAGGGGACTATTGACCTCATTGGAGCATATATACGTGAATTAGAAAAAACAAGCTGGATGCTGGATGCATGGAGAAAGAAAACAGCAGGAACATACACTGAAGCATAAGTTTAACACATATGTTACTAAAAAGGCTCAATTACTATTTTGTAATTGAGCCTTTTTTACGTCTGTAACAATTCTTCTATTCCTCTGGAGTAAAACTATACTCAGGCACCTTCCCTACTGCTCCTTTAAAAAATGTATAGATAGTTTTCATATCTTCCTCAATATTTCCAGATGGATATAATGGTTTAGAAATACGATGCTCTTTCTTGCCAAAATCAAAAGCTACCATAATGATAGGTACTTCTGCTGCTAAGGCTATGTAATAAAAGCCGGTTTTTAGTTTATCAACTTTCTTACGCGTTCCTTCTGGAGCGATTGTAAGTCTAAATTCTTCTTTATCCTTAAAGACATCTGCGATAGACTGTACTTTATCTTGACCTGGAGTTCTGTCTATAGGTGCGCCTCCCATTGCCTTAAAAAGAAGACCCATAGGCCACTTAAACAGTTCTTTCTTTCCTATAAAGCCTATTTTCACATCAAGTGCGCTTCGTAATAAAATCCCCATATAGAAATCATGCCAACTGGTATGCGGTACAGCGATTACCACTGCTTTTTTTACAGTATCTTGAGAAAAATCACCTATTGCTTTCCATCCTATAACATCGTTATATATCCATTTAAAAAATCCCATAACTTTTATAAATCTTTATAAATTTTTATTGCCTTCTCAAGATCTTCTGGAGTATCAATTCCTATGGCTAGCTTGGAAGAACGTATCATTTTTATCTTTTTACCATATTCTAAAAAGCGAATGCATTCTATCTTTTCTGCTTTTTCTAATGGTGTCATGTTCATAGAAGCAAAGTCTAAAATAGCTTGCTTTCTAAAAGCATATATTCCCTTATGTTTGTAGGTTGTGATATCAGCTGTAGTTTCTCTCACGTAAGGCAAAGGAGATCTAGAAAAGTACAAAGCAAAATCTGCATTATCTACAATCACTTTTACGTTATTAGGATTTTCAATTTCTACTACATCAGTCATAGGCATCATTACACTTGCAAGATCTATTTGATCTGCATCGTCGCCATAGAATACATCTAGTACCGGTGCAAGATCTTCTCGTGTAGTAAAAGGCTCATCACCTTGTACATTTACCACAATATCTACATCAAGACTTGCAACAGCTTCTGCAATACGATCGCTACCACACTCATGTTCTTTTATGCTCATGATTGCTTTACCTCCAGCATCTTCTACCGCTTTGTAAATAACTTCACTATCAGTAACTACAAATACTTCGTCAAAAAGTCCTGTTGCAATAGTACTCTCGTAAGTGCGCACAATTACTGGCTTACCAGCCAAATCCTTCATCATTTTCCCTGGGAAACGTGAAGCTGCATAGCGAGCAGGAATCATGGCTATAATTTTAAGTTGTTTACTCAAAAGAGATGTTTTTAGAAAATTACAAGGGTTGTATTTACGCTTCCCGAAGTGAATTCGGTACGAGTTTCTCGACAGCGTCATACATCACCTCAAAACAAGTAGCGAAGTTAATGAAAAGAGTACAAAAGCTATGCTTTTCTAAGACGACGAATTACCTTCCAAACTAAGCCCACTAATAATAATACGAGAATTAGTGCCAAAATAGGAGAAAATATACTTGCCACAGAGACTGTAGTCGCAGCAATTGTTTCTGTCCCAGCGATTACCGGGTTTGCGAGTCCGCCAGTGGTTGCTGTACTTCCTAATCTTGTAGCACTTGTAGTGCCAGAAACTGCTGCCGCTGCTCCGCCTCCAGCAATAATGGCAAGTGCCCAAGTGATGGTAGGATCCATATCTCCCATCGTTGCTACCATTAATAATGTACCTGCTACTGCAGCTAGTGGTACTGATATAGTGTCTAGAATATTATCTACCCAAGGGATAAAGTAAGCTCCTATTTCAAAAATTGTGGCGACTCCTAGTAACACTAATGCGGGAACACTTCCCACCCATTCCCATGAATTGTTTACAGGAAACCAACCAAAATGAGCCGAGAGACTTAATACTAATAAAGGGACAAACACTCTAAAGCCTGCAGATGCCGCTAGAGAAAACCCTAGAATGATACTTACAATTAATTCAAAACTCATAACGGTAAACTTAACTAATAATGTGCATAAGGTAAGAATGAAAAAGAAAAGTGCCAACGTACTAACCTAACCCTAGCCCCGATTGCAGTGAAAATACCGCAAGAGCTGGCGTAGCCGCGATGAGGAATTGTAACGTAAAGCGGGAAATAGCTCTAAAAAAACTATAACATCAAGCCTCTTCTATAAACATATCATCTTTAAAACCTATTAAGTACAGCTTACTTTTAGATCGTGTGATGGCCGTATATAACCATCTCAAATAATCTTTATTCATACCGTCAGGAAGATAGGGTTGTTCTATAAAAACATTATCCCACTGTCCACCTTGTGATTTGTGACAGGTGATCGCATAGGAGAATTTAACCTGTAAGGCATTAAAGAATTTATTATTCTTTATTTTTTGGAAACGTTTATAGTTAGAAGTTTCGTCTGCATAATCTTTTTGAACTTCCTTATATAAGGTGTCACCTTGCTCATATGGAAGTGCTGGCGTCTCAAGGGTAAGTACGTCAAGCATGACAACAGTTTCAAAAGGTTGCATCTGTGGGTAATCTACCATTTGCACTTTTACCTCTGCAAAACGGAAACCGTAGAGTTCCTTAATCGCTAGAATTTCTAGCACCTTTACAATATCGCCGTTTGCAATAAATCCAGCATCACTTTTTGCATCAATCCAGAAGTAGTTATTCTTTACCACCATTAAGTGATCTCCAGCAGATATCTCCTCTTCTTGGAATAGAATTCTGTTTCTTATTTGCTGATTATATAAGTTTGCTCGTTTGTTCGACCGTACGATGATGGCTGTCTCTTCTGTACCTACACTGCTGTAGCAGTCATTGATGGCATCCATAATCTCATGGCCATCTATAAGTCGCACCACGTCTGTAAATCCTGCGATGTCAAATTTAAAATCTTCATAAAACTCTTCAGAGAGTTGCTCTCTTAAAGCGGTTGCGTTCATAAGGATACCACTATCCTCTGCTTGCCTCATTACTTCATCAAGCTGTATGGTCTCGACATTTTTATTATACTGCATGGAAAGCAAATTAATGTCAAGTGCAGGTGACATATCAAGCTTTACTGGTGGTAACTGCGCCTCATCACCTACCAGAATGAGCTTACAATTATGACCGCTATAAATGTATTGCATCATATCATCCAGTAGTGATCCATTATCAAAAAACTTAGACTCTGCTGCTCGATCAGAGATCATAGATGCTTCATCAACTATAAAAATGCAGTTTCTATGCTTATTGGGCTGCAGACTAAAAGACACGCCGCCTCCACGCTCTTTTTTGGGGAAATAAATTTTTCTATGGATGGTATAGGCTTGTTTTTTACTGTAATTACTCGCCACCTTTGCAGCTCTTCCTGTAGGTGCCATGAGCACAGATGTCATGCCAGCTTGCCATAAATTTTTAACTACAGTCCCAATTACTGTTGTTTTACCTGTACCTGCAAACCCTTTAAGAACAAACACTTTATCCTTAGAGGTGTCAAATAGAAAAGTAGACAATTGCTCTAACAGCCTGTCTTGCTTTAAAGTAGGTGTGTGCACAAAGTCTTTAACTAGCTGCTTGTAAAATGCTCTGGGTTCTTTAATCATAGGAGGTTGAGAATGCTCGCAAATTACATAATGAAAAATGAGATAATAAATTTTTGTGTGTAAAAAAAAATTGTAGATTTGTTCCTAACCATAACTAATTTTAAACATCATTACATGAAACTAGTAATACAGCTTGTACTTTGGGTAGTAATTGCCGCTTTAGGTTACCTTCTTTTTAACGCAGTTTGGGGAGAGGTAGAATTTAATGAAATAAAAGAAAAGCGATATAAGGCCGCTATTACTAACATGAGAGACCTACGTAAAGCTCAGTTAGCTCATAAAACTGTAACAGGTAAATATGAAAAAGACTTTGACAAACTAGTTCGTTTTATTGATACAGCTGAGTTCACAATAACTCAACGTAGAGATACTTCGGTTCTTGATGTAGAGAAAACTAAGCGTTTCCGTGTCGACACAAAAAAGAATATCGTAATAATAGATACTTTAGGAACTAAGTCAGTAAAGGATTCTTTATTTAAAGGTTCAGATCGTTATAAGACAATGATCAATGTACCTATTGAAGGGATTGATGCAAAGTATACTATGGACGCTGGAGAAATTGAAAAAAACAACACCATGTATCCAGTATTTGAAATTTCTTTAAAGAAAGATATATTACTTGCAGACCAACCTAAAGATTATGTTGCTAAAGAAAAGCAAATCGTATCTGTAGACGGTGTAAATGGAGATGCATTAACTATAGGATCAATGGTTTCTATTAATACTAACAGTAACTTCCCAAAAAGTTACGGTGTTGATGATTAATCAAGGTCATTCTAACTCATTATATAGTCTGTCCATCCAAATACATTTGGATGGACTTTCTTTTTTTACTCAACATATCCATTCTAAGGACGTAAAGGATGCAGAGGTAGTATGCTTTCGCGAAAACGTGAATCCTACAACCCTACTCGTTGAAATAGAAAAGGCTTTCAAAGAGATAGAGGCGCTCGCACAACCCTTTTCTAAGGTTACTGTGGTATATGCTAACGAATTGTTTACAATTGTCCCACAGGCGCTATTTGATAGTGAGAAGGCAGCAGACTATCTTAAGTTTAATACAAAGATTTTAAGTACTGATTATATAGCTCACGACACCATAGATTTTTATGATCTTATCAATGTTTATGTGCCCTATTCAAACGTAAACAACTTCTTCTTTGACACTTTTGGATCGTTTGAGTATTATCACAGTACTACAATATTTGCAAAACATCTTCTTACGGAGTATTCTAATAATGAAGAAGCTCAAGTATTAATAAATTTACAAAGCTCGTATTTTGAGATGGGCGTTGTAAAGAATAAAAAACTACTTTTTATTAATAGGTTTGAGATACGCGCCAAGGAAGATTTTATATATTACCTACTATTCACTCTAGAGCAACTAGAACTCAATCCAGAAAATACACCTGTAACACTTACAGGTATTATAGAAAAGGACGACGAATTTTATAGTATAGCACATACGTACATCAGACATCTTATTATTAAAGATAGTCCGTCTACCAGCCTCACAAGATCTCAATCTCTACTCGCAACACTACTATGACAAGAATAATCTCAGGAAAATATAAAGGACGCCGCATCGCTGCTCCAAAAAAATTACCCGTACGCCCTACCACAGATATGGCAAAGGAAGCATTGTTTAATATTCTGAGAAGCAATTACCATATGAGCCAACTTAGGGTTTTAGACCTTTTTGCTGGTACAGGAAATATAAGTTATGAGTTTGCCTCACGCGGCTCAGACCAGATTACAGCCGTAGATGCAAATTATGGTTGTGTGCAGTTTATAAATAAAACGGCAGAGGAGTTTGAATTTTCAATTCAAACCATAAAAAGTGACGTATTTAAATATCTAGAGCGTGCAAGAGGCACTTATGATATCATTTTTGCAGATCCACCTTATGACATCGACATTAAGGATTTTGAAAAAATAGCAACGCTTGTTTTTAAACAAAATCTGCTAGATCAAGATGGTACCTTGATCATAGAACACGGAAAATATACTAAAATGGACTCGTTTCCTAATTATGTACAAACACGTAATTATGGTGGGAATGCCTTCAGCTTTTTTGGAATGCCAGAAAGCGACGAAGAGGAATAGTATTTATTCAAGCACGCTTTCGCGAAAGCGTAACAACTTATAGTATAACAAATAAATCCCGCAACTAGCGGGATTTATTTGTTATAAAAAGCTTGTAAAATCTTAAAAAAAAGCAGGCCTATAAGCCGGATTCTGTTCACTCTAGATGATTCTAGAGATTCCTTATTATTTATCTGGGATTACTATTACTAGTAACCTCTATCTGCCTACCCTCCCACAACGCGCGGATCACACTTAACTGTGAGTATACTTGACATTGCACCGCATAGAGTTTACCTGGGTTCGCTACAGCATTACCTGTACATTCTTTCTGTTGCACTTGTCCTCCACTAAAAATAAATTTAGCGTGACGGCCGTTAGCCGCTATGCTATCCTATGGTGTCCGGACTTTCCTATCCATTGCTGGATCAATAAGGCGGCCTGCTGGTGCAAAGGTACTCTAACTATTATAAGGGAGCAACGCATTACTCCCTTATGATGCTTTTTTATGCCGAGTTTCTACTCGCATTAATATTTCCAAATAATGATCTCGTCACCATCTGCTCATACACAGCAAGCTTATCTGTTTGTTCTCCAGATTTTTGCATTTCTTGTATAGCTCTCAATGCATATTGCTGGATGGTAAGAAGTGGTAATACAATGCGCTCCCTTTCTTGTATGGAAGCTTTACCTGCTTGTTCATTTTCCATTAACTCCTTAAGTCCTGACACTTCAAGCATTAATCGCTTGCTACGCTCATATTCATCAAATAGAATTTTCCAGAAAGCACCAAACTCCTCGTCATCTGCCATATAAGCCGTTAAGCCAAAGAAAGACTTGGTAAGGCTCATCATACTATTTTCAAGCAGCGTACGGAAGAATGAACTGTTCTTATAAAGCTCTTTTACCTCGTCAAGAGTTCCTTTTTCTTCAAAAGAAGCCAGCGCAGTACCTACGCCATAAAATCCTGGAACGTTTTGTTTAAGTTGGCTCCAACTTCCCACAAAAGGAATGGCTCTTAAATCCCCAAAATCTAGCGTAGACTTCTGAGAACGCTTACTTGGCCTACTACCAATATTTGTTTTTGCATAATACTTAAGCGTACTCATACGCTCTAGGTACGGCAAGAATTTATCGTGCTGTTTAAAAGCTGTATATGCTTCATAACTCTTTTGAGCTAGTGCTTCTAGTGTTGCTCTGTCGGTATCTGTAATATCATTATTTGCGGAAGCAAAAACTTCATTTGCAACACCACTACTTAATAATTGCTCCAGGTTATATTGACATGAATCCAATGTTCCAAAATTTGAACTGATGGTTTGTCCTTGTACTGTAAGTTGTATTTCTTGGGCTTCAATTTTTGGTCCTAAAGATGCATAAAATTGATGTGTCTTTCCGCCTCCACGTGCTGGTGGTCCTCCTCTACCGTCAAAGAAGATTACAGTAACTCCGTATTTTCTAGACATGGCAGTCATCGCTTCTTTGGCTTTAAAAATACTCCAGTTTGCCATGAGATACCCACCATCCTTAGTTCCATCAGAAAAGCCTAGCATGATAGTCTGTCTCATGCCGCGACGCTTTAAATGCGCGCTGTAGGTTGGGTTTGTATATAACGCCTCCATCACTTCTGGAGCAGCAATTAAATCTGGAACGGTCTCAAAAAGCGGAGAAACATCTGCTGTAGGCATATCCCAATCACATAGTCTTAAGAACGTAAACGCCTGCATTACATGCAATGCACTTTGTGAATTACTTATGATATAACGGTTGGAACCTTTTTCTCCATTTTCTTCCTGAATGGTTTTCATGGCATAAATGGAACCAAGTGTTTTTGTGACAACTTCTTCACTAAAACTCTCTGGATCTAAGGAGCCAGAAACATCATTTAAAAATGCAATCTGCGCTTCGTCATCTAGACTCAAGTAGTTCTCTGGAAATATAGCTTTACCATCTATCTGAGCATGTGCTACTATTTCTTCAAACACAATTTTATGGATGCTACTATCTTGTCTTATATCTAGAGAAGCAAAATGTAACCCAAACAATTCTACTTTGTGAATTAAGCTATCTATATGGTCTAAGTATAAACTTTGATGTTTATCACGCACGACATCTCGCACCTCTTTAAGAACTCTAAGAATATGTTTTTGATCAATCTCTGGCTTTCCTTCTACAAAGATGGCTTTATACAACGCAGCCTCTAATGATCCCAGAAGTTCCTCAGTACCTTGAAAAGTTATACGACGACGCAGTTGTCTTAGTTCGCGATAATAATTCCTTAGTACGGTGCTGCGTAATTTACGTGCAACTTTAAGCGTGATTGCTGTAGTCACAAATGGATTACCATCGCGATCTCCACCTGGCCAAAAACCTAAATCTACTAGTGAGTTACTAAAAGCTTCGTCTTGTATTAAGTGCTTATGTAAGTAATCATAAATAGCACCTGCACTATGGTAAAACACATTTTCTAGGTACCATATTAAACTTACTGCCTCATCATAAGGCGTTGGTTTTTCTTTCTTAAAGAAAGGTGTTTTTCCTAGTTGAGCCAGTAATGATTTTATGTCTTCAAGACGGTCTTCTCGTATTGCTTCACTAAGATCATTAATAATACCTAGCACAACTCCTGGATAAAATTGCGTAGGGTGTGCAGTAAGTACTGGTCTTATTTTAAAAGTATTTAAGTAAGCAATAAGCTCTTCTTTTTTACCAGTTGCCTCTGCTTCTTCTTTTATGTTACGCAGTGTTCCGCGTCCGTCCATATTGTTTACAATACGATATGAAGCATCCTCTATCGCATCAAAAAGTACTACTTGGCGTTCTATATATTGAATAAACTTAAACAGTAAATCTTCTCTTTCCTTTGCCGAAGCATCTCTCATGTATCTTTCAAAAAAGTACTCAATGATTTCAGAAGGATTTTTATTGTCTTCATATCCTGCTTTACAAATAGAATGAAAAAGCGGTAGAAGTACTCCTGTATTTGAAATACCGTCAAAGGGAAGTGTCATAAATATAGCGTTGTACACTTCATATTTTGACTTTACGTTTGTATTAAATCTCTCAATTTTTGGTTCTCTAGACATGGGTATTATTTTTATTAAAAGTACATATCACTTTTCACTTACTATATAGGGTTGTTAAATTTCAGAATCTCATAATTACACTCGTTTATGAGTCAACCTCATTAGCAAATAGCCAATTAATACATCGTAAAATTTATAATTTCTCTTTTTTGATGGGTTATTATTACGCTTTCGCGAAAGCGTAAAACCACATACTTCCAGCTTTTTTTGAATATTCTGAGAAGTAAAGTAGCAATAAGGAGTTTATAACAATCTGCAAGGAAAAACAAGAGCATAAAAAAAGGTCAGCAACCGCTGACCTTTTTAAAATTATGTGATTAATGATTACTCAAAATCTGCATCTGAAACTCCTTCATTTACTTTGATCTCTGTAACATTAAACTCTATAGCTTGCGGGCCTAAAGACTGGCTCAATGTAAATGGAAACATGATTCCTCCTACATCTTGATACTTGCTATAAACGATCGTAGTCTTGAAAGTTTGACCTTGTGCTTCTTGTACAGAAACTTCTTGAAGTTTAAGTCCAGTTTTTGCACTGTAATAAGCCATTTTACCTCCATCAACCTTTACAACATAAGCATCTTCACCATCTACTTTCTCCATACCTTCTAGAGTAGCTCCACCACTTAACCAGTTTACTTCTGGAAAAGGAGAAGATTCTGCTTTTACTTTTGCAATATCATCACCTTCTAGGTCTTTACGCTGTCCTTGTGCTACCATATAAGCGGTCTCACCATCTAGCACTTGCTTAGAAAGAGAATTACCTCCCATCATGATGTTCTGTACAAATTGCTCTTTGGTAGTTTTTTTAAGCTCAAAATCTAACGTCATACCTTGCACAGTACCTTGTGCCTTGATATACACAGAGTTTACTGCAGCAATCTTATCTTTACCACCTATGGCAGCAATGTAAGATTCAAGCACTTTATTTACCGTTAAATCTGCAGGAAGTTCTTTCTTAAATTCTGGCTTTGCAATTGCTTTACCATATACATCATAGTATTTTACAGGTACAGCTTTACCATTAATAACAACCTTATTGAGGTTATCAATTACTTCGCTACCTTTTCCAGTAACTACGATTCTAGCATTATCTCCTTTAAACAATTTACTTGCAGCATTCTGCACGTCTTGTTGAGATACTTTATCAATATTAGAAAGGTAATTTTTGTAGAAATCCTTAGGAAGTCCTTTGCTCTCAATATTGTAAGCATAGTTTGCGATAGTTTGTGGACGCTCTAACGCTAGTACAAAATTACCTGTATACTTTGCCTTAGCATTTGCAAGCTCTTCGGCAGATACTGGCTCAGATCCCATGCGATTAATCTCTTTTACAATCTCAACCACAGAGCTATCTGTAACTACGTTACGTACACTTGCTGTAGCGCTAAAACGTGTTACCGTTTTCTCGTTAGATCCTATTCTAGAATAAGAACCGTAAGTATACCCTTTATCTTCACGTAAGTTGTTAAAAAGACGAGCTTCTCCACCACCACCTAAGATGTTGTTTGCAATCAATGCAGGAAAATAATCTGCATCAGTCATTTTTAATTCTACAGTGTTCTGAACAGCAATTTCTGACTGTACAGCGTTATCCATGTTAATGAAGTTTATTTCTGTAGTAGATGCATTTCCTTGCTCTGAGAATGGCGTTTCAGGAATGTTTCCTTTTTTCCAGCTCTTAAAGTTCTTCGTTACAATCTTCTTTACATTATCAAAATCTACATCACCTATAATGATTAAATATCCATTATTAGGTCTGAAGTAATCTGAGTGAAACTTATTTACATCTGCAAGAGTTACATTGTTTACCGTTTCTTCTGTAGTAAATTCTCCATAAGGGTGATCTGCACCGTAAGCAAGAACGCTTTGTACACGACCTGCAATTGCACTTACACTTTTCTCATTAGATTTTAAACCTTCTATGAGACGCTCCTTTTCCTTGTCAAACTCTACTTGTGTAAAGTTAGGATTGATACCAGCATCTGCTGTAAGTTCTATAAGACGCTCAAAATACTTTGATAGTCCGCTAGCAAATGCACTTTGAGAACCAAAACCTATGTTTGCTCCTAAGTAATCTACTTCTTCCTCATAAACATCTTTTTCAATGTTTTTAGAACCTTTACCCAGCATAGATGACGTAAGGGAAGCAACGCCTGCCTTATCTCCTTCTACAATAAGAGGATTATTCATCGTAAGTTGAATAGATACTCTAGGTAACTTTTTATTCTCAACAACCATTACTTTAAGACCATTCTTGAGCTCAAAAGATGTTGGATCTTTTAAATTAATCTCAGGAGCCGGACCTGGCTTAGGTTGTATGCTTCTGTCTACTTGTGCATAACCAGCAGTTGCTAGCATTAATAGTGCACCTAATATAATATGCTTTTTCATTAATTTTCTTTTTGAGATTCTGGTAAGTACTCTAATATTACACGCTCATTTTCTTTGAGGTACTTTATAGCAGCTGCTTTAATGTCCTCTCTTGTTATAGATCTGTAAATATCAATCTCTGTATTAATAAGATTAGTATCATCATATAACATGTAGTTACGAGCAAGTGAATTTGCAATACCTTCTACACTACTGTTAGAATTTACAAAACGGTTTTCAAATTTATTTTGAAGTTTTTGATAATCTCTTTCAGATATTAGCGTTGTTTGAAGTTTTACAATCTCCTCATCCATTTCTGTTATTAAATCTTCTAGAGAGTTTTCGCCTAGAGGTAACGCTCCTATTAAGTAAGAACCGTAATCTTCTTGAGCACCGCTAAAAGCAAATACTTGTAATGCTTTCTTCTGGTCATCTACAAGTTTCTTGTAAAGTCTAGAGCTTTTACCATCACTTAATACAGATGATACCATGTCTAACACATAAGCATCTTTTTCTGTTTGAGCGGGAGTTCTGTAAGCTAAGAATATCGCAGGAATCTGGATGTTAGGATCATAAAACTTCTCTCTTACAGGTACCACAGGATCTTCTTTAAACGTGCTACGTGCAATATCCTTACCTCTTGGAATAGGTGCAAAGTATTTATTAATCATCTCTTTAGTCTCTGCAAGATCAATATCTCCAGCTACAACTAAGACTGCGTTATTTGGCACATAATAGGTATCGCTAAATTTTTGAAAATCTTCTAGTGTTGCACTAGCAAGGTGATCAAGAGATCCTATTGTTGTCCAGCGATATGGATGCTTCTTAAAAAGCATCTTCCCTATTACTTCTTGAAAACGTCCGTATGGCTGATTGTCCACTCGTAAACGTTTTTCTTCTTGCACTACTTCCTTTTGAGTATCTACGCCTATTTGATTGATGATTGGGTGTAATAAACGTTCAGATTCCATCCATAGACCTAATTCTAGGTTGTTAGAAGGAAATACTTCGTAATAATACGTTCTGTCTTGTGTCGTGTTTGCATTGTTTTGTCCTCCGTTTGAAGAAACTACCTTAAACCACTCACCACGTTCAATATTTTCTGTACCCTCAAAAAGTAAGTGTTCAAAAAAGTGAGCAAAACCAGTTTTACTTGGATCTTCATCTTTTGCACCTACGTGATACATTACAGATGTAGTTACTACTGGAGCGCCATTATCCTGATGAAGAATAACGTGCATTCCATTGTCAAGATCATACTCTTCAAAGCTAACCTCTTGAGCATTAAGCGCTACGCCACTTAATAAAAGAGCTGCTAAAGCATACATTTTCTTTTTCATATTAGATTTTAAAGTTATTGTTAGTACGTAAGTCGCAACAAGATAAAATTGTTACAACTTTACGTAAGTAAATTTAAATACTCGTTTGATTAAACACAAGCCACTTGTATATATATTCCTACAATTTAGAATGATAATACCTAATCTACAGTACATTAGTATTCTGCTGCAACTTTCTTGTTAATTAGGACTTCCATCATTTTGGTATTCACTATTTTTATTTTTTAAGAAAAACCTTATGAAGCGTAGTATTCTCGCACTTGTTATCATGTTATTTATGTTCGCTTTCGCGAAAGCGCAAGATCTAGCAGTGCTTAAGTATAAAGGAGGTGGAGACTGGTATAGTAACCCAACAGCCCTACCTAATCTTATTACTTTTTGTAATAAAAACATCAACACGAAGATGAATCCCGCTCCCGTATCTGTAGATGCTGGTAGTACAGATATTTTCCAATATCCCTTATTACACATGACTGGGCATGGTAATGTTCTCTTTACAGATAATGATGTAGAAAACATGCGTAGCTACCTAATAAGCGGAGGTTTCTTGCACATTGATGATAATTACGGAATGGCTGAGTATTTACCTAAGGAACTTAAAAAGATCTTCCCAGAGCAAGAACTTACAGAACTTGCCGCTACTCATCCTATATTTTCTAGCGCATATAGATTTCCTAAAGGGCTACCTAAAATCCACGAGCATGATGGCAAACGACCACAGGCGCTAGGACTTTTTTATGAAGATAGACTTGTTGTGCTTTTCACTACAGAATCAGACTTAGGTGACGGCTGGGAAGATCCAGAAGTACATGGAGACCCAGAAAGCGTACGCGAGAAAGCACTACAAATGGGTGCTAATATTGTTAAGTATGCTTTTGAGAATTAGATTATATTTCTATTAAAAAATTTAGACCTTTGAAATTATACTATTACTGTAATTCATGTAAAAAAGAAAATAGCTTTAATACTAAAGCTAGCAATCGTTTTGAATTACAAGAAGAACGCGGCAATCATATAAATGACAGATGTAATCATTGTGGAACCCAAGTTAAAAGAAGAGTTAATCGAGTTCACGCAAAACCCGATATAAAAATAGTTTCAATAGGTTTATTATTAGGTATAATATCGACTATATTTTTATGGAATCTTGGCTGGATAGCAACCCTAACATTTAGTATTCCTATTCTTGCATTTTCATATGCTAGTCAACAAGCGAATAATTTTAATAAAGTAATGGTAGACGATAAATAGTCGGCTACAAACCCTAATTACCTATACTGTGCAACTCGCCCATAATCATCACAAACCATCCACTCACAATAAAGAGATTATCCTCGTCTGTGAGCATATGACTAGTCCTGCAAATGCTGGAAGTATTTTTAGGCTAGCAGATGCCTTTGGTGTAAAAGAAATTATTTTCTGCGGAAATCAACCAGATACAAGAAGTAGCCGCTTACGTAAAACAGCTAGAAACACAGAAAAGACAATACCTTTTCGCGTAAGCGATACTATAAAAAATACATTACAAGAACTACATGACCTTTCCTTTACTAGTATTGCCTTAGAAATCACATCAAATAGTAAACCGATGAGCACGGTAGATTTTTCTAGATTAGATAAAGTTGCTCTAATAATAGGTGCAGAAAACATAGGAATTACGGACGAAACACTGGAGCAATGCAATAACATAGCGCATATTACGATGTATGGTATTAATAGTAGTATGAATGTAGCACAAGCTACAGGTATTGCTCTTTATGAACTTACAAGGTCATAATTATAGTATCTTGCAGCCTCAAATGAAACCACTCAAAGCAAAAATAATAAGCATAGGTATATTACGAGCAATAGGCGTTGTAGTAGGCGTTCTCATGGTACTATGGTTGCTATATACCATTCAAAGTGTAATCGTTTATCTTGCCGTAGCTGCGGTATTGTCACTAGTAGGAAGACCTATTGTGAAGTTTTTACGGTATTCACTTAAATTTAGCCCCACTTGGGCATCCGTAGTGACCATTCTCCTACTCATCATGATTATTATGGGAGTGCTCGCCTTGTTTATACCAGTGGTGATTGATCAGAGTCAGCATCTTAGTCAGATTAATTTTGATGATGTAAAGGTGAATATTAATCGATTGTACGGAGAGATTGCCGCCTACTTTGGTATTAATAAAATGACCATCATACAAGGTGTACAACAAGCCGATTTTGTAAAGAATTTTGATTTTGGAATTATCCCAACCTTTCTAAATAGTATTCTAGGAAATCTAGGAGCTGCGGGTATAGGGATTTTTGCTATTATTTTTATCACTTTTTTCTTTTTGAAAGACAATAGACTTCTAATAAATAGCTTGTTAGTATTTGCCAGGAGAGGTAATGAAGGTAAATTTTTACGTGTTTTTGAAAAGATTAAATACTTGCTATCTCGCTATTTCATAGGACTCATCATACAGGTGTTTACAATGTTTGTACTTTATGCGATTATCTTGCTTTCCTTTGGGATAGACAATGCACTTGCAATTGCATTATTTTGTGCGGTATTAAACCTAGTTCCTTATATCGGTCCGCTGGTAGGTGGAGGTGTCATGTTATTACTTGTGACATCTAGTAATATCAATATGGATTTTAGAACTGTGATATTACCTAAGCTGTTTTGGATTTTTATATGCTATGGAGCTGCACAAATGGTAGATAATTTTATCATACAACCATTCGTTTTTGGAAATAGTGTAAAATCACATCCCCTAGAGATATTTCTTGCAATCATTATTGCAGGATTACTATTTGGGGTATTCGGGATGATTCTTGCCGTACCTGTATATACTGCACTTAAAGTGATTTCTAAGGAATTTTTAAGTGAATACAAAATTGTTCAAAAACTTACACAAGATTTGTAATGAACACGATGCTTTTAAAGCCAGAAGTGCTTGATTATTTGAAGCTTCATGAGCAAACACCACTACACTCATTCATTCTCAAAGGTAGTCCGTTCAAAGAAATAAGCGTTCAAGAACTAGCGCAACAGCTAGAAGGCAAACGTAAAGCAAAGGGTAAATTACCGCTATGGCATGAAACAGATGGGATTTTATTTCCACCTAAAATTAACCTAGAGCAAACCTCTTCACAAGCTACAGCTCGTTACAAAGCGAGTCTTATGGAAGGTAACCATATTGTTGATGGAACTGGTGGGTTTGGTATTGATGCATTTTACTTTGCTCAAATAGCAAAGCATGTTACGCACATTGAAATGAATGGTGAGCTTTCCGCTTTCGCGAAAAATAATGCGCAAACACTACAGCAATCTAATATTGATTTTATAGTAGGTGATTCCATAGAATTCTTTTCTAAAACTGAGCAGAAGTTCGATACCATTTTCTTAGACCCTGGAAGACGTACAGACGCAAAGGGAAAAGTATTTATGCTTAAAGACTGCCTACCTAATGTTCCTTTATATAAAAATCTATTACTCTCTAAGTGTGATAGCTTATGGATTAAAACTGCGCCATTATTAGATATATCTGCAGGACTAGAAGAACTACAACATGTTGCCGAAATGCATATTGTTGCACTTAAAAACGAGGTAAAAGAAATACTGTGGAAGCTATCGCCTAAGAAAATGAGTATGCCTCAAGTTACCGTCGTTAACTTAGATACCGAAGATCCTACACTTACATTTGATTATACCGCAATTTTTGAGTCTACTCCCACATATGCAGCGCCTCAAACATATCTATATGAGCCCAATGCTGCACTTATGAAAAGCGGAGCTTTTCATTGGGCTTGTGATTATTTTGAAGTAGATAAACTACATGAGCACTCACATCTCTACACATCGGCAGAGTTAAAAGAATTTGCTGGAAGACGCTTTGAAATTTTAGAGGTACTACCCTACTCAAAGAAAGTAGCAAAAGAATTGCAAATCAATAAGGCAAATATCACTACCCGTAATTTTCCTATGAAGGTAGAAGATATACGCAAGAAGCTTAAGATTAAAGATGGAGGTTCTGTTTACTTATTTTTTACAACGCTTCAAGATGGAGCACTTGTGGTCATAAAATGTAACAAAGCCAACTTGTAGTTTTACCTACTTCTTCTTAGGAGGCATCGGTCCACGCTTATGTATCACAAGACCATTTAAGAAATTACGTAAAAACTGATCGCCACACTCCATAAACTTAGGATGGTCAGGATTTCTAAAAATAGCCCCTAGTTCGCTCTTAGATACTTGAAATTCTACGAGCTTACAGATTTCAATGATTTCATCATCACGCAATTGAAGTGCTACTCGTAATTTTTTAAAGATATCGTTGTTTGTAAGAGCCATACTTGTCTGTTTTAAGCGCAAGTTACGAGATTAGACAGACAATCTTTACGGTATAAGAGAACTAAATTAGTTAAATAGCAATTTATAGCACTCAATTTTTTAATGATCAAATGCCTATATAATGGCGATTACAAGGGTTTTAGCTTTCGCGAAAGCGTATAAAAAAACTATTTTAAAACTATTAACTGCAATTAATTGTTTCTGTATTAAATAACTGTAAATTTGCAACTTAACATATTTAAATTATTACAATGCACAAAGGAACAGTAAAATTCTTCAACGACACTAAAGGTTTTGGATTTATCAATGAAGAAGAAGCAAACCAAGAGCACTTCGTACACGTAACAGGACTTATCGACGAGGTAAGAGAAGGTGACGCTGTTGAGTTTGAATTAAAAGAAGGTAAAAAAGGATTAAATGCAGTAAACGTCAGAGTAATTGACTAAGCACATATAACTTTTTAGTTCACTTTTATGAACTTGCAATGCCAGTCTTATGACTGGCATTTTTTTTGTCCAATTATATAGTACTTTTGTAGCTCTATGGAAGAAAGAAAACAAACACGCATAAATAAATATCTAAGTGAAGTGGGCTACTGCTCCCGCCGTGCTGCAGATAAATTGATTGAGCAAGGAAGAGTAACCATAAATGGTAGAATTCCAGAGATGGGAACAAAGATCTCGCAAGGTGACGAGGTTCACGTAAATGGCGAACTTATCTCTGCTCCTACAGAAAAGCCTGTTTATATCGCCTTTAACAAGCCTGTAGGTATCGTTTGCACGACAGATACACGCGTAGAAAAGGATAATATCATTGATTACATTAATTATCCTAGTCGCATATTTCCTATAGGAAGACTAGATAAACCTTCTGAAGGTCTTATCTTTTTAACTAATGACGGAGATATTGTAAATAAAATTTTACGCGCTCGTAACAATCACGAAAAAGAATACGAAGTGTGGGTAGATAGACCTATTACACCTTCTTTTATTCAACAGATGGGGAATGGCGTACCTATACTTGATACTGTAACACGTACCTGTCACGTAGAACAGTTAAGTAGATTTTCTTTTAAAATCATTCTTACTCAAGGACTCAATCGCCAGATACGCCGCATGTGTGAAGCACTTGATTATGAGGTTACACGTTTAAAGCGTAACAGGATTATGAATGTTTCACTAGACGTGGAGGAAGGAAAATGGCGCTATATAACAGAAGAGGAAATGAAAGAAATCTATGTACTTGTAGCAGATTCTGAGAAAACACAGGCAGAAAAAGATGCCGAACCAAAATTTAAAGATTTAAGAAGTTCTAGAAATAGATAATATTTTAAATACGCTTTCGCGAAAGCGTTATTTTAAAATCTAGAAAATAAAAAAGGCAAAGAATATATATTCTTTGCCTTTTTCTATAAAAGCCTTTTACTATTGTTCTTTCTTAGCTCGTAATACCGCTTCATCATTAGCCTCTTTCTTAGCTAAATCTGATTCTTCTCGATGTACACCATTTCCTATGGATATAGGATTAGGATTATCTCTAACGATGCGTGCTTCTATTTCTTTTTCTCGCTCTGACTTATTTTTGTTTTCATTTAACTTTTTCATATACTAAAGATACTGAGCTATTCTAAATGATATGGTTAACACGTCGTTAAGAATAGTTAAGCTTAGTTTAATTTAAAGCTCACCGCTATTTTAGTTGTGATAATAAGCTCACCAGGTGCAATAGTTTCTCCTCCTGAGTTGTCCATTTCCATAGACATCATTCTTGCTTTATACATAGGTGGCTGTGGTGAAGAAGTGCCTTGCTCACTTATTTGTACCGCCTTACCTATAGTCTGTCCGAGCGCTTCTGCATATGCTGTTGCTTTTTCTTTTGCATCCTTTATTGCTGCTATACGAGCGTCTGCCTTTAAAGCATCCATCTTAGACGATGTGAATTGTACATTGTCAATACGATTAATACCAGAATTAAGAAGTCCAGTCATTACACCTTCATACATTTTTAATTCTTTGAGCTGTATAGTGAGCGTTTGGTTTGCGTTATAATTATACATCTTGCTGTTATAATCGTAATTTTTATTAAGATTAATGTATTCTGTTTGTACATACTTATTGTCAATTCCTTGAGAACGTAAAAACTTAATCACCTTGTCTATAGACTGATCATTTTCTGCCTTTACTTGTTGCGCTTCCTTTCCTTGAGTTTCTACACGAACTTTTATCACCACGCCATCTGGAATTACTTTTACAATTCCTTCTCCTGTGACATTTACAAGTGGCTCCATAGTATTAGTTTGTGCAGTTAGACTCATTACCGTAAATAATAATATTGCTGTTAGATATTTCATATTTGTTTGTTTTAGACAATTAAGATAACAAAGTTGATACCATAGTTTCTTAAATCTTTCCCATTTTAAATAAGACAAAGAAAACAAGAATGGGTGCTGCAAGCGCAAGCACAATAGGTAATCTAACTTCTAGGAGCTCTGGAACCGAAATGAGCGCGATTGCATAACCCGCAATAGCACCACCAAAATGGGCATCATGCCCTATATTGTCATTGCGCTTTACCATACCATAAATGGAATAAATCATATATCCTACTCCGAACACCCAACCTGGTAAAAAGTAAATTTCTAGTCCTGGATTAAGTAGAATACCAGCGTACACAACACCCATTACTGCTCCACTAGCTCCTACTGCAGAGTAATGATACTCATCTTTATGTAGAAAATAAGACAGAATATTACCTAAGAGCAAACTGGATAGATATACCAGTAAAAACTTAGGTACACCTATGGTATAGATCACAGCATTTGCAAAGAAATATAACGTGAGCATATTAAATAATAAATGTTGCGTGTTTGCATGTAAAAAGGCAGAAGATACCATACGCACCTGCTCTCCTCTTCGTATAGCACCTATATTAAATTTGTATTTTTCAAACATAGAGTAGTTATTAAAACCACTCATAGAGAATAAAACATTTGCTAAGATAATTGCAATTGTAACTGGATGTAAATCCGCCATAAATACTAAGTTTTACTTGTAAAGATAGCTATATTTGTGCTATCAATTTCTTAACAAAATCTGAATGAAAGTAGTTGTTTTCTGGTTATTCTATCCCCTTTTATGGTTACTCTCTGTACTTCCTTTTAGAGCTTTATACATCGTTTCAGATTGTTGTTACTTTCTTGTTTATCATGTCATAGGTTACCGTAAGAAAACGGTGAGATATAACTTAAGACTTACTTTCCCAAACAAGTCTAATGATGAGCTTAAGACTATTGAAAAAGAGTTTTATAGCCATTTTTGCGATATGTTTCTAGAGATGATCAAGTCTATGAATATTAAGAAAGAAGATCTCTTAGAACGTTACCAGTTTACAAACAAGGAACTCATTACTCAGTATGATAAAGATGGTTTGAGCACTTGCCTGATGATGGGACATTATGCTAGTTATGAGTGGATTTTTGCCCTACAGCTTTCCATGGAAAATCCTGGTTATGCTGTATATAAAAAGATCAAGCATAAACAATTTGATGATCTTATAAGAAAGATACGTGGCCGCTGGAATACCTTTATGATTGACTCAAAAGAAACTGTGCGCTATATACAACGACTAGAGAGTGACAATAAAATAGGTACTTATGGCTTTGTTGCAGATCAAACACCTCGGTATCATAAAGCACATTTCTGGACAGACTTTTTAGGTCATGAAGTACCTTTTTTTACTGGTGTTGAACGTATTGCCAAAGAATTTTCTCTACCCGTGATATATTTTGGGACAGAAAAAATGAGCAGAGGTCATTATAGAGGAACATTTGAGTTACTAACTCCTAATGCTTCAGCAACTGGTGAAGGTGAGGTTACTAACGCTTTCGCGAAAGCGCTAGAAAAACAAATTCTTGCACGTCCAGAATACTACTTATGGACACATAAGCGTTTTAAACTTCTAGGTAAAAAGGAAGAAATACTTTCAAAAATAAAGAAGGCCTAAGTCTCTTAAAACTCAAACCACTGGTCTATCGCTTCGCTTCTACTCTTTGACGTAGCAGCGTCATCCTTGTGTAAATACTCATTTGAGTGCGTCTGATAACGATAATCTTCTGACCATTCTTTATGATTTAATGCAAGTTCTTTAATGGCACTACAAGCATATAAAACCTCTTCGTTAGTGAGTGTAGGATGTATAGACATTCTAATCCAACCTGGTTTGTGAATTAAATTACCAGCGTCGATCTCGCAGGTAAGTGAATTAGATGTTTTTTGATCTACGTTGAGTAAATAATGACCGTAAGTACCTGCACAACTACATCCACCGCGCGTTTGAACTCCAAAACGATCATTAAGCATTTTTACAGCAAGGTTAAAGTGTAAATCACTTATGTAAAATGAGATTACTCCCAACCTGTCTTTGTGATTACTAGCCAAAATATTAATATCCGGTACTTCATTGAGTTCTTTCCAGATAATATCTATAAGCTCGTGCTCACGGCTCACAATATTATCAACGCCCATCTCTTCTTTGAGCTTTATAGACAGAGCTGTACGTATGGTTTGTAAAAAACCTGGTGTACCGCCATCTTCACGTTCTTCTATGTTGTCTATATACTTGTGTTCTCCCCAAGGATTTGTCCAAGAAACAGTACCTCCGCCTGGGTTATCTGGTACGACGTTTTTATATAATCCTTTATTAAAAATCAATACACCTGAAGATCCAGGACCTCCTAAAAATTTGTGTGGCGAAAAGAAAATCGCATCTAATCGTTCTTCGGGATTTGCAGGATGCATATCTATATTAACATAGGGCGCGCTGCAAGCAAAATCTACAAAACACAGTCCGCCATGCGCGTGCATTAATCTTGCTACATCATGATACGGAGTTTGGATACCTGTTACATTGCTACACGCTGTTATAGAAGCAATTTTAAACGGATGATTCTCATATTTAAGAAGTTCGTTTTCAAACATTTCTATACAAAAAAGTCCATCCTCCTTTGCAGGCACTACTACAACCTTAGCTGTAGTTTCTAACCACGTAGTTTGGTTACTATGATGCTCCATATGAGAGATAAAAACAATAGGTTTTATCTCCTCTGGTACGGTTACAAACTTTTTTATATTCTCAGGAACTTTTAATCCTAGTATTCGTTGGAATTTATTGATCATTCCCGTCATTCCGTTACCTCCTACAATGAGAACATCATCTTGATTTGCATGAACATGCTCTTTAATGATATCCTTGGCTTTGTGGTAACTCATGGTCATCGCAGTACCAGAGACAGTAGTCTCCGTATGTGTATTTGCCACATAGGGACCAAAATCACGTGTCATTTTATCTTCTATAGGTCCATACAGTCTCCCAGAGGCTGTCCAATCTGTATATAGTAATCGCTGGGTGCCATAAGGTGAAGTAAAGAATTGATCTACGCCTACAATGTTTTCGCGAAAGCGTGTAAAGTAATTCTCTAGTTTACCGCTAGACTTAATAGGATTTAATGTTTTCATATTCAAAACTTTAGGATGTAAATTTATTAAAAAAGTCTACAAAAAAGGAGCGCCGTGGCGCTCCTTTTTAAATTTGTAAATAAGATATATTACAAGCCTGCAACCTCCTTTATAATAGCAATCATATCATTTGCGATTTGATCTGCATTTTCTTGCGTGCTTGCTTCTGTATAAATACGAATTATAGGCTCTGTATTTGATTTACGTAAATGTACCCAGTGGTTTTCAAAATCTACTTTTACACCGTCTACCGTTGATACATCTTCATTAGCATATTTAGCAGCCATTTTTTCTAGCAAAGCATCTACATCAAGCTCTGGTGTGAGTTGGATTTTTTGCTTACTCATAAAATATGGAGGATAACTAGCTTTAAGTTCGCTCACAGTTATCTTCAGTTTTGCAAGGTGCGTTAAAAATAATGCAGTTCCCACTAGGCTATCACGACCGTAATGCGAAGCTGGATAGATGATTCCACCATTTCCTTCTCCACCTATTACAGCGTGTTGGTCTTTCATAGTTTGCACTACGTTTACCTCTCCTACAGCACTTGCAAAGTATTCTCCGCCATGCTTTCTAGTGATATCACGTAAGGCACGCGAAGAAGATAAATTTGAAACCGTATTTCCTTTAGTCTCTCCTAGTACGTAATCTGCACAAGCAACAAGCGTGTACTCTTCTCCAAACATTTCACCCTTCTCATCTATAAAAGCAAGACGATCTACATCTGGATCTACTACGACACCAAAATCTGCACGCTCATCTACTACCATTTTACAGATGTCACCTAAGTGTTCTTTAAGTGGCTCAGGATTGTGTGGGAATTCACCATTAGGCGTGCAATATAATTTTACTGCCTCCACTCCTAATTCTTCAAGGAGTCTTGGTATTGCGATACCTCCGGTAGAGTTTACACCATCTACTACGACTTTAAATTTGGCAGCCTTAATAGTATCTACATCTACAAGTTCTAGCGCCTTTACTTCTTCTATATGTAAATCGATGTAAGCATCATTTTTTGTGATGGCACCTAGATCATCTACTTCGGCAAAGGTGAAGTCTTCATTTTCTGCATACTTAAGGATCTTCTCTCCCTCTACTCCGTTTAAAAATTCTCCTTTGCTATTTAATAACTTTAAAGCATTCCACTGTTTTGGATTGTGAGAAGCCGTGAGTATGATTCCACCGTCTGCATGTTCCATAGGTACCGCGATTTCTACGGTAGGCGTGGTAGAAAGTCCTAAATCTATAATATGAATCCCCATTCCTATTAAGGTATTCATCACAAGTTCTTGTATCATAGATCCAGAGATACGAGCATCACGCCCTACTACTACTCTATAGGTTTCTTTGTTACGGTCATTCTTGAGCCAGGCCCCATATGCTGCAGCAAATTTAACCGCATCTACTGGTGTTAAGTTATCTCCTGTGCGTCCTCCTATAGTTCCGCGTATTCCTGAAATGGATTTTATTAGTGTCATAAATTATGATATTCTGAGATTAGGTGTTAGTTGATTGATGACGCAAAAGTAAAGAATTGAACTCGATAGCACTTATGACGCAATTCAAATTATGTTTAAGTTTTTTTTGCTTTCGCGAAAGCGTAACTATCGCAACATTGATTTTTTGAGTAATATTTGCCCCATTACCATTGATAATACAACTTGCAACGACTATCTTGTTCTCTATATGAACTTCCTTGCACACATTTACCTTACAGACGGATTACCACAAGAGACCATAGGCAACTTTATGGCAGATGGTATAAAAGGTAAAAAGTACCTCAAATACTCATATGATATCCAGAAAGGGATTTTAATACACCGCTGGATAGATAGTTATACAGACAGTCACCCTATTGTAAAACAAAGCACAAAGCGGCTTCACGAGAAATATGGACACTACTCTGGTGTGATAGTAGATATTCTATACGATCATTTTCTTGCCAAAAACTGGAAGAACTATCACGACACGCCTTTAGACATATACATCGCAGATTTTTATCAATTACTTGAGGATAATCACCATCTGCTCACGAGCCGAATTCAGAAAATGATGATCCCTATGATGAAACAAAACTGGTTACTCAGTTATGCGACTATGGAAGGAATAGGCACAGTGCTCTATAATATGAATATACGCACAAAGCGCCGCGTAGCGATGGATAAGGCTATAGAAGACCTAGCAGAACATTATGAAGCCTTTGAAGATGAGTTTACACGGTTTTTTGAGGAGCTGCAGGCATTTGTTGCATTAAAACTTAAAGAACTATAAGTTTGATATATTTACGTTAGAAAATTCAACTACATGAAAAAACTATTCTTACTGCTCTCCCCACTTTTATTTATCACTTGCAAAACAGAAAGACCCGCTCCTGAGCCCGTACATGGAGTAATTGCACAAAAAGCTATGGTAGTTTCTGCTCGAGAAGAAGCTTCACGCATAGGATCAGAAATTATGGAGCAAGGCGGTAATGTTTTTGACGCCATGATTGCAACAGATATGGCGCTCAACGTGGCTTATCCTTTTGCAGGAAGTCTAGGTGGTGGTGGTTTTCTAGTATATCGTACTAAGGATGGCGAGATAGGCGCGCTGGATTATAGAGAGATGGCTCCCGCAGCCGCTACGCACGATATGTATCTTGATCAAGATGGTAATGTGATTCCTAACTTGAGCACAGAGGGAAGCCTTGCTGTGGGTGTTCCTGGAGGTCTTGCGGGTATGTTTGCCGTTTATGAGAAGTTTGGCTCTTTACCTATGTCCCAGATTTTACAGCCAGTAATAGATCTTGCCCGCAATGGTTATGTGGTTACAGAAAATCAGGCAAAACGATTTGATGCGTTGCGCGAGAAATTTATCGAGCTTAATGGAGATAGTATTTTATATGCAAACGCTTTCGCGAAAATGTCTACCCTCAAAAATGAAGCCCTTGCAAAAACACTAGAGCGCATTGTTGTAAACGGTAAAGATGAATTTTACAAAGGAGAGACTGGACAGAAGTTAGTAAACTATCTACAATCAAAAGGTGGCATCATCACAATGGAAGATCTTGCTACTTACGAAGCAAAATGGCGCACTCCAGTAACTTTTGAATATGATAACCTAAAGATTATATCCATGAGCCCTCCTAGTTCTGGTGGTGTTTGCTTATCTGAAATCATGCAGATGATTGAACCTTACGACATCTCACAATATGGACATAATACAGTAGAAAGCATCCAGCTACTTACCGAAGCCGAGCGTCGTGCCTATGCAGATCGTAGCTTTTATCTAGGTGATCCCGACTTTGTAGAAATTCCGCTAGAAACATTACTCTCTGACGAGTATGCAAAAAATAGAATGGATACTTTTTCTTGGGATACCGCAACAAAATCAAGTGATATGAGCCACGGGAAGTTACCAGGTTATGAAAGTATGGAAACCACACACTACAGTGCGATAGATCAGTACGGTAATGCAATCGCCGTGACAACAACGCTTAACGGTGCTTATGGATCAAAATTATATGTAGGCGAGATAGGTTTCTTTTTAAATAATGAAATGGACGATTTTTCTAGCAAACCTGGAGTGCCTAATATGTTTGGCCTCATAGGTGCCGAAGCTAATAAGATTGAACCAGGGAAGCGCATGCTATCAAGTATGACTCCTACGCTAGTAGAAAAAGATGGGGAGTTCTGGATGACCGTAGGAACTCCTGGAGGCTCTACGATTATAACGTCTGTACTGCAAACGATACTTAACGTACATGAATATGGAATGACTATGCAAGAAGCGGTTAATGCACCACGCTTCCACCACCAGTGGTTGCCAGATGTTGTATTATTTGAACCAAATAGTTTCGATGCTGAAACTATAAAAAGATTACAAGAAAAGGGATATAATACTAATGAAGAGCAATCTCCAGTTATTGGAAAAGTGGACGGTATTTTAGTGCTTCCTGAAGGCACCTTAGAAGGTGGCGCAGATAGACGTGGAGATGATACTGCGGTAGGGTTCTAAATAGCTTGCCGAGTACAACACTCAATTTTATAATAACTTTAAGAATACAGTAAATACTATAGTTGATTATAGAACGTTTTTATCGTTTTAACAGTAAAGGTTGCTATCTTTGGCAGCCTTTTTGTATACTATAAGAAATCTTTAAAAAAACATATATTTATGAAATACATTGCGCTATTTATGTGCTCCTTCCTTGCCTCAATGATGACGGCACAAAATCTTCCACTAGCGGTAAGTGATGTCGCTCCATTAGAGACACATTCTAGTCCTATTCTTCAAGAACTACTTTCTCAAGAAATAGCAAAGAATCCTAAATGGAAGAGCATGGTCAAAGCAAATAAAATGTCTATAGGTATTGTAGATATGAGTAATGTAGATAGAATAGAATATGCAGGATTAAACGATGAGTTTATGATGTATGCAGCGAGTCTACCCAAAATTGCAATTTTACTTGCAGCTATGGACGCTATAGAAAATGGCGAACTCAAAGATTCTAAGGAAGTACGCAAGGATATGCACCTCATGATAAGTAAATCAAATAATGCTGCATCTACACGTATGATTGACCGTGTAGGTTATGAAAAAATAGAACAAGTACTACGTAGCGATCAGCTTAAACTTTATGATGAAGAAGTAGGTGGAGGTTTATGGGTAGGTAAAAGATATGCTGCTGGCGGAAGACGCCACCCAGAACCTATGAAAGGTCTCAGCCATGCTGCTACTGCAAGACAAGTGTGTAGTTTTTATTACCAACTTGCAATGGGAAATCTTATTAACCCAGCACGATCTTTAGAAATGCTTAAAATCATGAAAGATCCTGCATTACACCACAAATTTGTAAATACCCTTGATAAAATTGCTCCAAAAGCTGATATCTATAGAAAGTCAGGGTCATGGAAAAACTGGCACTCAGATTCTGTGTTAGTATGGGGACCTGAGCGTAAATATATTTTGGTTGCTCTTATAGATGATTCTCAAGGAGAGCAGATTGTTAGAGATTTAGTAATTCCTTTAGAAAAAGCAATGAAAAAATCACGAGCTTTAGCATTCAACTAGAGCATCTCACAATCCAAACATAATTAATGATAAAAAGACTTTATAAAAAAGCCTTTGATATAAGAGATGGTGAAATCACCATCTCTTTTTTTATGCAACTGTACATCTTTTTGGTGATTACAGTATTGCTCATTGTTAAGCCTACAGTAAATGCGCTTTTCCTCTCTGCACTAGGTGCAGAAAAATTACCGTACGGGTATCTTATGGTTGCTGTGGTAGCTATTGTTAGTTCGTTTTTTTATAACAAAGCGCTTAAACAGTATTCGTTCAAGAGAGTTGCGACAATCACACTCTCTGCTTTTTGTCTATTTTTCATTATTCTTTCTGTAGCGCTACACTTCAAGTTTCTTAATGTTTGGATACTTTATCTCTATTATGTTCTTATATCGCTTTTTGCAGTTGTAGTTACTTCACAGTTCTGGATACTAGCGAATATGGTGTACAATGCTAGAGAAGCAAAGCGCTTATTTGGTTTTATAGGAGCTGGTGCTATTGCTGGAGGTATTTTTGGAGGATATTTGACAACGCTTATTTCTGCCATGTTCGGGAATAAGGTTTCTATTCTCATAGCAGGTATTCTTATTCTCTCATGTGTGCCCATTTTACACCACATATGGAATTTAAGGCTCCGTACGCTTACCGTTTATTCTAGAAAGAAGGAAGTACATCAAGCAACTTCGCCAGACCGCAATGCGTACCAACTCATATCAAAATCAAAGCATTTACTATACCTCGCGTCTATAATTGGTGTAAGCGTAGTTGTTGCTAAGCTCGTAGATTTTCAATTCAGTGATTTTGCGCATAGAGCATTGCCAGATTCAGATGAGTTAGCTTCGTTTTTGGGTTTTTGGTTCTCATCATTTAATGTCGTTGCACTATTAATTCAGCTGTTTATCACAAACAGAGTGCTCAGTTATCTTGGGGTAACCTCAACCATGCTCATCCTTCCACTAGGGATTGCTTTGGGATCCCTCCTATTTCTTACGGTACCTGAGCTTTGGGTACTTATCATTATCAAAGGATTAGATGGTAGTTTCAAACAATCAATAAACAAAGCAGCTGCCGAGCTATCTATTTTACCCATACCTTATGCTATCAAAAATCAAGCTAAATCATTTATAGATATTGTGGTAGACAGTGTTGCTACGGGTCTCGCAGGATTTTTGCTCATTTTTGTTATAAAAGGAATGGAACTAGACACTAAGTTTGTGACAGTACTCACACTCTTTTTTCTATTTGTTTGGCTCATTTTAATTTACAAATTAAGAGATGCTTATTTTGACTCTTTCAGAACTAACCTGAAGAGCTTACTTCTCAATAAGGAGAGTTCTAAAAAGACATTCCAAGAAGATAGAACAATCTCTACCGCGAGACGTATTTTACAAACTGGTGAAGAACAAGAAATACTAACGCTCCTTACGAGGTTATCTACTACAAAACTCAATCCTCTTAAGTCACATATTGTAAAACTTCTCGATCACCCTTCTAACGCTGTAAAAAAAGCAGCTTTAGAAGAATTATATATTTACAAAGAAGGTACAGCGCTAGCTAAGGTGAAGACACTACTCTCTAACGAAGATGATGCGCTCACACTCGCTGTATTACAATACTTATTGCATCACACCCAATTAGAAGACGACAGCGTTTTTAACGAATACCTCAACCACGCTAATCAAAGAATATCAAAAGCGGCATTACTTTGTCTCGCACAAGATGCGCGCACTAATGATCGTCTTGCAACGCGATTTGACTTAAGAAATCGTATTACCAAAGAAATTGAGAGATTAGGAACTCCCGAAGGATTAGAAAATCAAAAAGAAACATCAGAATTACTGTTAACGATTGCATACTCTGGGATGAAAGAATTTTATTATTTCATTTCTATTCATTTTAGTAATAAGCAACGTTCTGTTGCTAGAAAAGCGATTCAAGCTGCAGGTATCACTACAGATCCATTGTTTGTAGGACATCTATTACAATATCTGGAGGATAAGGACTTACGTAAGACTGCTATAAAAAGTTTAACCCAGTACGGACCAGAAATTACCAAAACCCTGCTTCAGTTAGAAAGTGAGGATGCTTTCAGCCTTGACATAAAAAGAAATCTACCTAAGGTTATTGCAACTTTTAATTCTCAGAATGCAGTGCGCATTTTATATAAATTTCTAGCTAGTAATAATCTTATCGTACGTAAAAATGCCTCAAAATCACTGCTAAAGCTGAGCACACAAAATCCTTCTCTAGTAATTGATAAGCGACGTATAACGAGGTACATCCTAACGGAAAGCAACTATTATCAAAGTACTATAAATGCCCTATCAACTTTTTTAAAACTTGTAAATAACACAAGTATGCTGGAAAGCTCCACAGATAAACAAACAGAAATTTTACTTGCGCGTGAGGCAATTGTTATCATTCTAAGAGAGCAAGTAGATTTAAGTTTGAATAGTATTTTTACCTTACTGAGCATACGCTATAACCAAGATGACATTACAGCCGCTTTTTTAGGATTAAAAAGCGATGATGATAATGCAAAAGTGAACGCCATAGAATTTCTAGACAATCTACTTCACATCAAGCTTAAGAATAAAATTCTACCGCTGCTAGAGTACAACATTATTGAAACAGAAGGAGCAGATACAGCACACTTTGAAATAGAAGATCAGTCAGAATTTCAAACTATTCGTAATTTAATAAGAAACCGAAGCAGGCAAATGAATATCGCCATGCTACATCTTATAGAAATTTTAGAGGATGCGAGATACATTCCCATCACACAATCTTTTACTAAACATAAAAACAAAGGCATAAGCAAGCTAGCAACGAGAGTTCTACAAGGTCTTAAAAGCTCTCAAAAAGCTAACAAATAATATAAAAAATGCCCATTAGATGAGTTCTAATGGGCATTTTTAAAAGTATTAATTATGATGACTAGGATGGATTCACCACCTCATCAATACTACTTGCTAGATACATATGAGCTCCAGCAGAGTTTTTATTAAGAACATTGGTCATTAAGCAAACGATGTACTTCTTTCCATTAGGTTGCTCTACAATGATTACAGAGTTCATATAGTTATATACATTTCCGGCATAATCCTTACATCCTGGGTCTTTACTGCGATCACATTTGTAAAATGATCCAGATTTAAAAAACACAGCGGCATCATCAAGTCTATTAGATTGTGCATAACGTATCCTTCTATCTGTCATATATAGTAATCGCTTCATCTCGAGTGAGCTTTCTTCATCTATAACGTTTCCTTGTTCTAAGGCTACCAGAAACTTCATGAGTCCTTTAGGAGTTCCTATACTTCCACCTTCTCTTCCTACATACTTTCCAGCAGGTCTTGTAAACATCCCTCCTAGTCTCCAGTCATCTTCTGTTATCCCTAGCTCTCTTAGGGGCTGATTCACAACTCGGTTTGCTTGGCTGGTAAGGGAGTCTCTGTCTGTCTCTACAAAGTAATTTTCAGACTCTTCTTCTGTTAAGTCGGCATAATCTCTTCCAAAGGCGTCTAGCAACATCGTTTCTCTATATAATACACTCGCAGCTCCATTATTACTCACAGACACCATATGATCTGCCCACTCATATAATGAGAATTCATCACTTGCCACTACTTGACGTTTTGTAAGCTTATCTTTTTCAATATCATAAATAGGAATCGTATGATGATCACCTGTACCCCAATAACGTGCTTTTACACGCTTATTACACATAAGTCCTGTACGTAGTGCAAAATCATCTGGATAGGTCTCTGCTAGCTCATTAAAAAAACCGTTTAGTACGGCAATTTTACCCACACTTCCTGGCTGGTAACCAGCGTTCTCTCTGTGGGCTGCATATTTCAAATTTTCTGAATCGCTCATATCAAGAACTGCAAGGGAGTAGTTTCCGCCTGGAGTGATTCTTGCAATAGCGCGCGCAAATTCTGGATCTTCAACGAGAAGTGCACCAAGAGAATCTTGCTTTCGCGAAAGCAAATTCAACTTAATATCATTTAATTTTAAATAAGCTCCATTAGGAATACGCTTATTAGTAATGCTATCTTTCTCCATTTTTTGAAGACGATACAATCTTTTGATTCCAGTGCTGTCATATCCATCTATTGGATAAATCATCGTGGCAACAAGCGTGGATAATGCAATAAATGTAAATGTGATAAATGTCTTCATTAGTTTATTGGTGCGTCTAAGGTTATTAAAAAGTCTTCATTAATTACTGGCGATATAGATTCTAAATATTCAGAAGTCTTTGCCGTTTTATTCTCTACAAAAGGTCTAATCTGGAATAACCACAATTTGTCATTCTCAAATCCAAGCTCAACGTCATAGGCTCCTTCATAAGTAGATCCTGTCATTTCTGGAAGGCGCGTTCTTATAGACTGAGCAATTGCACGTATATCATTTATGTTTTTCTCGTTGAGTATTTGCTTATCAAAGGTGGCTATGTTCTTCTTAACACCTCCCGTTGCCGGTAAGCGTATATAATCTGCTTGACGTGCAGGAGAAAGTAACCTGCTGCCTGTTGCTATTACAAGTCTAGTTTCGGCGGCTTGGCCATCTACTGCTCCTCCTGCACCACGGCTAAAGGCGATTGTAAGATCCTCATCTGTCCCTTGATTAATTCCTTTGGTAATCATCACTCCACTATAATCCACATCTACAGATGGTATAATTAAAATGGATGGAAATACATTTTCTGGATTACTCAAATATTGCTGGCGCCACTTAAAGCTACGCTCCGTGTATGGAGAAGCCCAAACGTCTTTAATTCCTTTCAAGATTTTATCTTCATCAAGTATATTAAAGAGGGTCAAGTTCAATCCTGCGCCTGTAAACTCTTCAAGGTCTTCCATATTTGTATCACTACGTAAAAACACGGGTGTTTTACCAATAGGTGATTTAAACACTTTTTGGAAATCTGCTCGCAAGCTATTCACAAATGAGGGTTTCAGTGTCATTAAATTAATCGCATCACGCAACCTCTTCAACTCTTCCAGTTGGAAGGTCTCTATCTCTTTTGACGATGCGCCAGAGGTTTTCATGTCTTCCGCTTTCGCGAAAGCGTTATTTAAAAACTCCCAGTAAGAACCATCATAGCTTGGCATCTTTTGATCCATATGATCTTTAAATATTCCGAAAGGAATCACAAGACCTTCTACCACCTGCTCTGGAAACATCTTTTTGAGCTGACCAAGATTTGCTGCCTTAGGACCTACAAGTTTTCCAGATGCACTTGCATCAAGGTCTCGCATATTTATAATATCCTTTTTATCAAGTTGAATTTTTTCTACAGGTACCGTTACTTGGCTAGTAGAACGTTGTTTCTTTGTAAATAACTCACGTTCCTCATCTGTAATATCATCTTCGCCTTTTATGATAACACTTCCTTTATTTGAAACTGCATAAAACACGTTCTTACCGCTATACTTACTCAAATCCTGAAGGTTTTCTTGAGATAAGGCCGCATTAGGAATACCTAAATTTCTAGCAAGTAATTGCACGTGAGAAACAAGATTACCTTCTGACACAGTCATAATACCAGCAACGGGTTTAAGATCTGATGGCGGTTTTTCAAAAACGTAAATCTTCTCCGTATCTACCTCCACTCCTTCTGGAGATCCTTCTATAACGACAAGCTCACCATAAGCATAACCTGGGTTTAATCCTCGTACAGAAGATTGTCCATCTATATCCATCACCTTGTTTTCAAGTCCTGAATGCTTTGCTATAAAAGCTCCCAACGTACTTACACTCTCTCCTAAGTCAAGAGCAACAGACGAGCGTACACGATCATCTATAAAACCATACGCTTTAGGCTCAAACTGCGCATAAATATCTACAACTTCTTGATAGTTTGCTTTTACCTGAGAGGCGCTCCACTCTACAAGTCCCCTTGATGTGGCAAGAAAATCGTTTAGTTGTGCTACGCTTTTATCGTTATGATAACTATCGGCAATTAGATAAGGCTCTACCGCTGCCCACTCATTCATTTCTATAAGTCCTGTTCCCGTTGCGGCATAACCCAACGTCTGAATCTTATATAGTAAACTCTTGAGCGTCTCTGGTTTCCACTCTTGTGTTTTTATAAGAAGTATATCTTCAAGTTCGTTAGAGAGATCAAGCATAGTAAGCTTATCACTTCCTCTATCTAAAGTTTCTATCTCTTGGCGGATTAAACACAAAATATCTGCAATTTCTGGCACTAATATTTCAGGAGAGGCGTCACGCTCGCTGTTTGTAAGAAAGCTTGTAATACGTTCCGTGAGCTCATTTTTTACAGATACTTGATTTACTTGCGCTTGTAACTCCTTAAAATTAATGGGTGCATAAAAAGCAGCCATTGTTTTTTCTAAAGCATCAAACTGAGATTTTAATTTATCAGAAAGATTGCCTTTATGCTTTGCTCTAAATTCTTGTACCATCTGGATATCACTCACGCTAGGTTTACCATGGATCTTAATACGGGCATCCATAAACTTAGGATAATCTTCGGCAAGGATTTTTGATTCGCTACGCATACGTTGTGCAATGTTACTATCACCATCGTGTGGTATATCTCGCAATGTTTGACGCAGTAAATAGTAATTCTGTCTTAGTCTCGTATCGCTACGCAGTAGCCACTCATAAAAGTCGATACCCCATGCTTCTTCATCTTCAGATTGTACAGCTCCTCTATAAAATTGAGATTTGCGCTGCACCCATCCATCATCTATACTCCCTAAGTAGCGAGCAAGTTGATATTGTTTAATGCGGCTATGGTCGTTTGCCACATCCCAAAAAAGTTCTTTGTCTGTATTTGCAAGAATGTCTGCCACATATAAATGATGCTTTTTACCTAGTGTGATAAGATCATCACTGTAACTAGCATGTTGTACTCCACCACCTATGTCATCTGGACAAGGGTCACGTGCTTCACGCTGTGTACCATCTTTACAAAACCATTCTATCTTTTTGTAAGGACCACGAGCATTTTCTTTAAATGTTTCAATACTCTTTTTTATAGATGCCACAGGAAGGTCCTGCGCATACACTGTACTTGCTATACAAATAGTAAGGCTTGTAAGCAATAACTGGGTAATTTTCAACATGTAGTAATGTTTGATTTGATTGTTTGGACTAATATAGGTTAGTCCAAATTTGATTGACTAGAGATTAACGTAAATCTAAGTGATAATTAACTTAATAATAACGATTACAGCCTACAGCCAGCCTATTTGGTAGCCATATACCTACGATAAAATTTATAGGCTTGAATCACCAATGATATGAAGTGTTACGCTTTCGCGAAAGCGTACTTAGCTATCTCGCTATTGTAAAAACAAACTCTGTAAATTTCCCAAGCTCCGACTTTACTTTTATCGTACCGCCAAGATTATTTACAAGTTTCTGCACAGTAGAAAGTCCGATTCCATGACCGCGTTCTCCATTTTTATCAAGATGTCCTACGGTACTAAATAGCGTAAAAATACTATCTACCTTATCCTCTTCTATACCACGACCATTGTCTCTTATAGAAAATTCAAAATGCTTGGACGTTTGGGTGGCCTTGATATCTATTACCGTATGCTTCTTATCATTATACTTAAGACTGTTCCCTATAAGGTTTAAGAAAATCTGGTCAAGTGCAGACCTATTGCAATGCAACTCTATATTATTTTCTGGGAAATGAACGTCGCACTCATAATTGATATTGAGAAGATCTACAAGATCCTCAAGCATATCATTAAGCATAAACTCATGCACATCATCCTTATCATACGCGGTACTCTCATAATGCGTAAGAATGTTAGTGATATACTTACTCATAGACAGAGATGACTTTTTGAGGTAACTTAAATAGTTTTTACCTTTTTCATCTATCTCGTCATTATATTTTTTCTTTAAAATATCTGATGTCAATATAAGATTTGCTAGTGGCATTTTAAGATCGTGAGATACGGTCCCTGCAAAATCTTGTAGTAAAGAATTATGCTTAGTGAGGTTCTCCTTGGCAGCTCTTAGCTTAGCATTTACAGATCGTAATTCAAAAAGACGTTCTACCTGCTTACCTAAGGTAATGAGTGCTTCTCTTTGTTCCTGATTAAGTTTATTAGGCTTATGATCAATCACACATAATGATCCTACAGCCATCCTGTTCTTAGTGCGCAATGGGATTCCAGCATAGAAAATAACTGGTGAATCACCCTTAGTAAGTGGGTTGTTTACAAACCTCAAATCCTTTGTAGCGTCTGGAATCTCAAAAATCTCGTTAGGTGTTAAAATCGCGTGTGCGCAAAATGAGCTATCTCGTGAGGTTTCACAAGGTGCAAACCCTACTTTAGACTTAAACCACTGTCTGTCTTCATCTACTAGAGTGACGAGGGCTACAGGCGTATTGCATATGTAAGCAGCAAGTTTAGTAATGTAATCAAAGTCTGGTTCTTGAGCTGTATCTAGAAGTTCTAGACCATGCAAAGCTTTCATGCGCTTGAACTCATTTACTGGTGTTGCTGGTGCTATCATACTGGCGATACATTTTAAGAGCCGTTTTAGGGTGTTGAACAATTCGGCTCAAGGGACAAAGATAATGGCTTACTTTTAACGTTATAGCGTTTATACAATATCATTTTGACTGTATTGAATAGCATGAGACGATATAATAACATAGAATTTACAAAATTTTTGCGAACTTGAGGTATATTACAGTCAATGTATTAGCAACTACTCAAATAAAATAAATAGTAGAAATCAATAAAATTCGCGAAAACTACTGTGCGTGCATAGTAAATTATTGTATATTTACAACGATTTCGGAATGAAACCTTATGAATGACAAAACAATAGACTACTGTTTGAGAGCCACTTGGCAAGCAGTTATGAAAATGTATAATGAACAAGCAGCAGAGTTTGATGTAACGATGGCCGTTGGTTTTGCTCTGTTAAGTATAGATCCAGACCAAGGCACACCTTCTACAGCATTAGGCCCACGTATGGGTATGGAAGCTACTTCCCTATCTCGTACACTTAAGACAATGGAAGAAAAAGGCTTGATAGAACGCAAACCTAATCCAGCAGACGGGCGCGGTGTTCTTATACATCTTACTCCATTTGGAAAAGAAAAAAGAGATTTCTCAAAAACAAAAGTAAAGACCTTTAATGGTGCTGTGAGAAATACTATAAGTGAAGAAAAAATCAACAACTTTTATGAAGTTATTGATACCATCAATGATTTGATTCAAAATAGAAAAGTTTTTAACCAAAAAGAAACCTTAGTAAAATAATGGCAAAACGTAGAATAAAGAAAGTAGCCGTCATCGGTAGCGGAATTATGGGAAGCGGTATCGCTTGTCATTTTGCAAATATCGGTGTAGATGTACTCTTACTAGACATCGTACCTAGAGAACTCAATGCTAAAGAGCAAGCAAAAGGTCTTACACTTGAAGATAAAGTAGTTCGTAACCGCATGGTAAACGATGCACTTACTACTGCTTTAAAAAGTAAGCCTTCTCCTATTTACAACCAGTCTTTTGCAAGTAGAATCACCACAGGAAACCTTGAGGATGATATTGCAAAAGTGAAGGATGTAGACTGGATTATCGAAGTAGTTGTAGAAAGACTTGATATTAAAAAGCAAGTTTTTGAAAACTTAGAAAAACACAGAACTCCTGGTACACTTATTACTTCAAACACCTCTGGAATTCCTATCCAGTTCATGTCTGAGGGTCGTAGTGAAGACTTCCAGAAGCACTTCTGTGGGACACACTTCTTTAACCCTGCGCGTTACCTTAAATTATTTGAAATCATCCCTGGACCAAAAACAGACCAGAGCGTACTTGATTTCTTAAACAACTACGGTGAGCAATTTTTAGGAAAAACATCTGTAGTAGCAAAAGATACTCCAGCGTTTATAGGTAACCGTATTGGTATCTTCTCTATCATGTCATTATTCCATACCGTTAAGGAAATGGGAATGACGGTTGAAGAAGTTGATAAGCTTACGGGACCAGTAATAGGCCGTCCTAAGTCAGCTACCTTCCGTACAGTAGATGTTGTTGGTCTTGATACGCTTGTACATGTTGCAAACGGTATTGCAGAGAACTGCCCTAAGGACGAAAGAAAAGAATTATTTGCCTTACCAGGTTTCATCAGCACTATGATGGAAAATAAATGGTTAGGTTCAAAAACTGGTCAAGGATTCTATAAAAAGAATGTTGATGCGACAGGACAGAAAGAAATCCTCACGCTAGACCTAGATACTATGGATTACCGCTCTGCAAAAAGAGCAAAATTTGCAACCTTAGAGCTTACTAAAACTATCGATAATGTATACGATCGTTTTAAAGTGCTTGTAGGTGGTAAAGACAAGGCTGGTGAATTTTACCGCAAGTCTTTTGCTCACTTATTTGCATACGTACAAAATCGTATTCCAGAAATTACAGATGAGCTTTACAAGATAGATGATGCTATGAAGGCTGGTTTCGGCTGGGAGCACGGACCATTCCAAATTTGGGATGCTGTAGGTGTAGAAAAAGGTATCGAACTAATGAAAGCAGAAGGTCTTGAAGTTGCCTCTTGGGTAACAGACATGACTGCTGCTGGAATCGATACTTTCTATTCTGTAAAAGATGGTGCTACGCATGTATATTCCGCTTCCGCGAAAGCGCATGTAAAAAAACCTGGTCAAGATTCATTTATCATTCTTGATAACATTAGAAAACAAACTGAAGTATTCTCAAACTCTGGAGTATCTGTACAAGATCTAGGAGACGGAATCTTAAATGTAGAATTCCGCTCTAAAATGAACTCTATAGGTGGTGATGTTCTTGCAGGATTAAATAAGGCTATTGATATGGCCGAAACAAATTACGACGGACTAGTAATAGGAAATCAAGGGACTAACTTCTCTGTAGGTGCAAATATTGGAATGATTTTCATGTATGCCGTAGAGCAAGAATATGATGAGCTTAACGCTGCTATAAAATATTTCCAAGATACATGTATGCGTTTACGCTACTCTGCTATCCCTACAGTGGTTGCACCTCACGGTATGACACTAGGTGGTGGATGTGAGATGACACTTCACGCAGACCGCGTAGTAGCTGCTGCCGAATCTTATATTGGACTCGTTGAGTTTGGTGTAGGTGTAATTCCAGGTGGTGGTGGATCTAAGGAAATGGCCTTAAGAGCATCAGATAAGTTTGATAAAGGTGATGTACAGTTGAACGTACTACAAGAGCACTTCCTTACTATTGGTATGGCAAAAGTGTCTACCTCTGCTCATGAAGCGTATGACCTTAACATCCTTAAGCACGGCAAAGATATAGTAGTGGTAAACCGTGATCGTCAGATTGCAACAGCTAAAGCTGTAGCACGCCAGATGGCAGATCAAGGATATACACAACCGGTAAAACGTAATGATGTACTTGTATTAGGTAAGCAAGCATTAGGAATGTTCTTAGTAGGAACAGACTCTATGGAAGCTTCTCACTACATCTCAGAGCATGATAAGAAAATCGCAAATAAACTCGCTTATGTAATGGCAGGAGGAGATCTTTCTGAGCCTACACGAGTTTCTGAGCAGTACTTATTAGATCTTGAACGTGAAGCGTTCTTATCACTAGCTACCGAAAGAAAATCACTAGAGCGTATCCAGCATATGTTACAGAAAGGAAAACCGTTGAGAAACTAATTTTTCTGAATACGGATTATAGAGTATAGAATATAGACTTCTTACTCTTGTGAAATGGACAAAAGATTGTAGAGATAATGGCTAGGCATAATTTTAGAAACTTGAAAATTTGGCAATATGGTGTAACCTTTGCTAGTCAGAATTATAAGTTGACTAAAACCTTTCCAAAGTCTGAAATCTATAATCTTACAAGTCAAATGAATAGATGTTCAGTATCTATTCCATCAAATATCGCAGAAGGCTCTGCAAAATCTACTGATAAGCATTTTAAGTCTTACTTAGAAACAAGTCTTGGATCTGCTTATGAATGGGAAACACAATTAGAGATTGCTAAAATCGAAAACTATGTTTCTGAAACTGATTATAAAGAATTAAAAGATAGTATACAGCAATTGCAAAGAATGATAGGAGCATTTATTGATAGACTAAATAATTAAGTCTATACTCTATTCTCCATATTCTATAATCTTAAAAATTATGAAAACAGCATATATAGTAAAAGCATATAGAACAGCCGTTGGGAAAGCTCCCAAAGGTGTCTTCAGATTCAAGCGAGCAGATGAGCTTGCTGCAGAAACCATCCAGTATATGATGAAGGAGCTGCCAGAATTTGATAAAAAACGCATAGATGACGTAATCGTAGGAAATGCAATGCCAGAAGGATCACAAGGTCTTAACATGGCACGTCTTATCTCATTAATGGGACTTGACGTAATTGATGTACCTGGTGTAACCGTAAACCGTTTTTGTTCTTCTGGAATAGAAACTATCGGGATGGCAGTAGCAAAGATTCAAGCAGGAATGGGCGATTGTATTATCGCTGGTGGTGCAGAGTCTATGTCTTCTGTACCTATGACAGGATTTAAACCAGAATTAAACTACGATGCCATTGTAAAAACTGGGCACGAAGATTACTACTGGGGAATGGGTAACACGGCAGAGGCTGTTGCAAATGAATTCAAGGTATCTCGTGAAGATCAAGATGAGTTTGCATACAACTCTCACGTGAAAGCACTCCGTGCACTTGCTGAAGATCGTTTCCAAGATCAGATTGTTCCTATTGATGTGGAGCAAACATATATTGATGCAAATGGTAAGAGAGCAACTAAATCTTACACAGTAAATAAAGACGAAGGACCACGTGCTGGAACTAGTAAAGAGGCGCTTGCAAAGCTTAGAGCAGTATTTGCTGCTGGCGGAAGCGTTACTGCAGGTAACTCTTCACAAATGAGTGATGGTGCTGCCTTTGTAATGGTGATGAGTGAGGAAATGGTTAAGGAATTAAACATCGAGCCTATCGCACGTATGGTAAACTATGCTGCAGCTGGTGTACCACCACGTATTATGGGAATAGGTCCTGTAGCTGCGATTCCTAAGGCATTGAAGCAAGCAGGTCTTAAGCAAAATGATATTGAACTTATCGAGCTTAACGAGGCATTTGCATCACAATCTCTTGCGGTAATTCGCGAGCTAGGTCTTGATCCAAATATCATAAACGTAAACGGTGGAGCTATTGCTTTAGGTCACCCACTAGGATGTACAGGTGGTAAACTTTCGGTACAGTTATTTGACGAGATGCGTAAGCGTGATATGTCAGGTAAATACGGGATGGTAACTATGTGTGTAGGTACTGGACAAGGAGCAGCAGGAATTTACGAATTCCTTAAATAATATGATGGATGAGATCTTCTGTTAAAAGGAGTATCTCATCTATGTAAAGTTCGCTTTCGCGAAAGCGGGAAAAGAAAAATTAAAAAAAGAATAACACAATTTAAACATAGAGATCAGATTTTAGAAGGATGATTACCCCCTATCTAACGTCTAAAATCTCGAATCTAATATCAAATTATGGCAACAGAAGAAACAAAAAAAGATATCCTACGCGGTGGACAATTTATCGTAAAAGAAACAGCTTGTGAAGATGTATTCACAATGGAAGATCTTGACGAAGAGCAAAGAATGATGCGCGATAGTACTAAGGAGTTTGTAGATCGTGATCTATGGGCACACTGGGAGCGCTTTGAAAAGAAAGATTATGCATACACAGAGGAAACAATGCGTACGGCTGGTGAACTTGGTTTACTAGGTGTTGCAGTACCAGAAGAGTATGGAGGATTAGGAATGGGCTTTGTATCTACAATGCTTGTTTGTGATTACATCTCTGGTGCAACTGGATCTTTTAGTACAGCCTTTGGAGCACATACAGGAATTGGTACCATGCCAATTACTTTATACGGTAACGAAGCGCAAAAACAAAAATATGTACCTAAACTTGCTACTGGTGAGTGGTTTGGTGCTTACTGTCTTACAGAGCCAGGTGCTGGATCTGATGCAAACTCAGGAAAAACAAAAGCAGTACTTTCTGAAGATGGAAAATCTTACAAGATTTCTGGACAGAAAATGTGGATTTCAAACGCAGGATTCTGTAACCTTTTTATCGTATTCGCAAGAATAGAAGACGATAAGAACATCACAGGATTTATCGTAGAAAATGATCCTTCTAACGGAATCACACTAGGTGACGAAGAGAAGAAATTAGGTATCCACTCTTCTTCTACACGTCAGGTATTCTTTAACGATACTGTAGTATCTGCAGAGAATATGCTTTCTGAGCGTGGTAACGGATTTAAAATTGCAATGAATGCACTAAACGTAGGTCGTATTAAACTTGCTGCTGCTTGTCTTGATGCACAACGTCGTGTAGTAAACGAAGCAGTAACGTATGCTAAGGAGCGTGTACAGTTTAAAACTCCTATCATAAACTTTGGAGCTATCAAGCAAAAGATTGCTACTATGGCTACAAATGTATATGTAGATGAGTCTGCATCATACAGAGCCGCAAAAAACATAGAGGATCGTATCGCTATGCGTCATGCAGAAGGAAACACACACCAAGAAGCAGAGCTTAAAGGTGTTGAGGAATATGCTATTGAGTGTTCTATTCTTAAAGTTGCCGTGTCTGAAGATGTACAGAATACAACAGATGAAGGTATCCAAGTTTTTGGAGGAATGGGCTTTAGTGCAGATGCTCCTATGGAATCTGCTTGGAGAGATGCTCGTATCGCTCGTATTTATGAAGGTACAAACGAGATTAACCGCATGCTAGCGGTAGGAATGATGGTGAAGAAGGCTATGAAAGGTCATGTAGACTTTATGGGACCTGCTACTGCTGTAGGTGAAGAGCTTATGGGAATTCCTTCTTTTGATACACCAGACTTTTCTGAAACATTATCTGAAGAGAAAGATCTTCTTAAGCGTCTTAAGAAAGTATTCTTAATGGTAGCAGGATCTGCTGCAAAGAAATATGGAACAGAGTTAGAGCAACACCAGCAATTACTAATGGCTGCTGCAGATATCTTGATTGAAATCTATATGTCTGAGAGTGCAATCTTACGTACAGAGAAGAATATCAAGCGTTCTGGTCTTGAGAGCCAGACTACGCAACTTGCAATGACGCAATTATACTTATTTAACGCAGTAGATATTATCCAGACTAAGGCTAAAGAAGCTATCATCTCTTTTGCCGAAGGTGATGAGCAGCGCATGATGCTTATGGGTCTTAAGCGTTTTACAAAGTACACAAACCAGCCTAATGTAATAGGCTTACGTAACCAGATTGCTGCAGATGTTGAGCAACATGGAAAATATCGCTTTGACGCATAATATATCTTAATAAGTCACTAAAAATATGTGTAATAGATTACGTATTGAAAATGACCTAAAAGTGTTTATGTTCGCTTGCGCGAAAATTTAATTTTATCAAAGCCACTTCTCCTATTGAAGTGGCTTTTTTTGTACCCTACTACTACAACGATTTCGTAACACAACAACCTATCTTATATAATGAAAATTAAAAAAGTCCTTGTCGCCAATCGCGGGGAAATTGCTATTAGAGTACTGCGTGCCTGTACCGAACTTAATATCGCTACAGTTGCGATTTATACCTACGAAGACAGATACTCACAACATCGCAATAAAGCAGATGAGTCTTACCAAATAGGCAAGAATAATGAGCCACTCAAGCCCTATCTTGATATGGATCAGATTATTGATCTAGCCAAATCTAAACATGTAGATGCCATTCACCCCGGATACGGTTTCTTGTCTGAAAACTCCACCTTTGCTAGAAAATGTGCCGAAAACGGTATCATTTTTATAGGCCCTAAACCTGAGGTAATGGATGCGCTAGGTGATAAAATCACTGCAAAAAAAGTAGCACAACAGTGTGGCGTTCCTATTATTGAAAGTAATAAAACTGCGCTAGACACCCTAGATATCGCTCTTAGCGAGGCTACAAAAATAGGCTACCCATTGATGCTTAAAGCTGCCTCTGGTGGTGGTGGTAGAGGGATGCGTATTATACGTAAGGTAGAAGATTTACAGCTTAGTTTTGACTCGGCTCGTAATGAGGCGCTCAACTCCTTTGGTGATGATACTATGTTTCTTGAGAAATATGTAGAAGATCCTAAGCATATAGAAGTACAGATTGTAGCAGATTCTCACGGTAACATTAGACACCTATATGAGCGTGATTGCTCTGTACAACGTAGACACCAGAAGGTGGTAGAGATGGCTCCTTCTTATGGACTATCACAAACACTACGCGATAATCTATACAAATATGCCGTTGCCATCGCTACTGAAGTAAACTACAACAATATTGGTACTGTTGAGTTTTTGGTAGATGCAGATGATAATATTTACTTCATTGAAGTAAATCCGCGTATTCAAGTGGAGCATACGGTTACTGAGATGGTGACAGGTATCGATCTTGTAAAAACGCAGATTTTTGTCGCAGGAGGTTATAACCTATCAGACAAGCAGATTAAGATTTACGGTCAAGAATCTATTGGTACTTATGGTTTTGCGATACAGTGCCGCCTTACTACCGAAGATCCTGTAAATAACTTTACGCCAGATTATGGGAAGATTACTACCTACCGTAGTGCTTCTGGTATGGGAATCCGTCTTGATGCGGGAAGTATTTACCAAGGGTATAAAGTAAGTCCGTTTTTTGACTCTATGCTAGTTAAAGTTTCTGCACATGGTAGAACGCTTGATGGCTCCATTCGTAAGATGGTAAGAGCATTAAAAGAATTTAGAATACGTGGTGTAGAAACTAACATTCATTTTCTGCAAAATGTCATCCAGACAGATACCTTTAAAAACGGAAAAACTACCGTAAACTTTATACAGAACACTCCTGCCCTATTTGACATCAAGCTATCACAAGACAGAACTTCAAAAGTGGTTCAGTTTCTTGCAGAGGTAAGTGTCAATGGAAATTCTGACGTAAAGAAAAAAGACGATTCTAAAATTTTTAGAACGCCAGAAACCCCATTATACAGCCTCTCAGACCCTTTCCCGAAAGGGACCAAAGACTTACTCACAGAGTTAGGTCCAGAGGAGTTTTGTAAATGGCTCATGGCAGAAAAAAAAATTCACTATACAGATACGACCCTGCGTGATGCGCACCAGTCCCTACTGGCTACACGCATGCGTTCGTATGACATGCTTAAGGTAGCATCAAGTTTTGCAAAGAATCACCCTAACACCTTTAGTATGGAAGTTTGGGGAGGTGCAACCTTTGATGTTTGTCTGCGTTTCTTGCACGAAAGCCCGTGGACACGCCTGCGCGAACTGCGTAAAGCGGTGCCTAATATCCTTTTCCAGATGCTCTTAAGAGGATCAAACGGTGTAGGATACAAGGCATATCCAGATAACTTGATAGAGAAATTTGTTGAAAAATCTTGGGAGAATGGTGTAGATATTTTTAGAATTTTCGATTCCCTTAACTGGGTAAAAGCTATGGAGCCTAGCATCCAGTACGTGCGTAACCTCACAGGAGGTATTGCCGAAGGTGCAATAAGCTACACCGGAGATATTCTTGATGTAAAGCAAACTAAGTATGATCTTAAGTATTATACCCAGCTAGCAAAAGATCTTGAAAACGCAGGAGCACATATGATTGCCATAAAAGACATGGCAGGACTCTTAAAACCGTATGCCGCAACAGAACTGGTAACAGCGCTTAAAGACACCGTAAACTTACCAATCCACTTACACACACATGATACGTCATCACTACAGACGGCTACTTATCTTAAAGCCATTGAAGCAAATGTAGATGTGGTAGATGTGGCCCTAGGCGGACTATCAGGACTTACCTCTCAACCTAACTTTAATGCGGTGGTGGAGATGATGAAATATCAAGAGCGTGAGCATCCTTTTGAGATGGACAAACTCAATCAGTTTTCAAATTTCTGGGAAGACACCCGCGAGATCTACTACCCTTTTGAGTCTGGACTCAAAGCAGGAACCGCAGAAGTTTTTGAACATGAGATTCCAGGAGGGCAATATTCTAACCTTAGACCACAAGCAATGGCGCTAGGTCTTGGTGATCGCTTTGCCGAAGTAAAAAAGATGTATGCTGCCGTAAATAGTATGTTTGGAAACCTAGTTAAAGTAACTCCTAGCTCAAAAGTAGTGGGTGATATGGCAATATTTATGGTAACTAATAACCTTACGCCAGAAGATGTGATGGAGCGTGGCGACACTATTTCCTTCCCAGAATCTGTGATTAATTTCTTTAAAGGTGATTTAGGGCAGCCCGTGGGCGGATTCCCTAAAAAATTACAGGCTATCATCTTAAAGAATAAAGACGCCTATACAGATCGCCCTAACGCGCATCTGGCTCCTGTAGATTTTGACAAGGAATATGAAACCTTTACGGCAAAATTCCAAAAAGGGTTTACACGCCCTCTAGAGATGGAAGACTTCTTATCATACATGCTCTACCCTAAGGTGTTTGAGCAAGCGCATGAAAATTACAAGAAGTACGGTAACCTAGCCCTCGTACCTACTAAGAATTTCTTTTACGGTATGGCATTAGGAGAAGAGATTCTCATTGAGCTAGAGCCTGGTAAAACGGTCATCATCAAGTTGCTTTCTATTGGGATACCTAGTGAGGAAGGAATGCGCACCGTGTTCTTTAAAGTAAATGGTGAAAACCGCTTTGTCGAAGTACACGACACCTCGCTCAACATTAAGAAAGTAGAAAATCTTAAAGTAGACCCAGAAGACAGCAACCAGATAGGCGCTCCCTTACAAGGATCGCTCTATAAAGTGCTTGTCAAAAAAGGGCAAGAGGTAAAGGAAAACGACCCACTCTTTATCATAGAAGCTATGAAAATGGAAACCACCGTAGTAGCCTCAAAAGACGGCCGCGTAGCATCCATTACCGTAAGCGACGGCAATATGGTCTCACAAAATGACCTTGTACTCACTATTGAGTAGTGCGCTGCGCTATTGATTTCTTATAAATACGCTTTCGCGAAAGTGTAACAAACTAAAAACCACCCAAGGAATTGGGTGGTTTTTTTGTGGGTTTAAACTAAACTGAAGTTATCTATTAGAAACATTAAATTAAGATTTTGAGCATTATAGCACCTTTATGAACTCTCCTATAATATTCATGTTTTCACCATTATCTTCATCGATAACAATATTAGAAAATCTGTCATCGTAAGAATTAGGACTTAAAATAATTGACTTATGAGCCCACCCCTCTTCGGTTACTGTTTTTTGACTATTGTATGTTTTTACTGTAAAAGCTGAATTTGTATCTGCGTCCTGTAAGTCAAAATTCTCAATTAATAAGATTTTACCATCCCTTGAGCCAGCCGAAGGTTTTTTAAATAAACAAATAGAACCATTTGGAATTCTTCTATTCATAGATTCTCCAATAACAGTACATGCAAAGTAATCATCACTATATTCCTCATTAGTTTCAAACATCGAGTATTCCTTTTCTGATTGCATTTCACTAAATGAACCAGCTGCAGCATAAAAATTGTACAATGGTATCTGATATATAGAACTTTTATTTTCTTCGTAGTTAGTTATTTGCTTCACATTGTCCGCTTCTGAGCTTGTTGAAGTATTGTTTGAAACATTGCTCTCAGTTATATATCGGTAGATGTTTTCAGGTACAGAGTCCTTTAATTCAAATCTAATTTTCACTACTGGTACATCCTTACCACTATCATTTTTCATTGTCGTTTGTTCAACCAAATCATGAATTGGCATGACATCACCCATAAAATAGAATTCGGTACTTTCATCATTGCTTTTTTTGATGAAAAGTGGTAATCTTATTTCCTTATTATCACGCTTACCTAATATTGACAAAACATCTTTACTTTCTAATTTTCTATTAGATTTAGACATCCAATTGAATTCTTTGTTATTTACGAATTCATCTTCATACTTAGTGGATTCAGAAATATTATCTTCCTTGTGATAATTTACAAAAATTGGACAATGTTCATCATTAGGGCTTACGAGATATCCTCCAACGTTTTGAGGTACCGGATTTTCATTTACATTGAGAATTCTAAAAACATCTTTTCGTGAATACTTTTTATACAGAATAAAGCCATTTCTCCAATCTTCAATTTTAAAGTTTCTATTAAATGTGTCAATAGAGTATTTAACCGAGTCGAGAAAATATTGTCTAAAGTCTTGTTGCTCCAGCATTTCACTAAATTCAGGAGCTATGCTTATTACTCCGCTTTTTATGTCAATGATATTTAAGTTATATATTTCTCTAACGGAAATTAATTTTTTGTCCTTCTTTTCACGGACAAATTCAAAATTCAAATTAGCTATAGTGGATATAATAGTTTCCTCATCAATTTCAAAGTCATAGCCAGTTTTAATAATTTTTTGAAATTCTTCAAATTGTAAGGAACCGAATTTTATAAGCTCATGTATAAGTATACTTTCAGTTATCCGCTTTCCATTATTTATTTCTTTAGAAAATAATTCTAGTAATTTCACTGCTTTACTCGAAATACTTCCTTTTAATTCCTTGTTCACTTTAATCGCGAAATTATAATAGGATTTGGCATAATCAACAAACCAGTAAGGGTCTCTAGAACTTTGTTCAACAAAGTCCATCATAAATGGTTCTCTACCTAGTCTAAACTTCAACAAATCATAATCATTTCGTAAATCAGTAAAGCGCTTTAATTTCGCATTATCAATTGATTTAAAAATTTTTTCTTTTGATATTCTATCAAAATTAATTGTTGATGTTCCAGGAATCATTCGACTTCCATCAGATAATAATTTTCTTATTGAATCTTTGTTATAAGAAGTATCACCATATAAAGCTATTGGTATTAAATAATTGTTAGTGTAATTACCAATAAAGTCAATTATTGTAACATAACTCTTACCTATTGTTTTTCTTAATCCCCTTCCTAATTGTTGAATAAAGATTATTGAAGAATTAGTTGGCCTCATCATAATTATCTGATTGACCCTTGGAATGTCTATACCTTCATTAAAGATATCTACAGTCAAAATGTATTCAATCTTATCATTTAAATCTTCGGATTCTAATTTTCTAATTGCTTCAGCCCTTTCTTCTTCTGAATTGTCACCAGTCAGTGCGATAGTCTTCAAACCTTTAAGATTAAGCTTTAATGATAAAGCTTGTGCTTCATCTTTTCTTGAGCAAAAGATTAATCCTCTTGTTACTCCATTATCAGTTCCGTATAAATTAGCATTAGTAACTATCTTATCAACGCGTTCATCCGCAGTTAATAAATTAAAATCGCTTTTATCATCAAGCGCATTTCCATTAATATTTATGTCAGTTACTCCATAGTAATGAAATGGACTTAACATCTCTTCCTCCATTGCTCTATTCAATCTTATTTCATAGGCAATATTATGATTAAAAAGACTAAAAATATCATTCCCATCGGTGCGTTCGGGAGTAGCTGTCATACCCAGTAAAAACTTAGGATTAAAATATTCGATAAGTCTCAAATAAGAATTTGCTCCGGAACGATGACTTTCATCAATTACTATGTAATCAAAATAATTCTTATCAAACTGTTCAAGATTTGATTGTTTAGAAATTGTTTGTACTGTTGAAAAAAGGAAGTCTTTATCGAGTTCTTTAATATTTCCTGAATAAAGCCCCATGCTCTTAAAGTTTTTAAAGACAGATTTGAATGTCTTCATTGCCTTTTTAGCAATATTTTGTCTGTGGACGACAAACAAAAGTCTTTTAGGATTAAATTGCTTTGAGTCAAAAGCTGATAAGTAAGTTTTACCTGTGCCGGTTGCAGATATTAATAACGCTTTAGTTTCTTGTCGATTTCGAAGATTAGATAAGTTATATAAAGCTTCCATTTGCATGGAATTAGGTTTGATTTCTTCTAATGTTTGTACAGATGAAGTTTTAAAATTTAATAATTTCTGTGCGTTATATATTTCAGAATACTTTTCGATGAACTTTTCTGTAACTAATTCACCATTGTCGAAATCCGATTCAAATTCTCCAATAACTTTATCTACAATATCACTAGAATGTAATGCCGAGACCTTAAGATTCCATTCTTTATTTTTTGATAACGCGGTATCTGTTAAATTACTACTACCTATAATTAAGTTATAATAATCTATTGTTTTAAAAAGATACCCCTTAGAATGCGAATTACCATGAGTTGAAATTCTCAGCTCAATATTTTTAAATTTCAAAAGCTTTCTTAAAGCCTCGGGTTGAGTAAAATTTAAATATTGAGACACTATAACTTTCCCCTGTATCCCTTTTTCTTCAGCATAGATTAAACTATTCATTAAAGACGCGACACCACCAGTAGTTACAAAAGCTACTGAAATAAAAAAAGATTCACACCTCTCTAGTTCAGAGGTTATAGAAGTTAAAACCTTGGTTCTTGGATTCTTCCGATTAACTAATAATTCTGGTTGATAAAGTAATTCAGATTTTGATTTTTTATCAATAAAGCCAGTGTGAATACTGTTTTTAAAATCTTCTATTTTAAATTTAGTCATTCATTATAAGTTTTTGCACTATCGGGATATCTGCTGCTGCCCAATCCAATGAATTTAATTTATCAAGAATTAACCATTCAGCTGAAATGTGCTCTTTTAAACTAATTTCCTTGGTTTGGACTTTACAAATGTAACTGTGCATTTTTATTTCAAAATCTGGATATTGGTGATTGATAGTTAAAAATAAGTCTCCGATGGAAGGTTCAATTTCTAATTCTTCTATAAGCTCTCTTTTCAAAGCTTCAATATTCGTTTCTCCAAATTCTATTTTTCCTCCTGGAAATTCAAATTTTTCAGAAATATAAGTTAGTTTATTTTTAGGACGTTGTAAACAAAGAATTTCCTCGCCATACTTAATTATAGCAGCGACAACTTCTATTTTTTTCATTTATAATCTTGAATTTGTATTAATCAAAAGAATTGAAATAACCAAAATCTGAAATTTTCATTATTTTAATTCTCGAACAATTTACTAAAGACGAGGTTAATTATATAGAAATAATCAGGTATAATAAATTAATAATCCTACAACATATTTAGTTCCTAAAACCTTAACAAATATCAATTTCAAAAATTAAATTATCCAACTTATTTAATATTCCCCTGAATAAAAGACTTGTTTATTAATTGATATGTGAAATTCAATAAAAAATCTAATTTGCCAACCTCCCACCCCATCCCCACCAAAACCATATCTTTGAGTAAAACACCACCACCACTCAACCTATGGACGCCAAACCGCAAAAACATTCCATCACCTACATCCTATTGCTCATACTAGCGGGAGAGGCGGTTTTTATATTGCCGTTTGTACTGGCTAGGGTTTTTAGGGCGACGGTGCTTGATGTATTTGAAATAAACAACACAGAGCTTGGTTTTTGCTTTTCTATTTATGGTCTGGTGGCGCTGGTATCTTATCTTTTTGGTGGTCCGCTGGCAGATAAGTTTCCTCCTCGTAAGTTAATGGGGGTGGCGCTTGTACTCACCGCCCTGGGCGGACTGGTATATGCCAATAATCCCTCGCTAGTTACTTTGCAAGTGCTGTATGGCTTTTGGGGCTTTACGACTATTTTCTTGTTTTGGGCAGCGATGATTAAAGCTACGCGTGTTTGGGGTGGTGAGAAAAGCCAAGGGAAAGCCTTCGGCTTTCTAGATGGTGGTCGCGGCCTTGTAGGTGCGTTATTTGGAGCATTGGGTGTGCTTATTTTTTCGTTGTTTGCTCCGGAAAATGGAAGCGAGCTATCACCAGAACAGCAAGCGGAGGCATTTACTTCTGTCATCTATTATTCTTCTGCCATTGTAGCAATTATTGGAGTTCTTGTGTTTTTCTTTCTTAAAAGTGATGTAGCAGCTGAGGAAATAAACAAGGAAAAAATTACTTTGAACACCATAAAAACGGTACTCAAACTTCCCTCTGTTCCCTTATTAATGATTATTATTTTATGTGCCTATGTGGGCTACAAAATCACAGATATCTTCTCGCTATACGCAAATGTAGTCATGGGATACAATGAGGTGGACGCTGCCAAAACGGGTACTTTCTTACTCTTTATTCGTCCCGTAGTAGGCGTGGTAATTGGTTTTCTAGCAGATAGATCTAGAGCGTCTGTATACTTGATGATAGGTTTTGTGCTGTCTGTTCTTGGCGCCATATTATTTGCTTCGGGAGTGCTTCATGAAGGAACTACGCTACTATTCTTTCTCTCTATCATTATCACAGCCGTAGGTGTGTATGCTGCGCGGGTACTGTACTTTGCAGTGATGAAGGAAGGAAATATTCCGTTGTATCTAACGGGTACTGCTGTGGGCGTTATTTCATTTATAGGCTACACACCAGATATTTTTGCAGGACCTATGATTGGCTACTTTTTAGACGGGATGCCTGGTCGTGCGGGTCACGAGGCTGTTTTTTGGTTACTCGCTGCGTTTTCGGCAGTTGGGTTGGGTGCTTCTGTACTGTTTTATCGATTTTCGCTTCGTAATGATAAAGCCTAGTCTTTAAAAAAATAAGCTTTCGGTCAACTCGTCCCGATTTCATTTCGCGCAACTTGTCCCGAATTCATTTCGCGAAAGCGTAAAAACATAAGTTATACCATCCTTTTTAAATTTATCTTTGCAGCCAAATACAAACAATGCCCTATACCCTTCTTTCCTCTCCACTACAAGGCTTTACAGACTTTAGATTCCGTAATGCGCAACAGCAATTTTTTGGTGGTATAGATACCTACTATGCGCCTTACATACGTCTTAACGGGAAGATGGCGATAAAAGGTTCGTATCAACGCGACCTTGATCCTGCAGTAAATACGACGCTTGAGGTAATCCCACAAGTGATGACGGCAAGTGCAGATGAGTTTATGTTTGTAATTAAATATATTGAGTCACTGGGCTACACAGAGCTCAACTGGAACTTAGGTTGCCCCTACCCGATGGTTACAAAAAGCGGAATGGGTTCTGGGCTTATCTGTAACACAGAAAAAATTAATCACATTCTTGATCGTGCACATAGCGAGTCTAGTGTGACCATCTCTATGAAAATGCGTCTAGGTTATGAGAGCCCAAATGAAATTTTAGAATCTTTTAAGGTGCTAGATAAATATCCGCTCAAAAATGTGGCTATTCATGCTAGGCTTGGTAAACAGCTCTATAAAGGCGGTGTTGATCTAGAAGGGTTTCAGAAATGTATAGACGTGGCAAAACATACCTTGTACTACAACGGTGATATTACAAGTGTTGAGCAGTTTAGAAAAATGCGCGAGCGCTTCCCTTCTATCAAGCATTTTATGATAGGTAGAGGTCTCATTGCAGATCCGTTTTTGCCAAGCATGATTAAAGCAGATACGACGGAGTATCCTGCAAATAGATGGGAAACCTTTAGAGCTTTTCATGATACAATTTATGAGCAATACGATGCAGCATTGTCTGGCCCTACACCCATCAAAATGAAAATGCTAGGATTCTGGGAGTTTTTCTCTCAGTCTACTCACAATCCGCTAAAAGTGTATAAGGCTATCAAAAAAGCAGGAAATCCCGTAAAATATAAACAGGCTGTGGGCGAAATTATCGCTGCACAACGCAGAGCGCAGTAATTTTCATATAAGAAGTTCATAGCCGCGTTTTCTTCTAAGTATTTTGTTATTTTTAGATTTCATAATTAATTCGTGTTTATGAAGTCTAAGATTCCCAACGGAGTAATGTTTAATGCTTATCCAGATAGCATAGGTAAAAAGTTACGCGATACCGTTACCTTATTGCAGCGTCCAGAACTTAAGGATGTCTTCTCATTGTTTTATGTACTACCTACTTTTTTTAACAGTGATCTAGACCGCGGTTTTTCTATTGTTGATTATAACATCAATACGGAGCTTGTCTCGCAAGAGGATCTCGATGCGCTTAAAAAGCTAGATGTTATGCTTAAGTTTGACATTGTGCTTAATCACCTTTCTGTAGGCTCACCACAGTTTAAGGATATTTTAGAAAAGGGTGATGCATCACCATACAAAGACTTTTTTATTGACTGGAATGCCTTTTGGGAGGGCAATACAGCTTCTTACAACAACGGCGTAGCAGTTCCCAAAAAGGAATATCTCAACAAATTATTTATGCGCAAGCCAGGTCTACCTGTGCTTAAAGTATTATTTCCCGATGGCACAGAACGACCATACTGGAACACATTTTATCAGCAAATTACATATCATGAAATAACCATTGAGGATTTAGAAACTTTAAACGAACTAGCAACCGAGGATAAAAAGGATACCGTAGCACTTGTAAATAATGCGATTGCTAGTGGGTATGATATTTCTGAAGTACGCTTTCGCGAAAGCGTAACACCTCACATCTCAAAGCTTGTAAAGATTGTAGAGCAACAACGTTCTTATCTAGGGCAAATGGATGTGAATGGAAACTCGGAAATGGTGTGGGATTTTTATGATGAGACACTAAAAAAAGTAGCCGATTTTGGGTGTAAAATTTTGCGCCTTGATGCCTTTGCTTATTTGCATAAAGAAGTGGGCGAAACTAACTTTTTCAACAAACCAGGTACGTGGACATATCTAGAGCGTATCAACCAGATTGCTAAAAAATATGATCTTACCTTACTTCCTGAGATTCACTCAGAATATGGATTAGGCCTACACGACGAAGTTGCTTCTGAAGGATATCAAATCTATGATTTCTTTTTCCCTGGACTTGTTATTCACACCATTGAAACTGGAAGTGCTAGCGCTCTTTTGTCATGGGCAAAAGAAGTCATTGCCAAAGGTTACAAAACCGTAAATATGCTAGGCTGTCACGATGGGATTCCCGTGCTCGACCTTAAAGGAATTACAGATGCGCAAGGAAATAACCATCCAGGACTCCTCAAAGACACCGAAATTGAACATATCATTGAAACGATTTTGAGTCGTGGTGGGCGTGTCAAGAATATCTATGATCCCGAAGGAAACAAAATCTCATACTATCAAGTAAACGCTACGTTTTACAGCGCCTTAGGCGAAGATGACCGCAAGCTCTTGCTTGCTCGTGCACTACAAGTATTTATGCCTGGAATCCCGCAGGTTTGGTACTTAGACCTTTTTGCAGGAAAGAATGATTATGAGGCGGCAGACGCTGCTGGAACCGGAGGTCATAAAGAAATTAACCGCACTACCTTAACACAAGAAGATATTGAGCGCGGACTAGAAAAACCTGTGGTCTTAAAACAACTAGAATTACTACGTTTACGTAACACAGCTGCTGCTTTTTCTGGTACAATGACCATAGAAATTGAAGATGTTAGTCAGCTGGAAATTAGTTGGAAACAGGACGAGGATACAGCCACCTTAAAAGCAAATCTCACTGACTACTCATTTACGGTCACTCATGTTACAAATGGTGAAGAAACGGTCATTGCTAATAGCTAATTGATCATAAAACTCCGCATAATTTTAATTAACAAGCGTGTAATTACTTTATTGTGAATGATGTTGCTCATAATTTAAAATGCATTCGTAACTTTTACCATCTTAAAAACCAATCCAAATGAAATTAAAATACAGCACACTAGCGCTAGGTCTTGTACTAAGTACTTCGCTATTTGCCCAAAAGGACAACCCAACCGTTCAGGCGCTTATTAAAGAAGCCACCACCAACTCACAGCTAGAAACACTAGCTCATGAAATTACAGACGTACTAGGACCTAGACTTGTAGGAACTCCGCAAATGCAAGCTGCCAATGACTGGGCAGTAGCGCAATATAAATCTTGGGGAATTGAAGCAAGAAATGAACAATATGGAGAATGGCGTGGCTGGGAACGTGGTATCTCACACATAGACATGCTGGAACCACGTGTACAAAGTTTGCGCGGTACACAACTCGCATGGAATCCTAGTACCTCAAAAGAAGGAGTTACTGCAGAGGTAATCACTTTACCTACTGTAAAAGATGCTAAGGATTTTGAAAAATGGCTTAAAAATGTAAAAGGAAAAATTGTACTCCTTTCCATGCCACAAATCACGGGACGACCAGATTACAACTGGGAAGAGTTTGCAACCGAAAAGTCTTTTGCCAAAATGAAAAGACAACGCGACTCACTTTCTAACCTATGGAATGATAACATACAGCGCACAGGATTTACAAACAGAGGATTGCCAGAAGCATTAGAAAATGCTGGAGCTGTTGGGATTGTTACTTCAAACTGGTCAAGAGGTTTTGGTGTGAATAAAATCTTTAGCGCACGCACGAAGAAAATCCCAACAGTAGATTTAGAATTAGAAGATTATGGAATGCTATACCGACTTGCTGAGTCTGGACATACACCAAAAATCAACATCACAGCCATTTCAAAAGAACTTGGAGCGGTACCTACTTTTAACACTATAGCTGAAATTAAAGGGACCGAAAAGCCAGAGGAATATGTGATACTTTCGGCGCATTTTGATTCTTGGGATGGCGGTACAGGTGCAACAGACAACGGTACTGGGACGCTAGTTATGATGGAAGCTATGCGTATTTTAAAGAAAATTTATCCAAACCCAAAGCGCACTATTCTTGTAGGTCACTGGGGAAGTGAAGAGCAAGGTCTTAACGGCTCAAGAGCATTTGTAGAAGATCATCCAGAGATTGTAGCAAAGGTGCAGGCATCTTTTAACCAAGACAACGGTACTGGACGTGTAGTACGCCTTAATGGTGGCGGTTTTTTAAGAAGTTACGACTATTTAAACAGGTGGCTCAATGCGGTGCCAAACGAAATTACAGATGAGATTGAGACTACATTTCCAGGAGCTCCTGCACGTGGAGGATCTGATTATGCTTCCTTTCAAGCAGCTGGTGCACCAGGATTTAGCCTAAGCAGCCTTAACTGGTCTTACTGGAACTACACATGGCACACCAACCGTGACACCTATGATAAAATTGTTTTTGACGATATACGTAACAACGTAATTCTTACAGCAATATTAACGTATATGGCTAGTGAAGATCCAGAGTTTACATCTCGTGAGCGAGCAGTATTACCTATCGATCGTCGTTCTGGAGAGCCTAGAGAATGGCCTACTCCAAGATCTCCTACTCGTAAAGGTGGAATGGACTAATTAGAATAATGGGTACGCTTTCGCGAAAGTGTACCCATCTTTTTTTGAAATAAGCGTTTAATATTAAAAAGACAAAAGCCTATGAAACCATTAAGAAAAGAAGATATTGCTCAAGGAGTTTTTGATCTTTATGACGACTACGCTCATAATAAAATAGACCGAAGAATCTTTATCGAACGTTTATCTGTATTTGCTGTAGGCGCGATAACGCTACCAGCACTGCTTAGTTTTATGACACCAGATTATGAAACAACGCAAACCGTAGCGCAAGATGATCCTACTATAGATAGCGACTACATTCAGTACGATTCTCCCAAAGGTGGCGGTAGCATTAAAGGATTATACTCAAAACCTGCAAATGCAACAGGCAAATTGCCTGGAGTCATTGTGGTACATGAAAACAGAGGACTCAATCCGTACATAGAAGATGTAGGAAGACGTACTGCTAAAGCTGGGTTCTTATCCCTAGCACCAGATGCTTTAAGTCCGCTGGGTGGGTATCCTGGTAATGATGATGATGGTAGAGCGATGCAACGCAAGCGAGATCGTCTAGAAATGCTAGAAGATTTTATAGCTGCCTATCACTATCTTAAGAATCATGAAGACTGTAATGGCAAAGTTGCTGTTGTAGGTTTTTGTTTTGGAGGATGGGTTTCAAATATGATGGCAGTTTTATTACCTGATCTTGCAGGAGCTGTTCCGTTCTATGGAAGACAACCAGATGATGAGCAAGCCGCCGAAATCAAAGCTCCGCTCCTACTACAATACGGAGGACTCGACGAGCGCGTAAATGCCGGATGGCCCGCTTTTGAAAAAGTGCTTACTGCAAATAATATTCCGCATACGGCTCACTTTTATGAAGGTGTCAATCATGGATTTCATAATAACACGACTCCGCGATTTGACGAGAAAGCCGCTACGCTCGCTTGGGATAGAACGATAGCATTTTTTAATACATATCTCAAGGCCTAGTCTTTATGAACCACAATACTCTTATTGAAACATTTTACAAGGCGTTTACTAACGGAGATGCAGCAGGAATGACTGATTGCTATCATGATGACATTATTTTTTCTGATTCTGCGTTTGGAACCTTACATGGCAAAGAAGCAAAAGCCATGTGGCACATGCTTATCGAGCGTGGTAAAGGAGCCAATAAAGTGAGCTATAGTAACATTGAAACCACAGCCTCCACTGGAAGCGCGCAGTGGACGGCCCGCTATCCATACGGACCAAAAAAACGCCCCGTTGTAAATCATGTGACTGCAAATTTTACATTTAAGGATGGCAAAATCATAGAACATCACGACACTTTTGATATGTATAGCTGGACCAAACAAGCACTTGGGTTGCCAGGAGCTTTATTAGGATGGTCAGGATTTATGCGCAACTCAATTCAAAAAAAGACCAACGGGATGCTCAAAAACTACATGGAGAAAAATCCGCAATAAGTCGGCTTCCTTTTAAAGTGTCACGTTACCCATATCAATAGTGTGGACTAATTCAAGTATCTTTATGCCCTGTTAGAAAAAGCATTCTTTTTGAAAGATATTTTACTCATCACTCCGCCATTTACGCAACTCAATACCCCTTATCCAGCTACGGCATACATTAAAGGGTTTTTAAATACTAAGAATATCTCATCATTCCAGATGGATCTAGGTATAGAGGTAATTTTGCAACTATTTTCGGCAAAGAAGTTTACAAGGCTTTTTGAGATTGCTCACGAGCATGACACGATTGTTTCAGATAATTGCAGGCGAATCTATGCAATGCGAGATACCTATGTAAAGCTACTTGATGACGTGATTTCATTCTTACAAGGGAATAACCAAACCATCGCTAGGCAAGTATGCACGGGCAACTTCTTACCACGCGCTTCTCGTTTTGATCAGCTAGATGATATGGAGTGGGCTTTTGGTGAGATGGGAATGCAAGACAAAGCAAAACACCTTGCCACACTCTTTCTAGAAGATTTATCGGACTTTATTGTAGAATGCATTGATCCTAATTTTGGATTTAGTCGCTATGCTGAGCGTTTGGGTCAGAGTGCAAACTCTTTTGATGAGTTATATACCTCGCTACAAGATGACTTTACTATTGTAGATGAGATTACTATAGAGATTTTAGAAGCACGCTTTCGCGAAAGCGTACCAAAACTAGTATTACTGTCGGTTCCATTTCCGGGAAATCTATACAGCGCCTTTAGATGTGGGCAGTGGATTAAAGAACACTATCCAACAGTTAAAGTGGCTATGGGAGGTGGTTTCCCTAATACAGAGTTACGAGAATTAACAGACACAAGAGTCTTTGAATTTATAGATTATATCACGCTAGATGATGGCGAACTTCCAGTAGAACTTCTTGTAGAAGATGTTGTGCAAAACGTTGAAAACCCTACCTATAAGCGCACATTTATACTAGAAAATAGTGAAGTTGTTTACAAGAATAACACGCTCCGTCAAGATTATAAACAAGCATATCTCGGCACTCCCGACTATTCAGATTTATTGCTTGATCAGTATGTCTCTGTGATTGAGATTGCAAACCCTATGCACAGCTTGTGGAGTGATGGTCGCTGGAACAAACTAACCATGGCGCATGGTTGCTATTGGGGTAAATGTACCTTTTGTGATATTTCGTTAGATTATATAAAAATTTACGAACCCATCGCTGCTAGTATTCTTGTAGATCGTATGGAAGCGCTTGTAGCACAAACAGGAGAAACTGGTTTCCACTTTGTGGATGAAGCCGCACCACCAGCATTAATGAAAGCCCTTGCGCTAGAAATAATCAAACGTGAACTGGTGGTCACCTGGTGGACAAATATTAGGTTTGAAAAGAACTTCACTAAAGATTTATGTAGACTCCTTAAAGCATCTGGTTGTATCGCCGTTTCTGGCGGACTGGAAGTCGCTTCAGATAGACTATTGAACCTTATTGATAAAGGGGTAACCATTGCACAAGTTGCTCAAGTCACACTCAACTTCACGGAGGCAGATATTATGGTGCACTCCTACTTGATGTATGGATATCCTACTCAAACCGAGCAAGAAACAATAGATAGTCTTGAGATGGTACGCCAGCTTTTTGAACTTGGCATTATACAATCTGGCTTCTGGCATCAATTTGCGCTTACCACACACAGCCCTGTAGGTAAAGACCCTGAGAGCTACGGGGTAACTCCACATTACAATGAGATTACCTTTGCAAATAATGACGTAGACTTTAGTGATAAAACAGGTATAGACCATAGCAAATTCAGCTACGGACTTAAGAAGTCCCTATTCAACTACATGCACGGAATTGGGTTTGATGAAGGATTACAAGAGTGGTTTGACTTTGATGTTCCTCGCACAACAATTCATCCACATGTGATAGAAGATAGTCTTCAAGACGAATTACAGTTAAGCACAAAATCTACCTCTAGAATACTGTGGCTTGGTTTTGCTCCCACGCAGAGAACATTTAAAAAGAAAAAACGCGAACTCACAGAGCTTACGTTTCACGATCAAACAGGAACTACTCAAATTACGGTAGATACTCAGGATGCACTTTGGCTAATTGATATGTTAGAAATCGCGAGCCCACATCAAGATAAGTTACCGACTTACGCAACACTCAAGACTTCATATGAGGAAACGCAAGAAAATTTTGAGTTATTCTGGTATTCTAAAGCGATGCTAAGTCTGCGAGAAGCAGGACTGCTGGTTATATAAAATAATAGATTATTGAGGTACGCTTTCGCGAAAGCGTAATAAGAAAAATACTCCTAGTGATATTTCTGAAAGATTTTTAAAGCTTCGTTGTAGCTACTTTCAAAACTCATTGCATTCACATTATCATTTGCCTTTACCGAGGCAAAATAAGAAACGAGTTTCTCTGTGGGCATGTTACCCGTAAGATCATCTGCTGCCATAGGGCAACCTCCAAAACCTTGAATTGCACCATCAAATCTGCGACAACCAGCTTTGTAAGCGGCATCTACCTTCTCATGCCAGGTTGTTGGCGTTGTGTGTAAATGCGCGCCAAACTCCACTTCTGGGTAACGCTTAATAAGATTAGAAAAAAGATAATCAATCGTCTCTGCATCTGAGGTACCTACGGTATCTGATAAGGAAAGTATTTTTACTCCCATACTGCTGAGCTTTTCTGCCCACTCCCCTACGATATCCACATTCCATGGATCTCCATAAGGATTACCAAATCCCATAGAAATATAAACGACGAGCTCTTTATCCTTAGAAGAAGCGAGCTCTATAATATCTTTAAGTAAGTCTACAGATTGTGCGATTGTTTTATGCGTGTTACGCATCTGGAAGTTCTCTGAGATAGAAAATGGATAACCTAGATAATCTACCATTTCATGCTGTACCGCATCTTGCGCACCACGCAAGTTTGCTACAATAGAAAGTAATTTACTATCTGTCTTTGATAGATCAAGGCTATGTAAAACCTCTGCAGAGTCCTGCATTTGAGGTATCGCCTTTGGCGACACAAAACTACCTACGTCTATGGTGTCAAAACCACAGCGTAATAATGATTGTATATATTGAACCTTAGACTCTGTAGGAATCCAGTCTTTTATACCTTGCATCGCGTCACGAGGACACTCAATAATTTTTACATTCTCATTCACTACGTAAAAATAGCAGTTTCAATTGTTGTATCACAACTAGAACTGACAATTAAGTGATGATTTTATAATTTACTTGTCAACAAGATTTTGAATAGCTTACTGCTGAGCTTCTTGTTTTGCGACAATTTTATCTACACAGTTTATACCGTCTATCGCAGCAGATATAATCCCTCCAGCATATCCAGCACCTTCACCACAAGGATATAATCCTTTAATCTCTACGTGTTCAAGAGTATCCCAATCACGAGGAATAGAAACAGGAGATGATGTACGACTCTCAGGAGCGTGTATGACTGCATCATTAGTGAGGTAGCCTTTCATTTTTCTTCCAAAACCTAAGAACGCTTTCTTTAATCGTTTTGCAATTAAATCTGGAAGCACTTTATTCAGATCTACTGCTACAATTCCTGGTTGGTAGGAGGTTTTAGGAAAGTCTTTTGACACACGACCATCTATAAAATCACGCATACGTTGTGCAGGAGCAGCTTGTGTTTTTCCTGCCGCTTCCCAACATGCACGCTCTACCGACTTTTGAAAGTCTAAACACACAAAAGGATCTCCCTTTTTGTAATTAGGCAAATCTTCTGGGGTAACACTTACCACAATTCCCGAGTTTGCATAAGGGTTATCACGCTTAGATGGGCTCCATCCGTTGGTTACAATCTCTTCTTGATCTGTAGCACAAGGAGCTATAATCCCACCTGGACACATACAAAAAGAATACACTCCTAGTCCGTCCACCTGCTGTACCAGACTATAAGAAGCTGGTGGTAAATACGGATTATCACCATCTGAATGGTATTGTATGTCATCTATTAATTCTTGCTGATGCTCAATACGCACGCCTATCGCAAAAGGCTTTGCCTCTATCTTAATGTTACGTTTATGAAGTAAGTAAAATATATCTCGTGCAGAATGACCAGTCGCAAGTATCACGTTATCAAAATCAAGCCAATCGGTATCATTCACTTGTATGGCTGTAATGGCACTATCTTCTATTTTGAGATCTGTAAGTTTTGTATCAAATCTCACCTCTCCACCATACTGGATGATGGCTTCACGCATCGCAGTAATGATTTTAGGCAATTTATTAGTACCTATATGAGGATGCGCATCTACTAAGATGTCTTCTACAGCGCCAAAATGTACAAACCACTCTAGTGCTTTAAGTACATTACCACGTTTTTTTGAACGCGTGTATAACTTCCCGTCAGAATATGTTCCTGCTCCTCCTTCTCCAAAACAATAGTTGGAGTCTGGATTTACAATATGTTCCTTATTGATAGCTGCTAGATCGCGTCTTCGTGCACGTACATCTTTTCCTCGCTCAAATACGATAGGTTTTAATCCACCTTCTACGGCACGTAGCGCAGCATATAATCCTGCGGGACCAGCACCTATAATTGCAATTTCCTTTGCATTTGAAACATCTTGGGGTACAAAAGGAGGAATCTGGGGACGCTCTTCTCCATTTTTCCAAAATTCAATTTGTAGTGAGACTTTCACTGGTGATTTGCGAGCATCTATAGATCGCTTGCGTATATCCCATTCTCTTACATCATCTGCTCTTAGTCGGGCTTTTTTAAAGGCAACTTCTGCGATGTAATCATCATCTTCTGCTTGGTGTGGGAGTACGTTTATTTGAACAAGTGTAGACATAGCGCGAAGATAAGTCCTTACCATCTTGAAACCGAACTAGAATTTAAAAATTGGAATGTAATTTTCAGGAATCGTAAACAAAAAGAAGATTAGTCAATTTCCTCGTAGTCCACATATTCTCCCACCACTTTTGACGCTTTTTTAGGCACATCTTTAGTTTGAGCTGTAGGTCTTTGTGTTTGTTGTGCTTGCTGCTGGAAACCTTTAAAAGCGTTTTCCATTTTCTGTCCCGCTTTTTTAGTAATGTATTTTACGAAATAAGGCCAAAGTAATTTACCTAAGAATCGCAACCCAAAATAAACCATCAATATGATGGCTAATGTTTTTAGGAAACTAGGAATTTCTGCAACTAAGAGCATAAATATAGCTTTTAGACAAAATTAGTAATTATGAATCGCAACAATAGCCCGTATAAGCTTAAAAAAAAGATAAATTCTCCTATATTTGATATACTAACCTACAAACCTATGCATACGTTGCGTTTTTTAACCTCAGTCTTTATATACTTAGCACTCGTGGCTACAGCTACTGCTCAATATACTGAGACAATTAATTCAAACAGACCTGGAGAATCCCAAGGTGCTTTTAGTGTAGGCACTCGAGTTTTACAAGTAGAGACAGGTTTTGATATAGGTAACGACACCCACTCCTTATTACAAACAGATACAGATATAATAGGCTATAATCTTAATTTAAGATATGGTTTGTTTTTTGAAAATCTAGAACTAAATGGACTTATGCGTTATCAACGTAACGAGGTTTCCTTTACTTCTGGATCTGCTCCATTAGACCCTATATCTGGACTTGAAACGGTACAAATAGGAGCAAAATATTTAGTATATGATCCTAACAAATACGCTCAAGACGAGGTAAATCTATACAGCTATCATGCTAATAACCGCTTCAAGTGGAAAACATTAATTCCAGCAGTAAGTGTTTATGCCGCCGGTGTTTTTGACTTTACAAATAGCCAATTTAACACCGTACGCGAAGACGGGATTAGTCCTAATATTGCTTTACTATTACAGCACAACTGGGGTCGTTGGGTATGGGTAAATAATATCATTTTAGACAGAGTAGGGACAGAATTTCCTACTAACTCTTGGATTACTACGCTTACGCACTCCTTCAATGAGAAGTTTGCTGGGTTTGCTGAGTACCAACTTATAAGTGGCGATTTATATGCAGACTATATAGTAAGAGCTGGTGGTGCATATTTAATCACAAAGAATCTTCAGGTTGATTTAGGTGGTCTTGTAAACTTCAAGGATACACCGTCTAGGTGGAATGTTTCGGCAGGTGTTTCATACCGACTAGACCTACATGAGAAAGACGAAATTATAGAAGATAAAAATGCGGCAGATGACAAGAATAGTTCCTCTAAGAGACAAGCAAAACGCATAAATAAAAAGAAACGTAAAGATGCTGTAGATCCTGATGGTCAAAGCAACGATACAAACTAACTCCCCTAAATGCAATCGATGATTACCCTTAAGGAAATGATTACCCCTAGAGAACTTAAACAATTTGTTAAGTTCCCATTTTCCCTATATAAAAACGAACCTAAATGGGTACCTCCTATCGTGGCAGATGAGCTAGATAGTATGGATCCAGCAAAAAATCCTGTATTTAAAAATGCTACTGCTCGTTATTTTCTCGCTTTCGCGAAAGCGAAAAATGGAAAAGAAGAAATAGTAGGAAGAATCTGTGCCATTATAAATGATATAGAAATTAAAGAACAAGGAAAGCCAAAAATGCGTTTCGGTTGGTTTGACGCTATTGATGATATCGAAGTAACCAAGGCACTGCTTGCTAAGGTTACCGAAATAGGAAAAGAGAATAATCTGGAGTTTATAGAAGGTCCAGTAGGATTTTCTAATATGGAAAAAGCAGGATTACTTATAGAAGGTTATGAGTATATGAATACCATGATAACTTGGTATAATTTCCCATATTATAAAGACCATTTTGAGCAATTAGGATTTGAAAAAGCTGCCGAATGGGTAGAATTTAAAATACAAATTGATCCGCCAGAAGCACAGAATCCAAAGGTTAAGAAGTTTGCAGATATCATTGCAAAAAGATATGAGCTTAGTCCGCTAGAGTTTAAAACCTCTGCAGATGTAAAACCTTATGTAAATGAGATGTTTGGTTTGCTTAACAAAACTTATGACAAGCTAAGTACGTTTGTACCTATACAGCAGTACCAGATTGATCATTATAAGGAAAAGTACATCAAGTACATACATCCAGATTTTATTAAATGTGTCCAAGATAAAGATGGAAAACTAGTTGCATTTGCTATTACTATGCCTTCATTTAATGAAGCACTCAAAAAAGCGAATGGAAGTTTATTCCCTTTTGGTTTTTATCACTTGCTTAAAGCGAAAAAGCGAAATGACACTGCTGCGTTCTATCTCATAGGTATTGATCCAGAATATCAAAACAAAGGAGTTACTGCGGTAATCTTTCAAAAAATGCAAGAGCTTTTTAATAAGCGAGGGATTACTCAAGTTGAGACTAACCCTGAGCTAGAAGAAAACAAAGCCATACAGCAGCTGTGGAAAAACTATGAACATATTCTCCATAAACGTAGAAGAACCTATAGAAAGGACTTCTAGCAACTACGCTAAAAAATTTTAAAAGCAAAAACCAACTATCATGATAGATGCTTTAAGCCTTTTTCAACTTCTTATTGATTTTGGGCTCGTGGTGTTGATCCTTATGGTACAACTCACCATTTATCCTAGTTTTCTGTATTACAAGACTGAAGATTTACTAAGCTGGCATCAGAAGTATACAGGTGCCATAGCGGTTATTGTAGGTCCATTAATGCTTGCACAACTTGGAATGGCTATCTACGCATTAATAGCACATCAAGAATTTTTATTTGGGAGTATGTATTTGTTACTAGTCACTGCTACGTGGATATCTACGGCAGTCTTGTTCGTACCTATTCACAATCGGATTGGAAAAAGTAAACATACCAATAAGGACCTACAAAAGCTTGTACATCATAATTGGATACGAGTAATACTTTGGGTTTTGATCATGTTGCTAAGCCTATTTAAGTACTATCTAGCTTAATAATCTAAGACATTGCTACAAACGGTTAAGCTTCTAAAATGTGCTGCTTATGATGAGCAACTAAGCCATCAATAGGTCTTTTTAAAATTTTACCAGGTGTTAATCCAAAACCTTTAAGCACTTCTTTTAATTCTGCTTGTAAATAGAAACCTATAGAGCCTACAAAGTGAATTGGTATTTCCTTAGCATCTGGAAATTGAAGCACTACTTGATGCTCTATAAAGAGAGAAAGTCCTCTCATTATTACACCTTGGCAATAATCCTCGTCCTTATTTTCAATAAGAAAACGAGCAAAAGTTGCTAGATATGTATTAGGGTTAGGGTTTTTATATAAATGATTTTTAATATTTTCTGAGGTAAGGTCATATTCTGTCTCAAACTTCTCTGATAAATATTTAGGCATTTTTCCAAACTTATAGTCTCTTATAAGTTCTGCTCCATAGTAATTACCACTAGCGTCATCCATTAATACATAACCCAGTGACACTACTTTTTGAATGATATCATTACCATCAAAATAACTACAGTTGGAACCAGTACCTAGTATACAAACGACGCTCTTCTCACCTTCTGTAGCAGTTGCATATAGTGCAGCATATGTATCTTCCTTAATTACAATCTCATCTGCCTCCTTAAATATCTCATCAAATACCTCTCTTATAAGTTCGCGAGGTTTTGTAGTTCCACAACCTGCTCCATAAAAGTAAAGTCCTTTTACTTTTTTTCGATCCTTATATAGCTCAAAATTATTTACGATGCGTTCACGTAAAATTTCTTGTGATAATACCTGCGGATTTAAGCCCAATGTTTGAGTCTGGAAGAGGTGTTTACCATCATCAGAAAGTGCGATCCAATCTGTTTTTGTGGATCCGCTATCTACTACTAAGATCATATAGAAGTGTGTAAGATTGTGTATAAAGAGAAAATAATGCGCTACGAGAGCGCATATATAGTTGTATGATAAATAATTCTAATAGCTATTGAAGTATTGCACATCAATAGCTACTAGATTATAAATAACGGTATTATAGGCCGTTAATCTTTTCTGCTAGGTCTACTAGTTTGTTTGAGTAACCAAACTCGTTATCATACCATGATACTAGCTTAAAGAATTTTGAGTTAAGCTCAATAGAAGCGTCTGCATCAAAAATACTTGTGCGATCATCACTTACAAAATCTTGAGATACAACTCCTTCTTCTGTATATCCTAAGATTCCTTTCATTGAACCTTCAGATGCTTTTTTGAAAGCAGCTTTAATTTCTTCTAGACTAGTTTCCTTTTTAGTACGTACTGTAAGATCTACTACAGATACATCTACTGTAGGAACTCTAAACGCCATACCAGTAAGTTTACCATCTACCGCAGGAAATACTTTTCCTACTGCTTTTGCTGCTCCTGTAGAAGCTGGCACAATATTTACAAGTGCACTACGACCTCCACGGTAATCCTTTTTAGAAGGACCATCTACTGTAAGTTGTGTCGCTGTAGTTGCGTGGATTGTAGTCATAAGACCTTCTTCAAGACCCCAATTATCCTCTACTACTTTTGCAAGTGGTGCAAGACAGTTAGTTGTACAAGACGCGTTAGAAACAATCTTATGATCTGCTGTTAATTTCTCGTCGTTTACACCCATTACAAACATAGGTGCATCTTTAGAAGGTGCAGATATCACTACCTTTTTTGCTCCTGCTTGAATATGATAATCTGCAGTATCAAGTGTAGTAAAAATACCTGTACACTCTGCTACAACATCTGTATCCACTTCATCCCACTTAAGGTTTTTAGGATCACGCTCTGCAGTAATACGTATTGTTTTACCATTTACCACTAGGTTTCCATCTTTTACATCAATGGTTCCATCAAAACGACCGTGCACAGAATCATACTTTAAAAGATATGCAAGGTGCTCTACATCTAGAAGGTCATTTATTGCAACCACATCTACATTATCTCGCTTTACAGTTGCTCTGAAAACAATACGTCCTATTCGTCCAAAACCGTTTATTCCTAATTTCAAGTTTGCCATCTTATCTTATTTACAATTATGTGGTCATTATCTCTGACACACGGATTAATTCCTTATTAATTTTACTTTTACCTTTTATTGCTTCATCTAGTGGTGTAAGCTCCATCATATCATGAATAGTACCCACCATAAAATTACTTTTACCCTCTAGAAGTGACTCTACAGCCTTTACTCCCATTCTACTTGCAAGAACACGATCATAACACGTAGGAGAGCCTCCACGCTGCATATGACCTAGTACAGATACTCGTACATCATATCCCTCCATATTCTCGTCTACATAGTCTTTTAGTTCAAAAACAGACTTTCCTATTTTATCACCTTCGGCTACAACAACAATACTTGAGGATTTTCCTGATATTTTAGAACGTTGTAAAGACTCTACCAGCCTTTCTATCCCCATGTTTTCTTCTGGGATTAAAATTTCTTCTGCTCCTGCCCCTACTCCTGCGTTAAGAGCAATATGGCCTACATCACGACCCATTACCTCTACAAAGAAAAGTCTGTCGTGTGAGTGTGCAGTATCACGTATTTTGTCAATCGCCTCTACTGCTGTATTAAGTGCCGTATCATATCCAAGGGTACGATCTGTACCAGATATATCATTATCTATAGTACCTGGGATTCCTATTACGGGAAAATCAAACTCTTCGCTAAAGTGAAGTGCTCCAGTAAACGTTCCATCACCGCCTATAACAACAAGTGCATCTATACCGGCTTTTACCATCTCGTTGTGTGCAATCTGCCTTCCATCTTCTGTCCTGAAGCGTTGACATCTTGCAGACTTTAAAAAAGTTCCTCCTTTATTAATAATCCCCCGTACGCTTCTTGCATCGAGAGGAATAAAGTCACCTTCAATCATTCCATCATAACCTCTGTAGATACCAACACAATCTATATTATGGTAGGCACAAGTACGCACTACAGAACGCACAGCAGCATTCATCCCTGGAGCATCTCCTCCAGAGGTCATCACTGCGATTTTGTTTATTTTTTTTGTCATATAAAAGCCAATAAAAATTAAATTTAGGAAACTTACCCTAGAAATATCAAGGAATTAGAGGGTATTTTGCGGGATTGTCAATTTCAAACGTTTTCGTTTGAAAAGTTTTTTCAGATTCTAAGAATTTGGGAGAAAAAATGAAGAAAATAGAAGGGAAATATTAGAAATACGCTTTCGCGAAAGCGTAAAAAAAGTCTAATTAGCGATTAAACTGTACTCCATCTGGAGCTATTTTTTTAGGCACGTCCTTTTCACCTTTGGCTTGCTCAACAGCTTCTTTTATTTTGCCCTTAAAGATTTTACGAAGCAATTCTTTGAAGGTATTGAAATCTACCGCATACGATAATCCCACTCCTTGCGTATATCCTTCTGTCTCGCCTATAAATTGAATATCTGTCTGGCGGTTGAAAACTTTGGCGCGCAGTGTCCCATCTTCGTTCAAGAGAAAATCTATTTCTACATCCCCTACAATCACGCTCTCACTCACTCCACCCGTAGGCACTCCAACCTTACCATTAATAAGTACACGGTTTGTAATTTGTGTGGAGAGCGTCACTCCCACTCTACCGGCAGACTGTACATCGAGAGTAGGGTCACGATCTGCTTGTACAAGATCTATACCTACGTCAAAAATACTGTCGTCATCATTAAAGAGAATTCCAGATAGAATAGATGATGTAGTCTCAAGTAAGTTATTTACCGCAGCCGAAGCCGTATTAATATCTGCCGAACTTAAAAAGGCTCCTTGAGATACTAGGGATATCGCATTAAGCTCCTTAGCATTTCTATCTTGAAGTAAAAACTCTAATTCTGAAACCACCGTACTACCTGCTCCAGGAAATTCTATATCAAAAGTAATATCTGGCTTGAGTAGCTCACCATCTAAATTGATAACTACGTTTACAGGAATCTTTCTATTTACCGTAGAAGTTTGCAGTAACGTTCCTGGATTTGCTTGCGTTCTATAGATTGCGCTTACATCTAGAAGTGCTTTTGCAGGATCGCCATCCCAACGTATGTTTGCATCTTGTTGTAATATAAAATCCTTTGTAATAAAGCCACCATATCTAAAGTTAAAGACACCTTCGGTAGCAATAAAATCCCCGTTCATTATAAACTTGCCGTTAGTATCTAGCTGTATCAATAGTGTTCCCACTCCTCTACCTCTTAGCGTACTTCCGTTTGCTTTATCGACCACCACCTCCACTTCTGCATCTGGATCAATATCTAGATCAAAGTTTACAGAAAGTCCTTTTACAGCCTCTGTAATTACTTGTACGCCATTAATGCGCGCTTCTTTTTCTTCTGGACTTAAGAATTTAATATAAGAGTTGTCTCCTAGTGCCTCAGAGTCATCTATCGGAATCTTAAAAGTAGTTCCTCTCGCAGTTTCTCCAAAAACATCAATAACCAAGTTATCTGTAGGCCCTTTGATAAACGCTTCACCTTCTAAAAATGCTGTACCATAATAGAGAGATTCTAGATCTTCTTCGGTATCCAGCACTGCAATTCTTGTAGCCGAAATGCCAAGATCAAGTTTCCAATCACTAAAAGACTTATGACTTATAGAACCGTTAAGTGCACCTAGCGTTTTATACTTAACATCCTCCAACTGTATTGCATCAAAAATGAACTGTTGTTTATTTAATGTAACATTTGAAGTGCCTTTGAAGTCGTAGTTAACATTTAAATAAGGAATGGCAATTCCCGCATTCTCTAGCGTGAGATTCCCATTGATGTCAGGATTTCTGTAATCACCTACTACTTTTGCCTCTCCGCTTGCTAGTCCTCTTATTTGATCTATAACTCCTTTACCCATCGGGTTAAAGGGGCTTAAATCTAAATCACTGAGTCCTACATCCATATCAATATAAGGCACTTTTCCCGAAGCATCTATACTTCCATCTGCTGTTAAAGAACGGAGACCATCGCGCTCTAACTTAGATTTTATACTATATTTTGAAAGTGTAGCATTACCAGTAACATTTAAGTCCAGCTGACCAAGATTAGTCCCGTTTACCGAAAAGTCTTTAATGGCAAGAGACGTATTTGGCAAATAAGCACCGTTCTTTTGTAAGATATCGAGTTTACCATTGATACGTCCTCCTAAATCAAGACTGTCAAGATCTGGTGTTACCTTGGCAAGATCAACATTTTTAAAATTGGCTTTGACATCCTTATAAGTACTATCCCTAAGTTGCCCTTTAAGATCAATACGTTCATCATTGTGGCTCAGCACTAATGTATTAATGTCAATATCTTTAAAGTTATTATCAAAGACTACACTGTTCTTTCTATCATTCTCTTCATTAATAAACCAAGGATTCTCTTTAAAAATGATTTTTGATTTTTTAAACCCTAATACAGAGTTTCCTTCTGCGTTAATGGTGTGATATAAAGAGAGATCAAAGGAATCATCGTTGCGCTTACCACCTTTAAATTCTGACCTCATGAATAATGTATCCTTTAGAGTAACATTAATGAGATTAAAATCTGATACTGCATAGAAACCTGCATTTATACTATCTGCAGCTACGTAAGTATTAAATAAAGGGTTCTTATTATCTACACGGACCTCAATTGCTTCTGCCATGTAACCAAAGGCATCTATCTTTGGTGACTTGAAGGTGAGTTTGAATTCAGAATCATTTGCCACCACACTACCTCGTATGATTGTTTCTGGCTCAAAATCTAACTCGGGAACAAATATGGCTACTATCTTATTAAAGATGGTAAACTCAAAATCCATAAACTGATCTTGTGTAAGAATTTCTGGCTGATAGTTTGTGTATAAACTCCCAATAGCATTTTTAAATAATGGTACCACTTCATTAAACTTAAAAATACCTTGAACCTCACCACTTATAATCTCTGTGGAGTTAATATCAATGGTACGCACTTTTTTTGCGTCAAACTTTGCGGTGATTTCAAAATCTTTAAAGCTGTAGGTATTATTCTTATTTTGATAACTAGCATCTGCAAAAGAAATTCTACCATAGACGTCTTCTATGTTTGTACCCTTCATGTCTATAATAACATTACCCTTAAGGATGGAAATGCTATCATTGATAAAATTGAGCATTTTAAGATCTGCGTAGTCAATTTGAGCTTCTAGATCGTAGCTATTAAACTCTTTTGAGATATCTATTAATCCGTTAAGTTTTGCTTTTGCATTAGGATCATCAAGCAATAACTCTCCATCAAAAACTGGCGCTTTAAGATTTCCAAAGACCGTAATATTTTTATAGACATAGTTATTATACCCCATACTTTTTATACTTCCAGAGAGCTTTGTATTTATGGTTTCTTGTATAAATCCTTTTCCCTCAACATCCATATCAAAGGTGGTCTTCCCCAGTCGTTTATCATCTAGCAGTTTACCTAAGTTAAAGTTATCGAACTTTACATTACCCTCATAGCCTGCATTATCTGCATCTCTCAATCCCTTCAATAAAAGATTTAGTGAGATATCACCTAAGTTTGTGGCGATATCACCTTCAGCTACAACTGTAGAAAGCGTTACTGCGTTAGCACCTCGGAAAGATACTTGACCTAATTTTGACATTTCTGGTGGTAACGAAGAAAGTACGTCTGGCAACAATCTTTTTAGATCAAAATAATTGGTTTCAATCTTATTATAATTTCCAGATATTCTAAAATCATCACCGCTCACTACTCCGTCAAAATAAACATCACCTTCTATTACAGAATTCCCTAATCCTGTTACTCTAAGATTTGGCACTCTAAAGTCATTAAGGTACCCAGTTACATTCCCAGATATATGTAAATCAATGTCTGGCGCAATCTCTCTATAGAATGGACGTATATCGTTAGTAGATATTTTTGCTTTCGCGAAAGCGGCATCCAACTCCACTAGCGTATTAAAATCATCTAGCGCTCCATCTGAGGTATCTAACTTGATATCACCCTCAATAGCAGAAAAGTCTGTTGTAAGTGAAAAATCTTTGAGCGTTATTAAATCTGGATCATAGTGAAAAGTTCCATCTAGCGATTTTATCTGGTAGCCTCTTATAGCATCAAATGATAGTGACTCAATATGAGCATCTACAGAGCTGCTATTGAGATGAAAATCTTCCCAGTTAGTTGAAAGGTCTTGATAATCGAGTACTAACGAGTTTTCTAAATCTCCATTTACATACATAAATCGACCTTCAGAAATTGCCACATTATCTGAAGACATAATAAAAGCCTTTCCAGATTTAGGAGCATTTGTCGCAAACTGGCGTGAGAATAGCGTTAAGTTATCTGAGGCTTCACCTTTATACTTTGTGAGGTAAAAGTTTACACCTTCAAGTGTAATATCGCCTAGTTCCATATTATTGTCTAGCACCTTCTGGACACTATAAAGACTTGTAGCAAGCTCTCTCACGTAGATCATAGTATCCTGCTTATGATCTTTAATTAATGTTCCTTTCACAAGAACATCTCCATTCCATTTGAGACCTACACGTTCTACTTGTATGCTCGTACCGTAGGTATTATTTATGCGCTCCGTAACACTCTTGGCAATTCGAGTTTGAACGCTGGGAAGAGAAAACAACAATAGAATGAGCCCAAAAAGCAAGAATAACACTAGAAGTGTGCGAAGTGCTATTTTTTTAAATTTCTTGATAGGGCTTATTGTTTTAACTTTGTACACTTACTGCAACATACGTGCCTTATGAATAATACGATTACTTCTACTTATATTCTTGCAATAGAATCATCTTGTGATGACACTGCTGCTGCTGTTTTACACAACGACAAGGTACTCTCAAATGTTGTTGCAAACCAAGACATTCATCAAGAATATGGAGGGGTAGTTCCAGAGCTTGCTTCACGTGCACATCAACAAAATATTGTTCCCGTTGTAACAGCTGCTTTACGCAAAGCAAATATCGATAAAAATCAGCTAAGCGCTATAGCTTTTACAAGTGGTCCAGGCTTATTAGGATCTTTACTTGTGGGTACCTCTTTTGCTAAATCATTTGCTTTGGGTTTAGATATACCCCTTATTGATGTTAATCATATGCAAGCACACATTCTAGCTCATTTTATTGATGAAGAAGGCTATAGTAAACCTACATTTCCCTTTCTAGGAGTTACTATCTCCGGAGGTCACACACAGATTGTTCGTGTAGATGATTACTTCACCATGGAGGTTATAGGGCAAACTATAGACGACGCCGTAGGGGAAGCTTTTGATAAAAGTGCAAAAATATTAGGCTTACCCTATCCTGGAGGACCATTAATTGATAAATATGCACAAAACGGAGACCCTAAAGCCTTTCCTTTTACAAAACCTAAAGTAGGCGGACTAGACTTCAGTTTTAGTGGTCTCAAAACGCAAATTATGTATTTTGTACAAAAGCAACAGCTAGCAGATCCCAGCTTTATAGATAATCGTCGCGATGATGTTTGTGCATCAATTCAATATACTATTGTCAATATTTTGATGGATAAAATTAAAAAAACTGTAAAAGAAACAGGGATTACTCAAATTGCAATAGGTGGTGGTGTTTCAGCAAATAGTGGAATACGGGCTGCTCTAAAAGCAACTGAGTCAAAATATGGATGGACTACCTATTTACCTAAATTTCAATACACCACAGATAACGCAGCAATGATAGGAATTGTGGGTTATTTAAAATATAATGAGCTATCTGATAAAAACGCGTATCAAGACCTTGGTATTAGTGCTCAATCACGATTAAAAATATAAGAATGCAGTTATTTTATAGTGAGACATTAACAATAGATAGCGACACCTATACCCTACCTAAAGATGAAAGTAAGCACGTAATACGTGTTTTACGTAAAAAAACTGGTGATGCCATTCACCTCACTAATGGCCACGGATATCTTTTTAATGCAATCGTGGCAGAAGAAAATCCTAACAAGTGTAGATTGCAAATAGAAAGTTATAGTTATCAAGAGCCTAGAAATTATAAACTTCATCTAGCTGTTGCACCTACAAAACTTAATGACCGCTTTGAGTGGTTCTTAGAGAAAGCTACAGAAATAGGTATTACAGAAATTACACCACTACTTTGTGATCATAGCGAACGCAAGGTTATAAAAGAAGAGCGTTTCATGAAGATTATCCAAAGCGCTATGAAGCAATCACTACATTATCATCTCCCTAAAATGAATGCTCTCACCTCCTTTTCTGATTTTGTGGGGCATCAAAATCATGAAGATACATTTATTGCACACTGTGAAGATCTTAAAAAAGAGTCCCTTAAAGACTATCTCAAGCCAAACAAATCATACACTATACTCATAGGTCCAGAAGGAGATTTTTCTCCTGCCGAAATTGAACTTGCTCTTAAACAAGGTATTATTCCTGTGTCTCTTGGTAAGAGTCGTTTACGCACAGAGACAGCAGCTATAGTTGCTTGTCACAGCGTCGCTTTTATTAATGAATAATTACTGGCATTTAAACTCAAAAAACTAGAACAAAAAGCAGATTTTGTAAATTCAAATATTAATGGTTTATTTGCTTCCTGCGTCTCCACAAGAGATAAAGGCCCAACCTATTATTAATCAAAAGATTAGATAAAATTGCGCAATTTTGTCAAGACGGTTGTACCCTTTATCCCGGCGCTTATGAGCGTTTTCGGAGGCATTACTATGATGATAAGTTTAGAGTTATTTTTTACAAATGACCACCTACCTGAGTTCAAAAACATACTTCTGTTACTAATATTTTTGAGTTCTATTCTTGTTGTCGTTGTTCTTGGTTTTATTCTTTCAAAAACAGCCCGTCTTAAGTTTTCTGGAGATTCATTATCTCAAGAGATACAAAAATTGACACAGCAAGTTCACTATTTTAGGGATATTGCAGATATTCTTTTAAGATCATCAGTGTGGACACCAGGGCTTAAAGAATACATTGACGAGGAATTTTCAAATCTCAATTACTTTTTAGTCAAAGAGTTCTACAAAGGAAGGTCTAAACTAGCATTAGAATATATAGAAGAAAAAGATCGCTACGGAGAAACAGAAATACTATACCTAGAAACCAAATCACTACTTCTCAATGATCCTAGTAAGAGCAGTGTAAAAGGTTATATGAATCCTAAAGAATATGATGTACGCATGCTCAAAAAATGGACAGAGCATAAGGTAGGAATGGGCTGGAACCATTACTTTGGATTTAAATATAACCAGTTTAAAGAAGAACTAGATATACATCGCGTGTATGAACGCCATCAAGAGAGGATTTTAAAGTATGCAACACAGCTAGACCCCATAAGATACAGAGGTATGGGATTCAGCGAAGAGCTTATTTCAAAACTTGGAATGCACCTTTCTGAAGAAGTACTTCCTCAATTACTAAGTCTTACATCGCAGTCTGTACGGAAAGTTCCCAAAGTTATAACGGTTGCATTTATACTAATTGTATTGCTCGTAATATTCGGGGTAATACAACCTACCATCACCCTTCTTTTTGGGTTGAATGTAGTATTCGGTTTTATATCTATAACTGTTGTAGTGAGCATCATTTTCTTCTTAATGCTTTCTATATATCCTTTCGTAAAACGAGAAATTAATGGCTGATTTACGCTTTCGCGAAAGCAGAAAGAACTACTTAAACCTTATCTTTACATAAAATAAATTGCTGTTTTAAATGCACCTTCTAGGTTTTTAAAAATGCTACTACCTAGAAATTTATGTCAAAATTACCCAAAGCACACAAATTTGTTGACCTTTCTGATTATGGCCGAAGCATTGCGCGCCTTATCGCACTTTCCCTAAAAAACACAGCAACAACTCCTGTACAAGTAACCTACTCTTTTGTAGTAAGTGGCATTATTGCTATTATTTGTATTATTAAGGGGTATTACTTTTTGGCTGCATTTTTCTTGATTCTAAAATCAATTCTTGACGCAGCAGATGGCGAACTTGCTAGAATTAAAAAAACACCTTCTTACACTGGAAGATATCTAGATTCAATATCTGATATTCTACTAAATGCTGCAATACTATACACCATTGGATATATAACTAATACTGACTTATACTGGACGGTGTGTGCCTTTCTTTGCATACAACTTCAAGGAACATTATATAATTACTACTATGTGATACTACGTAGCAAGCTTAATGGCGACACCACAAGTCGTGTTATAGAAATAGGAATTCCTAAGGCGTTGCCAGGAGAGCAGCAAAGTACTGTTACATTTTTATATAAAACATACAGAGTGTTGTATGGCGCATTTGACGCTCTTATTTATAAGCTGGACCCTAAGGCAGAGAAAGGGTCTATTACACCTAACTGGTTGATGACAATAGTTTCTACTTTTGGTCTAGGTTTTCAATTATTATTAATTGCATTTTTTCTTGTGGTTGGACTTGCAGATTATATAATTCCTTTTTTTATAGGATACTCAATTATGATACCTATTTTAATAATCACTAGAATGATAGTTACAAGAGAAGTGTAACACTTCCTCTTCTTATAAACCAAAAAAGCCCAGCTATTATATATAGCTGGGCTTTTTGATTAAATAATAAGGTAGGTTATAAACGGTACCCTATACTCAATGTAATGTATTGATTAGTTCCTGATCCATTTACAAGGAAGTTATCTCCATTCACAAGGCTATTATTATCTGCTTGTGGATCTCCTTCTCCTGGTGTATATGGTAAACGTACCGCTGCATCGTCTTCAAAAACCTCTAAGAATCCTTTAGTAAAGCGAGCTTCTACAAAGATGCTCTCGTTAAAGTGATATCCTAGACCACCAAATGCAGAAAAGTCAAATGATTTGTAATTTTCTGATTGCTCAAAAAATGAAATCTTAAGCCCTGCTTGTGGTCCTGCAATAAGAAAAAGTCTATTAAGGTTAAGACGTAATCCTAAAGGAATTTGTAGAAAATCATAACGAACACCTTCATACTTGTTTCCTTGTGATGCAAAAGCAAATTCTGGCTGAAAGCTTAATTTGTTAGTTACTGGAATTTCTGCAAGAAATGCAACTGCAAATCCGTAGCGACCTTCATCTATAGAATTGAATGGCGCAATAGCAGGGTCACCATCTAAACCTGTATTTACGATAGTGTACTCAAGATTGCTTATTTCACTCACACTCAATCCTGCTTTAAAGCCAAAACGTACGCCTTGTGCAAAAAGCTGTGTGCTACATAAAAATGCAAAAAAGATGATAGATAGTACTATTTTTTTCATAATTAAAAGAATATTCGTCATTAGTAAATAGAGATGACGTTGGGAATCTCAGGGTATAAAGATAAATTGTATAAATCAGTTTTCTGTAGTAAAATATAAAAACCCAGTAAATAAACTATAAAAAACAAATTACAACCGATAACGAACACGATTTGCCTTAAAGTCTGTAGCCTATTCCTAGTTGAATCACTACATTTTTACCTTCTAGACCTGAAAATCTAATATTTCCAGTATTATCAAAAGTAAAATTATTATCATCTTGAAAGATATCTGTGAGACCATAAGTATATCTTGCTTCGATAAAAATGTTAGAATCAAAGATGTAACCTAAACCTCCAAATGCTGAGGCCTCAAAATTTGAAAATATTCCAGACTTATTAGGATCCCATACTTTTACACCTACCTGTGGTCCAGCATTAATATACAGATTACTTAAATTAAGTTTCAATCCTAAAGGAAGGTTTAAGTAATCTAAGCGAAAACTTTCTAAATTCTTTCCTTGTTGTGAGAAGATAAATTCTGGCATAAAACTTAATTTCTCTGAGATAGGAATATCTACTAAAAAACCTACAAAATAACTTGTGCGCTTACCGTCAAGTTGGTTTTCAATTCTATCTGCCGAAGCGCTGCCATCATTATTGAAGGATAATCCATTTACATCAGCAATATTTAAACCTGCTTTGAATCCAGAAGTAACTTGCGCATTGATGCAAGAAAAAGATAAAAGAAACAATCCCGTAATAAAAAATAATGATTTTTTCATAAGCTAAAGTTTTGTCGTTCTACGTTTTACAAGCAAATATACATTAAATTTAAAATCCTCATTATGAATTGTTAGCATGATACAAACTCTTGATAATACCATCTGCAAGTCCAATTTTTGGAACGATTATCTGTTTTGCTTTTGATGATTTCATTGCTTGTAAATAAATATGCAATGCTGGAATTATTACATCTGCACGGTCTGGGTTGAGAGACAGCTTTACAATTCGCTCTTCATAGCTTAAAGTTTTTAGTTCTTTATATAATTGAGTAAGGAAGAGGTATGATAAAGTTTTCCCTGGCTTTTTTGCACTTAACTTAAACACCTTGTTTATATTTCCTCCAGATCCTATTAGGTCAATATGATCATAGTTTTCGCATTTTAAAGCAATCCATTTCTGCATAATTTCCCAATCTTCTTGAGATACGAGATCATTTAATAAGCGTACAGTTCCTATTTTAAACGATCTAGATGCAATCATGCTACCCATATAATAGATGGTTATCTCTGTACTTCCTCCTCCTACATCTACATAAATATAGGTTCGGTCTTCTTTTATAAAGCTATTAAGATCTGTGGCAGCTATAATTTTTGCCTCTTCCTCGCCGTCTATGATATCTATGGTAATATTCGTTTTTTTCTTTAACGCTTTCGCGAAAGCAAAACCATTGCGAGCATCTCTCATCGCACTCGTAGCACAAGCTCTATATTCTAGCACTTGATGAGCATTCATAAGTAACCTAAAAGCTTTCATGGCATCCTCCATGCGCTCTTGGTTCTTTGCAGAAATCTCCCCGTTAATAAAAACGTCTTCTCCAAGCCTAATAGGCACACGAACTAACGCGTTTTTTCTAAATAGCGTAGGACCATCTTCCTGCTCAATGATGTTTGCGATGAGTAGACGTACTGCATTAGAACCTATGTCTATTGCGGCATATTTTTTTATGGTAAGCACTATAATTGAGAGAGTTTATTTACATAATAGTCATACGTAGCAAATTGTGATCTTATCGCTGGCTTATCGTCTTTTTTGTATCTGTTATCCATCTCTTTGTTGAGTACACGTGCTTTTACGTTATCACTCCACGCAATCTCATGTGTCTCTATTATTTCTTTCTTGACATCCTCATCGTAAATAGGGACTGTAACTTCTACCCTATTATCAAGGTTACGGCTCATCCAGTCTGATGAAGAAATGAATACCTTCTCCCATCCTGGCTCTCCAAAGATGTAGACTCTAGTATGTTCAAGGAATTTATCGATGACACTAATAATTTTAATGTTCTCACTCATTCCTGGTACCCCAGGAATCAAACAACATACACCACGTACAATCATTTCTATCTTTACACCAGCGTTACTCGCCTCGTAAAGCTTATCAATGATTTCATAATTAGAGATACTATTGAGCTTTAATCGTATTAAACCGTTTCCACCATTTTTTACAACCTCTATTTGTTCTTGAATAAGCCTATACATCTTATTTCTTGAGTAGTGTGGTGCTACTACGAGATGCTTATATTTATTTACTATATAATTGGTGTCAAAGAAATTGAAGAGCTTGCTTAAATCCTTTAATATTTCCTTGTTTGCTGTAAAGAGTGTGTAATCTGTATAAATACGGGCCGTAGAGTGGTTAAAATTTCCTGTACTTATAAAACCATAACGTACTATCTTACCCTCTTCCTCTCTATCAATCACACAGACTTTACTATGAACTTTTAAACCAGGCACACCAAAGATGAGACGTACACCTTCGTTTTGCATTTTCTTTGCATAGCGCATGTTCGACTCTTCGTCAAAACGTGCTCGCAGCTCTATTTGTACCGTTACTTCTTTTCCATTTTGGGCTGCGTTAATAAGTGCACTTGCGATACTTGATAATTTTGCAAGTCTATAGATAGTAATTTTTATAGATCTCACTTTAGGATCTAGTGCTGCTTCTCTTAAAAATTTGATAGTATAAGAGAAGCTCTGGTAAGGTGTGTATTGCAAGAAGTCTTTCTTTGCGACCTTAGCTAGTAGGTTATCTTCTAAGCTTATTCCCGCAATAGGTAATGGCTTGACACTTGGGTAGTAGAGCTCTTTCCTACCAAAGGTCGGGAAGTTCATATAATCTTTCCTGTTGTGATATCTCCCACCAGGAATGATACTATCTATGCGCTCTATACCTAATTTACTAAGTAGAAACTGTAACGTTTCTTGCTCAATTGTTTTATCAAAAACAAAGCGCACAGGTTCCCCATCTTCTCGTCCTTTTACGCTTCGAGTGAGTTTTTCTAAAAAGCTCTTACCTAAATCAGACTCAATATCTAGCTCTGCGTCACGTGTTATTTTAATCATATGAGCAGTAATACTGTCATAATCAAAAATGCTAAAAATGGTATCAAGATTATACCTAATCAAATCATCTAGCATCATGATGTAATCCTTACCATCTACTTGCGGCAACACTACAAAACGATCTATCGTACTTGGAATCTCTAAAAGTGCATATAACGGCTTCTTTGTATCTGAAAGCACCATCTTTACCATTAAATAGGCGTCAAGATCTTGAATACGTGGCAGCTCTACATCTTCACGTAGGATAATGGTTTCTACAGCGAGAGATACTTGATCTGTAAAGAAGTCTTTAATAAATGTTTTATGCTCCGGAAGTGTAATCTCATCTTCGGTGAGCATGTAAATGTTTTCTTTCTCTAGCTTTTTATAAATATCCTCAAGAATCTTGAGGCTTTCTGTTTGCTGTTCTATTACAATCTCAGTGATTTTTTCAAGTAACTCTTCGGCAGAATAAACTCCTAAGGCCTTTCTTCCTGTTTTACCAGCATCTACAATTCTACGCACAGTAGCATATCGTACTCTAAAGAACTCGTCTAGGTTATTTGAAAAAATACCTAAAAAACGAAAACGCTCAATAAGTGGTACATTTTCATCTGCAGCTTCTTGCAATACCCTAGCGTTAAATTGTAACCAACTTAACTCACGGTTTATATATCTGTTTTCGTCTGTTTGCGTCATTATTATAATTCTTTAGGAGCTTTGTAATAAATCGTCTTTCCTTGTTTGAGATTTTTCCAACTATCAATATCAAAAGTTATTGCTGTAAACGCAGCTGTAGATACATTATCTATAGTTTCATTTCCATAAGTATTAACCACATTAGTCATTGCATTATTATGCCCAAAAACCATTAAACAATTAACTTCATCACTCACATTACGTATCACCTCAACGAGATCTGCTCCGGCAAAGTCATACATTTTATAGTCTAACTGTATTTCTCTATCATCGATACCATATGCTTTTGCAAAGTATACAGCAGTTGTTTTTGCTCTTAAAGCATCACTACTCATCATAAGATCTGGCTTAGGCATTGTTGACGCAATATGGTCTGCCATCGCGGGTGCGTCATTTAAGCCTCTTTCATTGAGCGGTCGCTCATGATCTATAACATCAAATTTCCAACTTGATTTTGCGTGTCTTACGAGGTAGAGTGTTTTCATATTACGAGGCTAATCTTTCTTTAATCCACTGGTCGTTTTCTAGTCTGTAGCGTATTCTATCATGTAAACGGCTCGGTCTTCCTTGCCAGAACTCTATAGATACGGGCTTTACAATATAACCACCCCAGTGTGCTGGACGTGGTATATCTTTTCCTTCGTAAGTTACTTTAAGTGCCTTCATCTTATCTTCCAGCACTTCTCTTCCTGCAATCACACTACTTTGGTCAGAAACCCAAGCACCTAGCTGACTATCTTTTGGTCTAGCATTAAAATAAGTATCAGAGCGCTCTGTACTTACTTTTTCTATATCACCTTTGATAATCACTTGACGCTCTAGATTAGGCCAGAAAAAAGAAATTCCCACCTTATTGTGGTGAGCTATACTCTCCCCTTTCTCGCTTGTATAATTTGTATAAAAAACAAACCCATCTGCATCTAGTTCTTTGAGAAGAACAATTCTTGATTTTGGAAAACCGTCTGTTCCTAACGTGGCAACAGTCATCGCATTCGGTTCGGCAACGCCTCCTGCGTCTTCAACTTCCTTAAACCAAGTTTTAAATTGGTCCATAGGGTTTAAAGCCGAGTTTTCTAATAGCAACTCGCCTTTCTCGTATGATTTTCTGTAGTCGTGTAAGTCTCTGTTCATTGCAGTAAATGTACGAAGACCGTGGTGAAGATAAAAGTCAGAATTAGTTCAGAATTCCTAAAAATGACCCAAAATATGCGCTTTAAAAGATAAAGATTTTGAGATGCACGCTTTCGCGAAAGCGTACTTCTACTTCCTCATGAATCTTTTTTTAATCAAAAGTTTTCTCACCTTATCATTATGCTTTCTAATACGTGTGAACTCCTCATAATCCATATCCTCATCATCTACTCCTGATGCGGCAAACTGACCTTCAAAGTTTTCTAGCATCTCCACACGATCTGTGTAAATATTATAACGACGATGCTCTGTAAATCCATCTGCTTGTAAAAAGTACTCACAGATATATTGATCTTCCAGCATAAACAACTTAAAAGTAATACTGATATTTCCTTTTACAGAAGTAGATCCATAAATGGTATTAATCTTCTTAAGCTGCGTATCTGGGCTTACTAGAAATAGGTTACGCGGTATCAAAATATCAAAATGCTCTTGCAACTTAGCCAGCACTGGTTTTGCTATTTTCTTAATTTCTTCTTCCATCATAACGCTTTAAAATGTAAATTCTTTACCATCGTCTCCTAATAAGACATTCTCAAAATGAGGTCTAGCTTCTTCTGCAAATAGATTCAAATCTCCATACCTTATGGAGTAATGACCTAATACTAAGCTTTCCACCTCTGCCTTTTCGGCTATCTGTGCTGCTTGTGCCGCAGTACTGTGACCCGTAGGCTTACACAGATGTGCGTGACTTTCTAAAAAAGTTGCTTCATGATATAACACGGTAGCTCCTTTAATCTGTGTGGCTATTGGCTCTTTGTAAGCAGTATCACTACAATATGCATAGCTCTTAGGCTTAGATGGGTCAAAGGTAAGCTTATCATTAGGGATAAGCGTTCCATCATCTAAGGTAATATCACCACCTTGCTTAATTTTTGAGTAATAAGCCTTATCAATCTCATAATTAAGGCAGGCATTTATGTCTAGTTTACGCTCTCCTGGCTTTTCTTGAAAGTAAAAGCCATTTGTATAAATGCGATGTTTAAGCGGTATTGTGGTTACCATCACTTCATCATCCTCATAAATAACCGTAGGTTCTTTACTTGTGATCTCTACAAATTGCAGAGGATAACTTGTAAATCCTTGCGTGATTTTTAATTGTAAGAGTATAATTTCTTTAAGCCCTTTAGGACCATAAATAGTGAGCGGTGCTGTTCTTTTAAGAAGACTAAAGGTGGTAATCACTCCCATTAGTCCAAAAAAGTGATCTCCGTGTAAATGCGATATGAATATGTGCTTTATACGAGAAAACTTAATCTTGTTACGGCGCAGTGCAACCTGTGTACCCTCTCCACAATCTATAAGAAATAAGTGATTGCGTATGTCTAAAACTTGTGAGGTAGGATTTTTAAAAGAGCTGGGCGCTGCTGCATAACAACCTAAAATGGTAAGATGTAGATTGCTAGACATAAAATATTTTAAAATCCGAGATCGCGCTCTATTTCTTCCATTTCAATAACGTCTCCAGCTTCCTCAATCGTAGGAACTACAATCATCTCATCTGGTACAACATCATAGTTAATCCCTGTATTTACAAAGACAAACGATTTCTTATCTGCGCGCTGGTAATTTGAAAGCTTTAAAAATTGTACAAGATCTTCAAGTGTGAGCTCGTCATATTTGAGAAGATCAATCACTAGATTCTTTTGATCATAGTGATCTGGTACTATATTCTCTAAGTATAATGCAAAATCGCGCACATCTGTGCGGTCGTCTGTAAGTATGGTATAGGTAGGTTTTTCTGTAACCGTCATTATTGTTTGATTTTTGATGCAAGTAGATACATTACTGCCATTCTCACTGCAACTCCGTTCTGTACTTGATCTAAGATGATTGCATGTTCTGAGTCAGCTACGTCACTCGTAATCTCTACACCGCGATTTATAGGTCCTGGGTGCATGATTACAATTTGCTTATCTAGAGAATCTAGTAACTTCTTATTCACTCCGTATTGCTGCGTGTATTCTCTTGTGCTTGGAAAGTAACTAATATCCATTCGCTCATTTTGCACGCGAAGCATATTTGCCACGTCGCACCATTCAAGCGCTTTGCGTAAATCTAGCTCTACTTCTACTCCTAGTGATTCTATGTATTTAGGCAATAGCGTTTTTGGACCACATACTTTTACGTTTGCTCCTTGCAACTTAAGCGCATAGATATTTGATAGCGCAACACGGCTGTGTAAAATATCTCCTACAATCACCACATTTTTCCCTGCTACATCACCTAGACGTTCTCTTATAGAATAACTATCCAGTAATGCTTGTGTAGGGTGCTCATGTGCACCATCTCCAGCATTTACAATACTTGCCTTGATATGTTTTGATAGAAATACGCCAGCTCCAGGATTAGGGTGTCTCATAACTACCATATCTACCTTCATGGATAGAATATTATTTACGGTATCAATGAGTGTTTCACCTTTCTTTACAGATGATGCTGCTGCCGAAAAGTTAATTACATCTGCACTTAAACGTTTTTCTGCAAGCTCAAAAGACAATTTTGTACGTGTACTATTTTCAAAAAAGAGATTTGCAATAGTAATATCACGCAGTGATGGCACCTTTTTAATAGGGCGATTGATCACTTCCTTAAAGTGATCTGCCGTTTTAAAAATAAGATCAATATCTGCCTCGTTTATGTACTTGATTCCTAACAGATGATTGACACTCAACTCGCTCATAATAGTTAGCTTTTTACTAGATATACGGTGTCTTCTCCATCATTTTCTTCCCAGCACACCTTCACTTGTTCATCATTTATAGCATCTACCTGACGCCCTTTATAATCTGGTTGGATAGGTAAATGACGAGAGAAACGTCTGTCTATAAGACATAATAACTCTACTTCTTCTGGTCTCCCAAAACTCTGAACAGCAGTAAGAGCAGCGTTTATGCTACGTCCAGTGTATAAGACGTCGTCTATAAAGACCACCTTCTTATCCTCTACTACAAAGTCTATTTTGGTCTTATTTGCTTCTAGTGTTTTCTCGCTACGGCGAAAATCATCACGATAAAACGTAATATCTAGATAACCTAACTTGATAGCCTCAATGCCATAGTCTGTGGTGAGCAACTTCTTGATACGTTCTGCTAGATAAACGCCGCGAGGCTGTATCCCAATAAGAACGGTATTTTTAAAATCAGTATGATTTTCAATGAGTTGACAAGCCAGACGATTGAGAATGATGTTAATCTCTGTCGCAGTAAGAAGTACTTTTTGGCTCATAGAATTTTCCGAAATCTGTTCGGGAGTCAAAGTTACATAATTCTGTGGATTGATGGTAGTGTTTGTTACGCTTTCGCGAAAGCGTATCTATTACTAACTTCGTTACAACCTAAACGCTGAAAAAGATGCTACAAACTCAAAAATGGTGGAAAGAAGGAATTGTATACCAGATTTACCCTAGATCTTATCGCGATACGACGGGTAACGGCATAGGTGACTTACGCGGAATCATAGAAAAACTAGATTACATCGCTAGTCTAGGGGTAGACATTATCTGGCTCAACCCTATTTATGATTCGCCTAATGATGATAATGGTTATGACATACGTGACTACCGTAAAATTATGGCAGAGTTTGGCACTATGGCGGACTTTGACGAGTTACTTGCAGGCATGAAAGCCAGAGGACTGCGTTTAGTGATGGATCTTGTAGTTAATCATTGTAGTGACGAGAATGAATGGTTTAAAGAAAGTAGAACATCTCGTGATAATCCTTACCGAGATTACTTCCACTGGTGGCCAGCGGAAAAAGGAACACCTCCAAAAAGATGGAGCTACTTTGATGTAGAAGAAAATGCATGGCAATACGACAAGCAAACAGATGCCTATTACTTACACTACTTTGCGGTAAAGCAGCCCGACCTCAAATGGGAAAACCCAAAAGTGAGAGCCGAAATATATGATATGATGCACTTTTGGTTTAAAAAAGGCGTCGATGGTTTCCGTATGGATGTAATTCCCTTTATAAGCAAAGACACAAGCTACCCCGAAATTGACGCAAAAGAACCTCATGAATACATTGCATATTATGCAAATGGCCCCAAAGTGCATGACTACCTCAACGAACTCAATAATGAAGTAATCTCAAAATACGATGCGTTTACGGTTGGTGAAGGCCCAGGGATAAGCATTGATGATGCACTGGATTTTGTTCATGAAGAACGCAAGGAGATGGATATGTTTTTCCACTTTGACCTTATGAGCTTAGATCGTGCACCTGGCGAAGTATTTAAAATGCGTGATGGCGGCTACTCCTTACCTGAATTTAAAAAAGTATTTACTGACTGGGATGCGGCATTTGCAAAAGCCGGCTGGGGATCATTATTTCTAGCAAATCATGATTTCCCTAGAACGGTAAGCCGCTGGGGTAATGACACTCCAGAACACTGGAAAAATAGCGCTACCCTCCTTCAAACGTTTCTCTTGACCATGCGCGGTACTCCATATTTTTATCAAGGCGATGAGATTGGGATGACTAACGTATGCTTTACAGACATAGAAGATTATCGAGATATCAATACTATAAATAGGTATGAAACAGTAAAGAAAAGAGGCGGAGATCTTGAGGCTTTTATGGACAGCGAGCAACATGCTGCTAGAGAGAATGCACGCACTCCCATGCAGTGGGACAATACAGAAAACGCTGGATTTACAAGCGGCACCCCGTGGATAAATGTAAATAGTGATTACAAGACAGGTGTGAGTGTAAAAGACCAACTCAATAAAAAGGATTCTATACTCTCCTACTTCAAACAGATTGTTGCTGTGCGTAAAAAGTACCCAGCGCTTGTTTATGGCGCTTATGAGTGTATCAAGCCAGAAAATGAGCAAGTATATTGCTACACACGAACGCTGGAGAGCGATCGCTTTTTAGTGCTCTTAAACTTCTCTGAAGACACAGCACACTTCTCACTGCCACTTACTGTAGGCTATAACAGAAAGATCAAAGTGATTTCTAATGATAAAATTATAGATGATAGAACCTTTAAGGAGTTTACCCTTCGCCCATGGCAAGCTATTGTATATCGTTTGCAAAACTAGTCGTCTATAAAAATGTAAACAGCAATCCCTATAAAAACGATAATCTGGAGCCACTTTAGAACAACTCCTGCATTCTTATTAGTGCGAAGTACATGAGAGATTTTACCCGCTACGAGTGCGATACTCCCAAAAATGACAGAGGATTCTAGCATAAACAGCAATCCTAAGACATAAAATTGATACACCGTGTTTCCTTCTGGATCCCATAAGAATCCTGGGAAAAATGCTAAGAAGAATATGGTCACCTTAGGGTTAAGAATATTCATAATCACACCTTGTTTAAAAAGGGCTGTGTATGACTTTTTTGGAGCACCATCTGCGAGATTAATTGACGCATCGCTACGGTATACTTTAAAGGCTAGATAAAGCAAGTACATTGCTCCTACCGTTTTAATTGCAAAAAACAGAAAAGGCGAAGCAGCAATCACTGCCGATAGTCCAAAAGCAACGAGTGTAGTATGTACAATACATCCAGATATTAACCCTGCGGTGGTTGCTAGTCCCGATTTACTTCCATTTGCAACACTTTGAGTGAGTACATAGATGTTATCTGGCCCTGGCGAAAACGCAAGCAATGCTGTTGCTGCAAGAAAAGCAATGAGAGATTCTATCAAAGGAATACTAGTTAGTTAATCATTGCAAAATAAGAAAAAACAAGATGCTTACAACACTACCACTGTCGTTCCTTCCACATCGAGTAAAAGCCTAGCAATAATAAAAGACCTGCTGCAGCAAGCTTTGCCCATTGCGGGATAAAGGTTGCGATATCAGGTTTCATCGCAAAAAGCATGACGGCAATTGATGCAAAAATAAGTTTATGAGAATTTCTCATGGTATGTATTGATTAACGTGTAGTTACTAGACGGCAGTAACGTACTATCCTTTCGCTAAAATGGCGTTATTTATCTCTTTAATTAACCCTGGACCTTCATATACGAACCCTGTATATAGTTGTACGAGGGATGCTCCTGCTTCAAGTTTATCCAGAGCGTCTTGTGCAGAGTGAATTCCTCCTACACCTATAATTGGAAATGAATTACTACTCTTCTCTGATAGGTACTTAATCACACGTGTAGAACGATCGGTTACTGGCTTACCGCTTAGTCCGCCGTTGCCTATTTCTGCTAGCCGGGCTTCTGTGGTTATTAATCCCTCTCTATTTACAGAGGTATTACTTGCAATCACACCATCTAGCCCTGTTTCTTTCACAAGCGCTACGATTTCATCTAGTTGCTGGTCATTAAGATCTGGAGCTATTTTAAGAACAATTGGTCGCTGCACCGCATAGGTTTTATTTGCCTGCTGTACGGCTCCTATAAGTTCTTCTAGATAATCTTTATCATTCAATTTTGCATGACTAGACACATTAGGGCAACTTACATTGAGCACAAAATAATCTACTACAGGATGTAATTCGTGAAAACACGTTAGATAGTCTGCTGTATAATCCTCTGGCTTGCTATCGGTGTTTTTACCGATATTTCCACCTATAATAATGTTATGATTCTTGCGAGATTTTAATCGATTTACCGCTTCGGCTACTCCTCCATTATTGAAGCCCATTCTGTTTATGAGCCCTTGATCTTCTTTTAATCTAAACAGACGCTGCTTTGGGTTTCCTGCTTGTGCCTTTGGAGTAACAGTACCTATCTCAATAAAACCAAATCCTAAATCTCCTAGTTCATTAAAAAGCTTTGCATCTTTATCAAAACCTGCCGCTAGTCCTACGGGGTTTTTAAAGGTAAGCCCCAGTACTTTGCGTTCTAGTCGCTTGTCTTCCACCTTACCCATACGATTAAGAAGTCCTGAGAGTCCTAATTTGTGCAATCGCTTTATCCATCTAAAGGTAAAATAATGCACTTTTTCTGGATCAAAGGAAAAGAGAATTGGGCGTATGAGGAGTTTGTACATTTCGGTGGTTTCTGTGGTGCAAAAATAGTCCAAAAAGAGGTATTTTTGAAGCAGAACTGAATGATGATTTTTACGCTTTCGCGAAAGCGTACTCACAACCACCCATTATGATTGATAAAGACGCACTTCTTAAGAGATTTATAAGCTACGTAACCACCTATACCGAAAGTGACCCAAACAGCGACACTACGCCAAGTACTACTTGCCAGTGGGATCTTGCAAGACAGCTTAGAGATGAACTCGAAGCTATGGGAATGAGTGAGGTGAGTATAGATGAGCATGCGTACGTAATGGCATCACTACCTAGCAATGTAGATCACGATGTGCCGGTTATTGGTTTTATCTCACACTTTGATACAACTTCAGATTTTACAGGGAAGGATGTAAAACCACAGATTTGGGAGAATTATGACGGTGGAGATCTTGTTCTTAATAAGGAACAGAATATCGTGTTATCGCCAGAATACTTTGATGATTTAAAGCAATACAAAGGGCAAACTATTGTAACTACAGATGGCACTACGCTACTAGGTGCAGATGATAAAGCGGGTATTACTGAGATTATGGAAGCAATGAAATACTTGCTTGAAAATCCTCAAGTAAAACACGGTAAAATACGTGTAGGCTTTACGCCAGATGAGGAAATAGGTCGTGGTGCTCATAAATTTGATGTAGAAAAATTTGGTGCCGAATGGGCATATACGATGGATGGAAGCCAGATAGGCGAACTAGAATATGAAAACTTTAATGCTGCTGGAGCGGTGGTTACCATAGAAGGTAAAATAGTACACCCAGGCTACGCAAAAGGCAAAATGGTAAATAGTATGTACATCGCTACAGACTACATCAATAGCTTACCAAGACTAGAAACTCCAGAACATACTTCTGATCGTGAGGGATTCTTTCACCTACATGATATTACGGGCAGCGTAGATAATACAACGCTAGAATATATCATAAGAGATCACGACAAAGGACACTTTGAAGCTCGTAAAGAAATGATGATTCAACTTGCAGATGAGCTTAATGCACAGCTAGAAAAAGAAGTAGTGACTGTAGAGATCAAAGATCAATACTTTAATATGCGTGAGAAAGTGGAACCTGTGATGCACATTGTGGATATTGCAGAGGAAGCAATGAAATCGCTAGACATAGAACCACTTATCAAACCTATACGTGGTGGTACAGATGGATCACAACTCTCGTTTATGGGATTACCGTGTCCTAACATTTTTGCAGGTGGTCATAACTTCCATGGGCGATATGAATATGTACCTGTAGAGAGTATGATGAAAGCCGTTGAGGTCATTGTAAGAATTACAGAAATCACAGCACAAAAGAACGCTTAAGACAACGATCGCAATTAGCGAATTTCAAATAACTATCGTTTTATAAATTAGCTCACTTATGAATCCTTCTGCCACTGGCTGGATAAATAAACACTTCCCAAAGCTTCTTGACTATCTAGTTAAGAACCCTATGGATGAGCGTGCATTTTATGATTCGCTACGAGCCAAGGGTTTTATCTATGGACACTCTCTAGACACCTTGCTGGATAGTGAATCCTCACAACTTAAGTGGACGGTACAGGAGAAAACAAAGATTAACCTCTTTGACGCACTTGCTTTTACGTATTACGATACGATTGCAAATGCTAGGCAAGAAGATTGCCTAGAAGCTATCGTTTCATTTTACAGGCAGCTAGATAAAAAGGAACAGTACTTTATTAAAATCCCTTTAGGTAATGAATCTGCGGCTGCTAAGGTGGAAAAGATTATCCATCAGCGAGTGCAGACTAATGAGTCCGCCTTGCAGAAGAGTTTTAGTCATCTTATCACTAATGCTTTAGTGTTTATAGATATTCTAAGTTTTGATCACTACCTCATTACCCAAGCTGATCCCTACGAGTATGCAAAAAATCTAGAGGCTGTTCTTACAGAATCTATATGGCTGGCATTGCAACAAAAAGAAAGTAAAGATGAATATAACAAGCTCCTGATAAAACTATTTGAAAGCTCTGTACGCTATAACGAACTCATAAAGCACACGCATACCAAGGTCTCTGAGATTAATCTCGGGATTATCACAGAACCTCTGGAGCAACAATACCTTCTGGATTTATGTAGTCTATCACTATGGGATGACGAGAAAATCGATAAGCACGAACGCGAATTTATCATGCAGTTCTGTACGATAATGGGTCTTGATGAAAAAGGCTACCTAGATGCTGTGCTTGCTGTAAAAACATTCCTGACGGAACACGGCACAGAGATATCATATCTTAAATACAGTAATCCTATAAAGCATTTTTATAGTCAGACGACTTCTTCTGTGGGTAATCTTATATCACGCAATAGCAATCGCCTTGTGAGAGAAATAAGAGAGAGCCGTGACTTAGTGATTTTACTAGGCCAGTCTACTACGCGAGATTTATCTAAAGAAGAGCGCAAAGTGGTAAAAAAACAGCTACTTGACATTTGCAAGAGCATACCATCATTGGCAGTATTCTTACTTCCAGGAGGCGGATTATTACTACCTATTCTAGTACGGTTAATCCCAACAATGCTCCCTAGTGCTTTTAATGAAAATCTGGAGGATTAAGCAATCCACGTTTTAAAGTCTTTTACACGCTCCCTGCTCACAATAATCTCTTGCTCGCTCCAGGTGTTCAACTTTATTTTTAATCTTGAGTTAGTGTATGCTATGATATCTGCTATCGCATTGATATTGACATAGAATTTCCTGCTTACGCGGAAGAAGGTTTCAGGCTCTAGATCATTTTCTAGCAACTCAAGTGTCGTATCCAGCAAATAGTTGCGACCATCTATAGTACCAGCATATGTTCCTTTGTTTTCACTATAAAAACACTCAATCTCATCTATAGGAATCATTTTTATATGCTGCCCTATTTTAGTTGTAAAACGCTTTTTATACTCACGTTCTACTGCTGTTGCGCCTAGTAACTTACGGATGTCTTCAAAGTTAAGTGACACATCTTGCGCCTTAGGCATGCGCTCTTTATACTTGTTTACTGCTTTTTCAAGATCTTCGTCGTCTATAGGTTTTAATAAATAATCTACGCTATTAAGTTTAAAAGCTTGTAGCGCATATTCATCAAAAGCCGTTGTAAAAATAATAGCACTCTTCACCTCTACTTGATCAAAAATCTCAAAAGACAATCCATCTGAAAGTTGGATGTCTAGAAAAATCAAATCTGGGTGCGTATTCGTTTTAAACCAAGCCACAGCTTCCTCTACAGAATGCAGCATTTCATTTACAGTAACTCCTACTTCGGCAAGCATTCTGTTAAGGCGTCTTGCAGATGGTTTTTCGTCTTCTATAATGAGTACGTTCATGGATTGGCTATTTGATGGTTTTGTTGATGTACGTAAAAATACTAATTCTTTATTCTTGTGTGATAAGTACGCCCTCTTTCCAGATTTTCACTATCGAGTTCATGTTTAATACACCTTCAACAGGAGATTTATCGAGCAATAACATATCTGCTTTAAAGCCTTCTTTTATATAACCTACGTTATTTAGAGAAAACTTATCTGCTGGTAATGAGGTGGCACTCGCGAGCACTGCTTCTATGGGTAATCCCGCTTTCGCGAAAAAAGCCAATTCCTTATACAAATCGCTACCTATATTAATATTGGCATTTGGTGGATCTGTACCTGCTAGAATTGGAATACCTGCATCATATAAACGCTTAACTTCCTTGAGGAGACGCGCTTCTATTTCGGCAGTTTCTTCGGCTGTTTTGTTGTAGTACAATGGCTGAATCAATACTGTGGTAAGTATGGTAGGTATTACAAAGAAGTTTGCATCTTCATTAAGTTGATCGAGCTGTGCTGCTGTAAGAGGCTCATCATTATAAATATGCACGAGACCATCTGCACCGCTTGAGAGTGCATCAAAAGCATCTTGCGCTCGTGACACATGTACAACCGCAATTTTATCTGCTTTATGAGCTTCTTTAATAATAGCCGCTACGGTTGCTTTATCAAGTGTAGCTTTCCAAGGTTCGACAATAATCTTTATGTAATCAACTCCAGCGGCTACACGATCTGCTACCCATTGCGCAGCATCTTCTGGCTTAGAAAGTGTAGGAATAGGAAAACCGTATTGTGTCCCGTGACCGCCTTCTGTGGTAGCTGCATATCCTGCGCGATACAATCTAGCATTCCCAGGAGTATCACGTAGACTAATCATTGTCTCTTGCATGGGTTCCATGCCGTGCATGTCTAGCAAATTGAGAACACCTGCTTGTGCTGCTTCTTGTAGTTGTGGAGCGGCCCATGTATGAACATGAGCATTAGTAAGAGCTGGCATTAAGAACCTCCCAGTGCCGTCTATGGTAGTCTGTGCAGTAAGTGGATTTGAAGACACCTCGCTGATGATTCCGTTGTCTACTTTTACAAATTGATTTGCTAGAATTTCGGTGCCGTTAAATACGGTTACATGTTCTACTACAAAGCTTTGTTGCCCGCTCGCTGAGTAGAAGCCCAGGAATAATAAGACAAATAGCGTACGTATCATGGGTTCCTGTTTTCGCGAAAGCGGTTTGAAAACTCCTCCTCCTCTTGATCCATAAATTCTTGAATCTTGCGATCTTCCCATTTCTTTAATCCTTTAAAGAAGCGGAAGCCTTTAAAAACATAAATCCAATGTACTAGCAGCGATAATCCCCAGAAAAATGGTGTTGTATAACGTACCCACCAAGGTGCATTGCCCAGCACATCGAAATTAAAGAACATCCCCGAGTAGAATAATTGCAGCAGGATGTTTATCACAAGATAAACCGTGAGATGCCTGTAAAATCCTTTCTCTTCTTCTACGCGTTTTTTTGCGCGTTCATATTTACTTGTATTTGATTCCATTATTTCTTGAATAGTGTATTAGACTGTGATTCGTTTTCTTCCTTTTTTAAATGCTCTTGTATCTTACGTTGCTCCCATCCCTTGCCTAAAAAAAAGTTGATTCCATATAGCTTGATGGCTTCTATCACGATACCCAGTAAAGAGAAACCTATTACCCAAAGTACCCACGGATTGCGAAACTCGTTTACATAGTAATTTATAGCTGCAACGATAGCCGAAATGATGATGGCATTAATAATCTTGCCATAAAATTTCTTAACATTTTGCACATGTTCTGTAGCTCTTTGATACTTTTCTTTCTGTGTTTCCATGTTAGTTTATTTAAAGTCTTCTTTACGAATGTACTCATCTATATTACGTTTTTCCCAATCTTTTGAAAAGAAAGGATTCCAGCCAAAGGTCTTTGCAGCATGACTTAGTATCCCGATTCCCCAACCTGCAATAGGAAATATTGCCCAGAAAAAGCCTGTAGTATAAAAGTTTAATACTAAGAAGAAGCATACAAAGATGAGGTAAGTACCTAGGTGTGTATAAAACTCTTTAAGCTCGCTTACTCTTGCTCTTGCTCTATCGTACTTTGTGTTTTCTGTTGATGTGTTCATGATGTTTGTTTTTTTGTTTGATGGTGTAAATATCATATCAAACCTTCTTTTTTTAAAGTAGTACTTACCGAAGTGTAGAAATTCATTACTGAATTGTAAAACTCTCCTAAACTGGTTGACATCCCTTCTTAGAAACCGTATCTTTATGTAAAAAAAGAAGCTATGTTCGGATTATTTAAAAAGAAAAGCGAAGTAGAAAAACTTCAGGAAAAACACAAAAAAATTTTAGAAAAGGCCTACCAACTATCTAAGAGTGATAGAAGTGCAAGTGATAGTCTATATGCAGAAGCTGCAGAGATTGAAAAGCAAATATCACAGCATTCGTAATTTTTAACGCAAATTATTAGCGTATTGTTAAATATTTGTAAAAAAAACTATATTTTAGACTTGCAAACATAAACACTCTAAAATGAAATCCCTATTCTACTCATCGCCAAAATTGAGGCGATTAATGTCTTATCGAAAGAAAGCCATGTGCAACGCAAAAAAATGGAGCAATAAAGATGAAATGGCTAGTCACAGCTACCAGATAATGGTGCAGGTGATTGACCAGAAGCTCTCTGCACTTACTGTTAATAAATAAGCAATAAAGAGTCCATACTCACTAGCATAATAATACGTACCCCACTATATTTGTGAGTATGGAACCTTTTATAGTATCTGCCCGAAAATACCGTCCCACCACCTTTAAAGATGTTGTAGGACAACAGGCTATTACTAACACTTTAGAAAACGCAATACGCAATAACCACCTCGCTCAGGCGCTACTTTTTTGTGGTCCTCGTGGTGTGGGTAAGACGTCTTGTGCACGTATTCTTGCAAAGCAAATCAATACTGACGAGAACACAAGTCCAGATGAGGACTTTGCTTTTAACGTATTTGAGCTTGATGCAGCCTCAAACAACTCGGTAGATGATATACGTAGTCTTATAGATCAAGTACGTATCCCACCACAGGTAGGAAAGTACAAGGTGTATATTATTGATGAGGTGCACATGCTCTCTGCTGCGGCCTTTAATGCGTTTCTTAAAACACTAGAAGAACCTCCTAAGCACGCTATCTTTATACTAGCGACTACAGAAAAACATAAAATCATCCCTACGATACTGTCTCGTTGTCAGATTTTTGACTTCAAGCGTATTACAGTAACAGATGCTCGTAAGCACCTTGTACAGATCGCGATAGAAGAAGGTATTGAAGCAGATGAAGAAGCACTACATATCATTGCTCAAAAGGCAGATGGAGCGATGCGTGATGCCTTATCCATTTTTGACCGCGTAGTAAGTTTTAGTGGTAAAACGCTTTCGCGAAAAGCAGTGACAGAGAACTTAAACGTTCTTGACTACGATACTTATTTCACCACCACAGATTATCTACTTACAAACGATATCCCACAAGTACTGGTACAGTATAATGATATTTTATCTCGTGGTTTTGATGGACATCACTACATAGCTGGTCTTGCATCTCACTTTAGAGACTTGATGGTTTGTAAAAATCCGCCGACGATTCATTTACTGGAAGTTGGTGATACGACTAAGAAAAAGTACTACGAGCAATCACAAAAGACCGATATGGCTTTCTTAATGGAAGCTATCAATATTGCAAATGATTGTGATCTCAAATTTAGAACCAGCCGTAACCAGCGACTTCTAGTAGAACTTTGTCTCATGCAACTTGCCTCTATCACTTTTGATGGAGAAAAAAAAAATGACGGTCCGTTCTTAGTACCTCCTTCTTATTATAAAGTAGATCATACACAGACTGGCGCAGCGACACAAACGCAAACGGCAGTCACTCCAAATAATACTGCAGCTACACAAGCACCAAGTGCTACAAATGCTGCTCTAGTAGCAGCACCTGCTGCGCAAGCTACGAGTACTCCTACTCCAGCAGTTTCTGCTCCTGCACAAACTCCTGTACAAGAAAATACTGTTGCACCAAATGCAGTCGCTCCACAAGCAACGCAAGCGCAAACGCAAAATGCAGCTCCTGTACAAAATACAGCAGCCACACAGCAACCTGCTCCCGTAACACCTCAAGCTTCACCAACAACTCCTAGCGTACCAGAATTATCGTTGCGCAAGGATCGTGTGTCTGGATTGTCACTTAAAGGTTTACAGCGTAAAAAGGAGCTAGAGCTAAAGAAAGCGAACAAAAAAGTAGATGTAGAAAATCTACCTACGGAGCCATTTACAGAAATTGCAATGCAAGCTGCCTGGGCAGAGTATGTAAAACGCCTTCTTGCCAAGGGAGAACGTATTATTGCCTCTAACCTAGAAGCAGATCAGCCGACATTGAATGGGACTACCATTGAACTAGAATATCCTAACGAGACGATGAAAATTGAGGTAGAACGCGCTCAAGGGCCGCTACTTGAATTTTTAAAACGTAGCCTCAACAATTATGATATTACTTTAGGGATTACGGTAAATGAAGAAGTACAGCGCAAATATGCCTATACTGCTCAAGAACGATATGATAAACTACGAGAACACAATCCTGCGCTAGATATTCTCAGGAAAACGTTTGATCTCGACCTATAAAAAAACACGCTATGGAAAATAAAGAAGCTATCCAGATGCTCCACCTTAAATTACCTACGGATCCTCGCTGGGTAAATATTGTAGAAAAGAACATAGAAGAAATACTTACAGACCACGCCTACTGTGAGCAGAAAGCTGCCTCAAGTGCGATTTCCTTTATCATAGGTTTTCCAGAATACACAGAGCTTGTGACTGCGATGAGTGATCTTGCCATGGAAGAAATGAGCCACTTTAAAATGGTGCACGATATCATGGTAGAAAGAGGATTACACTTAGGTCGTGAGCGCAAGGATGCTTACGTACATAAGCTACGCTTCTTCTTCCCTAAAGGAGGATCAAGAGTAGAGAGTCTAGTAAATAGATTACTAGTTGCGGCGCTTATTGAAGGTAGAAGCTGTGAGCGTTTCCGTTTATTGTCTGAAGAGCTTGAAGATAAAAAACTTGCTAAGTTTTATCGCAAACTCATGATAAGCGAGGCTGGACACTACACCATGTTCTTAAACTTTGCGCGCCAGTATGGAGACAGAGCAAAAGTAGATGCGAAGTGGCAAGAGCTGCTAGATTTTGAAAAGCAAGTGATGAAAGATCTTAGTGTTACAGAAACCATACACGGATAGAAGTACGACTAGTATTCTCATATAAAAATAACTTCATATGCGCATACGTATTCTTATCATTTCTTGTCTAGTAATGAGCTGTATCGCTTGTAAGGAGAAAGCTCCTGTGCAAAAACCTACCACACCGTTTGATTATTTATTAGGAGACTGGGAGCGAACTAATAGTAAAGGCGGCAGTGAGACCTTTGAACATTGGAAAACTGTTACTGCTACAGAGCTACGTGGTCACGGTTACTCCTTAGAAGATGAGGATACTGTTTTTAACGAGCGCATACGTCTTGTACAAAGGAAAACGAGTGGCAACTACAGATAAGTGGACCTAATGAAACGCCTACGATTTTTAAGATTACCGAGAATGATGGCAAGTCATTTACGGCTGTAAATCCTGAAAATGAGTTCCCTAAGGTGATTAGATATTCTTACTTTGATGATGTGCTTACGGCAACCATCTCATCAGAGGAAATGGAAATTCCGTTTATATTCTGGCGGGTAGAAGATTAATCTTCGGCGAGGAGGTTGTCTATGATGGTTCTTATACTATCGCTATTCCAGTCTGAGGCGCCTGTTTCTTTTACCACTATATTTCCTTCTTGATCTATAATGTAACTCGTAGGTATCGAGCGTTCAAAAAGTAATTCCGGTGTTTCCATCGCTGGTAGTACTGCTGGGAGGTCTAGTTTTCTTTTAGTCATAAACTTTTTGACTACTTCAGGATCTTCGTTTGTGATGAGCAAGAACGTTATCTTATCTCCATAATCTGCATACAGTTCGGCTATAGATGGTAGTTCGGCTATACACGGTGGGCACCAGGTTGCCCAATAACTTATAAAAGTGACTTTGCCCTTCCCTACGCCTACTTCGGCTGGGATACCTTCAAGCGAGCTTACTTTATAATCAAACGACTGGAGTTGAGTTTGGTCCTTTTTCGCGAAAGCGGACGGAGAAAATATCGCCACCTTCACCTTATTTATTGCCACCTGGATAGGAGTCCTCGTCTGCGGGATAATAAGCAGGAGAATCACAATAATGAATAGTATATTTTGCCAAGTAAATCTTTTTTTCTGAGCCATAGGGAATAAAAAAATGCGTGTGCACGATGAGTCGTACACACGCATTAAACTTACGTTTTTTTATACTTAATTACGAGTAACCGTCACAGGTTCTGATAAGTCAAAACAACCGCTTAGGTCATTTGCATTTGCACCCACCATAAGACCGGTAAGTCCTTCCTCATAACGCAGGTACCAGATAAGGCAAACGCCCGTTCCAGCATCGTCAAAGTTCACGCCCTCTACCGCAGCCAGTGTAGGTGGTAATCCCAGAATCTCTCCTGTATCTGTAGTGATCACCCAGCTATTTAAAGCTCCTACGCTTCCTCCCGTAAGACCTAGCCCGCTTACCATATCTGGTGTCCCGTCTACGGTAAAGGTAAAAGGACCTCCAGTAATTTCGGCAGCGATGGTCTCGTTACGTACTACTTCTACAGGCTCAGAAAGGTCAAAAACTCCCGTTAGGTCATTTGCGTTTGCGCCTACTTCTAGCCCTTCTAGTCCTGGCTCATAGCGTAGGTACCAGATAAGGCAGATTCCTGCTCCTGCATCGTCAAAGTTTACACCTTGAACCGCATCAAGCGTAGGTGGTAATCCTAAAATTTCGCCAGTGTCTGTGGTAATCACCCAGCTTCTCTCTGATCCTACAGAATCGCCCATAAGTGATAAACCGCTCACCATATCTGGCGTACCATCTACACAAAACTCAAAAGGTCCTCCTACGATTTCGGCAGCAAGTGGTCCCGCGTTGCGGTTTACTACTAGAAAGTTAGAGAGCTCAAAATCTCCTGCAAAGTCATCAAGATTTTCACCCGTTGCTAGTCCGCTCAAGCCATCTTGATACGCTAGGTGATAGATGTAACAAGCACCTACGCCAGCATCGTCAAAGTTTACACCCTCCAGCGCTTCCAGCGTAGGTGGGATTCCTAAGATGTTTTTAGAGTCATCTGTTACTACAAAAGTGGTTACATCTCCCGCTAGTTCGCCAGTGAGTGTCACGCCCGTTACCATATCTGGAGCTCCATCTACAAAAAAGGTAAAAGGACCTCCTGCTAGTGTGCCAGCTTCTGGTGTGATTGCGTTTGTGGTGGTATCGTCGTCAGAGTCACACGATACAAGGATAGCTCCTAGAGCGAAGCATCCCATTAATAGTTGCTTTTTCATTATTGATAGTTTTTTTTGATTTATATGGTAAATCTAAAACCATCAATATTGCTTAAATGTAAGCTAGCTTACATTTGGTGATTTTATGCCACTTTTATGCGAATTTCATTCCGAGAAAATTCTAAAAACTGCGTTGCCTTTAGCTCGTTCATAATCGCATTAAGCGTAGGTCGTGAGGTGCCTATGAGACTCGCAATATCTTTTTGAGTGTAGGGATGTTTGATCACGGTATCTCCCGTATTTGGGCAGCAGTAGCCATAATCCTCGGCAAGCTCATTCATAAATTCCTTTACACGTGTGGTCGCATCTTTAAAGAGTAGCAAGTCCAGACGGCGTTCTAGCTTTTTAAACCGTATCCCGAGAAATTTATACACCTTAAGACTAAAAGTGTGATTATTGCGCATTAAGTCCTGCATCTGGCATACTGGCACAGGGCATACCGAAGTTTTTGCATCTATAGACTGTGCAAACTCACTGCGTGACTCCTCCCCTAGTATTGCCTTCTCGCCAAAGAGTTCGCCCTTAGTAAGTATCGCCCGCACCACCTCCTTACCATCCTCTGCATAGTAGCCCAGCTTTACCTTACCCTTCTCTATCAAGTACACCTTATTTGCCGCATCCTCCTCAAAGTAAATAAAGTCCTGCTTCCCGTATTGTGAGAAGTTATGCCGCTTTCTATACTGCCTTGTTTTATGGGGACACAACACGCTAAAAACATTTACATCTTCAAGAAACCAGATTTTTGACATAGCGCGTGTAGGAATTAATTGTTACACATCTGTCGGCAGCTCCTCTGTAACCTTACAGACAGTAGGCGTTTATAGCACCGTTGATGTAGCACGCTTTCGCGAAAATGTCTCGCATTATATCCAGATACTTTTATAAGTAATATCGTTAGTGGGTGGTTTTTACAGCGTGACTGCTGCCGAAATAGTATCTTTAATACCCATGAATCACTTCCCACTCACCACCGAACGGATCACCCTACGCCCTATCACGATTGAAGATCTTGATGTGATACACAACTTGCACTCGTTACCAGAAACAGATGCATATAATGTACTTGGCATTCCTGAGAACATCGAAGCAACCAAAACTGTTATCACACCCTGGATAGCAGATAACCAGCAAGAAAACATCACAAATCACACCCTTGCCATGGTGCGCAGCGAAGACCATAAATTTATAGGACTCTACGGACTGAAAATAGGCAGCCCAAAATACCAAAGAGCCGAAATCTGGTATAAAATACACCGCGACTACTGGAACAACGGCTATGCTACCGAAGCAACGCAATGCATTCTCAATTTTTGTTTTGACAGCCTACACCTACACCGCGTAGCTGCTGGCTGCGCAGTAGAAAATACGGGTTCTTATAAAGTATTAGAAAAAGTAGGCATGACCAGAGAAGGCAGATGCAGACAGATACTCCCACTAAGCACTGGCTGGGCAGATAACTACGAATATGCCATCTTAGAAAGTGATCTCCGCAAGCTCTAAATATCACAGCGCATTCTCTCCCTATTTGCAAGAAAAACTACTTATTTTAAATTATTTGGCTCAAAATGAGGTTTACCGTATGGAGGTTTGGATTTGAGGTGGTAGATTAGTGGTTTGCTTGTAATCTATATTGATTTACAGCAGTAAATGGTAATCTATTAAAGCTCTTTTATGAACTGATATTCATTGGTTTGTGGTTTTGGTTTTGGTAGATTACTTGGGTATAGAACTTGTAAAATAACAAACGCAATCAATAGAATGAAAAAACTGAATTTAATTTATCTAGTTTTAATTGGCTTATTAATTTTCACAAGTTGTTCAAGTGATGACAGTGATTTAAATAACACAAATGAAAGTACAATTGAAGTAACTATTAATGGAACTGACTATTCTTTCAATACTTTCACAGTCGTTAAGCATTTTGAAGGAACGGCAAACGATGATCAATTTCCAGATTATTTCACAGTAGAGGCCAGAATTAATAATCAATCAGATATAATAATTGATTTTGATGTAGAATTAGGCTACACAGGAGATTCTTTTGATGGTACTATTATAGGAGAATTTAATCTTAGAACAAATTCCAATAGCAACACATGCGACTATTTTGGAGTAAATATAGATCATCCTATGATTAATGTAACGGTAAACAATGAAGATGAATTTATTGCGACATTTTCTTTTACCAATAATTATGGAGGAGGATGCGGCAACGATTCAATTTTTGGAGATGAAGTATCTTATACTAATGGTTCAATTTATATAGATTTATAATAGAAGTCTTAAATATTAGATTGCTTGAAAATACTCATTGTTTTAAATATTTCAACAACATAAAGAATGAAAATAAAAAGTAAAAATCCTTTTTTACGCTTCAATATTGAAGGTTCAGACTATTTAGAAAGACCGGTAAATCAATATGAAATGATTGAACTTAGAAAAAGAGCACTTATTTTCATTCTAGATTATAGTTTGCTCTTCGCTTTTATATATCTAACAATTCATTTTGTAAAGATTTTTACGCCAGAAATTCCAGACAGTATTACCTACATAACTATTGCTTTTTATTCTATCGTTTTTATTTCTATAGAATATTATTTTGATGGCACAATTTTCAAAGTGCTATTTAATATTAGAAGTATGAATACAAAATGTGAGAAATTGGGAATTCATATTTTCATAATCAAATTTTTATTGAGACCAATCGCATTTGCTTTCGCTTTGATATATTTAAAGTTTTGCTTTGCTATTCTACTATGGCTTTTTGGAATTTACAAACCTTTATTTAAGTTTTTAAATGGTAAAATGGATTCTATATGGTATGATGATTTTATAAAACAAATTGTAACAAAAATTCCAAACCATAATGGCTGATTTAAAGAAAAATAGAAAGCCTGGATATTTTTTTAAATGGCTATCCATAATTATCATTTTTTTCACTTTATCATTAAGCTTAAGCGCAGTCGTTGTTAATAAAGAGATTGAGGCAAATAATGAACATATAATGATTCCTTTATCAAATTATCTAGGATCGTATCATTTAGACGCTGAGATCAATGAAATTGATATTGATTTCATTTTAGATACAGGAGCTAGCGAATCAATAATTTCTAATAACATAATGGCTCAAATACAAAGAGTATCAAATGATAACATCACACATCTAGAAAAGAGCTATTACATATTAGCCGATGGTTCGCAGGTTTATTGTGACAGAATAAATATCAAAACAATGAAAATTGGAAATCACATTATACAAAACGTGATTTTTGGAATAATGCCTAATGAGACTGATAATTTATTAGGGAAAAATGTATTGGATAAATACAAAAGATGGTCTGTAAATAAAAACTTAAATGAGTTAACACTAGTCGAGTAATTATTTCAAAGCTTGTTTAAAACAGAGCGATTCTCCGATAAAAATAGCTTATTCAATAGTAAAATTTAAAAATTGGGCTTTGGTTTCATCTGAATTTAAATAGCTAATCTACGATCTACTAGACATATAAAAAATCGTTGACAATAATATTAACAAAAGAAATATATTAATGATAAATTATGCTATTGAAAATTTAAAAGAACAGATATTTCATTCAAAAACTAAAGAATACTTTGAAGAAGTAATACAAACTTTTTACACTGATTGTTATAGGTCTTCTGTTGTGATGCTTTATTCTGTTGTTATTTGTGATCTTGTTTTTAAACTTGAAGATTTAAGAGATGTTTATGCTGACGTTGTGGCCAAAAAAATCCTTCTTGAAATTGAAAAAATTCAAATAGAAAACCCAAAATCATCAGATTGGGAGAATAAACTAGTTGATTTAATAGGTCAAAGAACCTCAATGCTTGAATTTTCAGATATTGAAAATATAAATCAATTACAAAAACATAGACATCTATCTGCCCATCCAGTATTAAAACAGACATCAATTCTATTCAAACCTAGTAAAGACAATGTAAAATCTCACATTCGAAATATGTTAGAAGGTGTTTTAATAAAACCACCTATTCTATCTAAAAAAATATTTAACGAGTTAATCGTTGACATAGCAGAAAATCAATACCGATTTTCAGATAATAAGGAGTTAGAAAGGTTCTTAAAAGCTAAATATTTCAAAAATTTAAGACAGGAATCACTGAACGACATATTTAAAAAGCTTTGGAAGTTCGTTTTCAAAACTGACAATGATGATTGTAAAAATAATCGAGAAATTAATTTTAGAACACTTGAAATAATTATATCTATTAATATTATTGAAATTATTAGAGCTATAAAAAATGAAGAAAGTCATTATGACAATATTTTAAGAGGAGAGCCTACCGAATACTTAATTAAATTGCTCTTTAAATTTCCTAAAATTTATAAATCATTAAGTGATCTAAATCAAGCATTTGTAGAATTTGAAATCAAAAACTCGTTTGATTTTATATTATTAAGCTGGTTTACTTATGACTCATTTTCGGAATACATTCTTGATGTTACCAACCAATATAAAGAAGCTTCGTCATTTATAATTAATCATAATTATTTAAAAATGGTTGAAGATTTGGCAAAAGATTATAATTTGAAAAAAGAATTTTTAGATTTATGTATCGTTATTTTTTCTAAAAGTAAATCGTTTGATAATTCTGACAATAATTTCTGGTATGGAATTGAAACATATTTAGACGATTTTACAAATGAACAGTTGGTTTCAATTGTAGAGGCTATAAACAACAATTATCAAATTCATAAAAGAAATGCAACGTCTCGTGATAGTAGAATAATAAAAGAAATCCTAGACCGAAAACATCCAACATTTGACTATTCAAAATATCATAACTTTTAACAAATACTATTGCTGACACCGAATATTAACATAGCGCGAGTCTTTGCTAACAAGAATGTTCGGGCATTTTTAGAAATTCGCTAAATTTTGAAATTTAGCTGATTGAGAAAAAAAATATAATAAGAAAAATTTAAAGATTCGGCTTGTGTTTAATCCGAAACGATAGCGTCTTTTTAGCACGCTACGTTTCATTTACAAAACCGTTGTAGGTAATGCAAATTACTCATATGAAGAAAATAAAAAAAGAAGATTATAATAAAATAACCAACCTTTATATGAGACAAAATTGGCTAATGGGCAAACAAGATGAACTTCTTGAATTAGTAGATTTTTGCGAGAAAAAGGAAAGTAAAGATTTAGTATTCTCTTTACTTGATAGGTTTAATTATCTAAATAATGAAACATTACTTGTTTTGCTAAACAGTATCTGTGAATATATAATTGATACTGCAAAATTCAAGGCTGAACGAACCCAACTTTTAGCAATGACTTGGGACGATGAAGCTGATAGCGGACAAAAAGTTTTAGATTTAATAAAAATGCCTCTATTCCAAAAAGAATGGAAAGGATTTAAAACTGTCAATAGAGTTGGCAAGAGTGGTAAATATGTAAAAAAAGGAAGAACTCAAATAGTGTTGATTGATGAATTTATTGGGAGTGGACAAACCTTAAGGGGAAGAATAGATTATTTAAAAAAGAACATTCCGGATGATTTTGAAATAATAACTTGTTTTATAGCTGGTACAAAAGATACAGTGGAAAAACTGGAAAAAGAAGGCATTAGTGTTTTCTGTGCTCTTCAGCTTGATAAAGGTATTTCTGAATTTTATAAAAATGATGATTTAGATAGGGCTGAAGATTTAATGCTTGACCTAGAACTAAAATTAGCCCAATGGATTAATGAAAAAGAATTATATAAATATTCTTTCGGATATGGTAATGCCGAAGCTTTGTATACAATGGAAGGTTGTAATGGAAATACCCCAAATTCAGTTTTTCCTATATTTTGGTGGTTATTCAATGTAAAAGAGCAAAAGAGAAGAACATTATTAACAAGATATGAAACAGGATTTTAATTATGGAACTTGAAAATAAAATATTAAAAGATTTATTTGAAAGCATCGATGGTCTTTACGCCTATACCTTCTATTCAAGATATAAAATTGAACCAGACGAAATAATAAAATTCATTTCAAAATATCAAGAAAAGGGAGTTGTGACTTTTGACGACAATAAAATAAACTTGTCAAAAGAAGGTAGAGAGATAATTTTGAAACAACAATTTCAGCCTAAAACGGCAGGAAATAAATTTGCTAATATTCCAAAAGAATTTTTAGCTAGTAAATTAAAAATAAATGAACCATATTTGCCAAACATAAATGATGTTTCGGCAGATATTTTATTAAATAAAAAGGTGGTATAGAAACTAGCATTAAGGAAGTGTAGTCGCTTCCGAAGGTTAAGGCTAATTTTAACCTTGAGCATAACAAATGAATGAAAAATTCATTTGTTATGCTCGCGAACTGGGCAGAGCCCAGATTCGCGCACACAAACTAATGTTTTGTGTCGCGAACAACACAAAACATTAGTTTGTGTGAAAGCTGAAGAATAGAAAGTAGTTCTCACCACCTTTTTTATTAAAATTATTATGTCGAATAAAGAAACATTTAATAAATGGCAGTCTTACCTTGAATCTAGAAGAGTGCAAGAAGATGTAAAAGAACAATATCTATCTTACATCAGAATTCTATTAGATAAAAATGTACCTATTATTTTTACTTTTGACCACTTAAGTCTTTTACTTGGTAGGTCAAAAAATTATCTTGCATCAGTTGTGAACTCACCTGACAATCATTATCGTGAATTTAAAATTAAAAAAAGAAGCGGTGGATTCAGAAAAATAACCACACCTTTTCCAGCTCTTCTTGAAATGCAATATTGGATTTACAATAATATATTAAAGAAAATACCAATACACTCTTCTGCACACGGTTTTACACATAAAAAATCTATAATTACAAATTCTAAAATCCACGCTGGAGAAAATCATCTTTTAAAAATTGATTTAAAAGATTTTTTTCCTAATATTGATATAAATAGAATAATTTTTATTTTTAAAGAGTTAGGATATCCAAATATAATAGCCTTCTATTTAGCTCAAATATGTTGTTTTGACGGAACACTACCTCAAGGTGCACCAACTAGTCCTATTTTAAGTAATATAGTTACTAGAAGATTTGACAAAAGATTAATTCATTTAGCTAAAAAATTTAATTTAAAATATACTCGTTATGCTGATGACTTGACATTTTCTGGCTCAACGATTTCAGCAATCTTTATATCTTATGTAAATGATATTGTGATTGATGAAGGGTTTGTAATAAATGATTCCAAGACTAGATTGTATCAAAAAAAAAGCAAAAGGATAGTAACTGGTATTTCTGTGATAGAAAAAGAAATAAAAATACCACGAAACTATAAAAGAGATTTAAAGCAAGAATTACATTACATCTTTAAATTTGGTTTGAAATCTCATATGTCAAAAAACAAAATAAGAAAAGCTAATTATTTATTTGTGATTTTAGGTAAGGTAAACTTTTGGTTATCTGTTGAACCTAAAAACGAATATGCATTAGAGGCAAAAACAAAACTGAAAGAACTGATATAAGCACTACTTATAACAAAGAACTGAGTTAGAAATAAGCCTACTCCTACCCTTCCACTCCTCTACAAAACCATTACATCACAATCTTAAAACCATCCTCTTGAGAATTTTCATTATTATTGTATCGGTGTTCTTGGTGTCTGTTTCTTGTAGGAATGACAAGACTGCAACAGAAGTTGATAGTTTTACCCTATCAGTACAAGCCAAAAATTTTCCTGACAGCACTAAAGTTGTTCTTTACAATAGAGATATTGATAAGGATATAGACTCAGCTTTTGTGGTTAATGAACGTTTTGACTTTTCTGGAACAGTAGCGCTACCATCGCTTTCTTATTTGAACTTTTATGATAAAAACGGTAAGCCACTAGAACCTTATATTTTTTTCTTTTTAGAAAATACCAATATGTCCGTTACAGGAGAGTACTCAGACTTCCTTAATGCAAAAGTAACAGGCTCTGAGCAAACAGATCTATATACCGTATATAACGCTATATCCCAAGACAACGATACATCAAATAGGTTTCAAAAAGAAGTAGACTTCCTCTACGCTAATGCCAATAGCCAAATGGCCTTGACGGAACTACTATACAAGAAAAAACAAATCTCAAAAGATAGCTTGTTATTCTTTTATGAGAAATTAGATACAATCAATACAAACTCAATAAAGGGTCAGGAGTTACTGACCTATGCAAAAGCGATTGATATCCAAGCTGGAGATAGATTTAGAGACATCAAAGGGGCAGATCTAGAAGGCAAACAACACAAAATCTCTGACTATGCTGGAAAAGTAATTTTATTAGATTTCTGGGCAGCTGGTTGTCGTCCTTGCCGTTTACAAAACAAAAAGGAGTTTCCTGAGTTAATTAAAAAATTTAGCAAAGACGATTTAGTTCTCATAAGTTATTCCCTTGACACTGATAAAAAGAGCTGGAAACAATCAAGCGAAAAGGATAATATCAATTGGCTTAATATTTCCGATTTACAAGGAATGAAAGGTGATAATGTTTCAAAATATGCCGTTACCGCTATTCCTAATAGCTTTTTAATTAATCAAGAAGGTATTATCGTAAGATCATTCATAGGCTTTACTGAAGGCACAAACACGATTGAAAAAGAGATTAATAAGCTTTTGGAGTAGAACGAAACTTATTTTTTGTGTACTAGGCTGTTTTCCAAACTATAAGATACTCTAAAAAAAACAAAAGTTATCATTTTGGTAACTTTTTTAATATATTTGCGTCAAATACATTGAAGTGAAAATATTTTCGAGAGGAACATTACGAGATTTTTGGGAAAAACATGGTAATTGCGAATTACAATTGAAGTCGTGGTATCGTGAAACTGAAAATTCAAATTGGTCAAATATCAACGAACTCAAATCGGAATATCCAACAGCTAGTATTTTGAAAGACAATCGGATTGTTTTTAATATTAAAGGAAATGATTACCGACTCATTGTAAAATTTAATTTTGAATACCAACTTGCATGGATTCGTTTTATAGGAACGCACGCTGAATATGACAAAATTAACGCAAACGAAATTTAAGATGAATATAAAACCTATTAGAAACGAAGCAGATTACAAAAAGGCTCTTGAACGTTTAGAAATCCTCTTTGATGCAACAATGGGAACTGAAGAAGGCGACGAACTAGAGATTCTTTCCATTGTCATTGACAACTACGAAAAAGAGAATTTTCCGATTGGAATGCCTGACCCAATTTCAGCCATTAATTTTAGAATGGAACAGATGGGATTGAAACAAAAGGATTTAGTGGAAATGATTGGTTTCAAAAGTCGAGTGAGTGAAATAATGAATAAAAAGCGTAAGCTCACTTTGGAAATGATAAGAAACCTAAACACTACATTACACATCCCAACCGACGTACTTATCCAGGATTATTGAGAAATCTTAAAGGAAACACACCAATGAAAAAACTACTACTTCCCCTACTCCTAGTTGGAATTCTTATTGCAGGATGCAATCCGGCTACAGAGAAAACAAATACGCTACAAGAGTTCTTCAGTTATACTGAGAATGGCGAGACCTTAATCAGTGCGCATCGCGGTGGTAAGAGTTATGCAGGCTACCCTGAGAACTGCTTAGAAACCATGAAATACATCAAAGAGTCTATTCCAAACGCGTTGTTTGAAATTGACGTGGCAAGTAGTGAAGACGATGTTTTATTTCTTATGCATGACAGTTCGCTGGAAAGAACAACAACAGGCTCTGGAAGAGTAGATCAAAAAGATTGGGCAACACTCTCACAACTCCACCTCAAAGATGATTTTAACACCATTACTAATTATAAAATCCCATTATTTAAGGATGTGTTAGACTGGGCAAAAAAGGAAAACGCCATCCTCACGGTTGACATTAAGCGCAGCGTTGATCCAGAACTTGTACTTCGTTTTATAGAGGACAACGATGCCTTAGCGCAATCGATGATTATTACTTACTCTATGGAGACGGCACAGCAACTTTACAAGTTAAATCCTGAGGTTGTACTTTCTGTTAGCATTAGAAATATGAAAGAGTTTGATACAGCTGCTAGCTCTGGCATTCCATGGGAAAATATGGTCGCTTTTACGGGAACCATAGAATCAGATCCATCATTGTATGCCAAATTACATGAAAAGGGAGTGATGTGTATGCTAGGAACTCTAGGTAACCTTGATAAAAAAGCCAAAACAAGAGGCGATGTACTCTATAAAGAATGGACAAAGCTTGGCATAGACGTCTTTGCAACCGATAGACCACTTGAAGTGCAAAAAGCACTTTCAAATTAGCAAATCAACCAGCAACACCTAGTATTAAAATAACCCAGTAACAGCATTTACGACCTTAGATTACCACACTCATGAACAGACTAACACTTCTAATCCTTTCAATCGTATTAATTTCTTGCAATAACACCGAAAAGAAAGAGCAGCTTCCAGAGAAAAAGCAGGTAGTACAACCAACAATTAAATCCATAGAAGAAGTTAAAAGCAAAATCAAACGTTTTAATGATTTCATCACGAGCGATTACGAACTTGTGATTTCTAGAAATGAACTCAATAAAGTAATGTCAGATTTTAATAAAGACGGCGTTTCTGATTATGCGGTATTACTAGCCAGCGGAAAAAACGACAGAGACTACGCAAACACAAAAGATGTGCGCCTTGCTATTTTTGAAGGACAAGCAGATGGTTCTTTTATACTCAAAAGCCAAACCGGTAATTTGACTTCAGCCTTTTTACATGTAAACCCTAACCGAAGAATAAAAGTTGCCAGAGCAAATGTGATCAGTGTGAAGCACGAATCGATGAGGCATGACTATGAGTTACAAATCAAATATGATAAAACATACAACGACTATATGCTCATAGGCTCCGAATATAACAACTACGGCAACGCCGAAAAAGATGGCGCCGGTAACATAAGCTCCAACTTTATAGAAGGTAAAAGAGTGTCGACTATTGGTAAGAACAAAACAACGAATTTAGATAAGAAGCTATTGCCTATTTCAGCAATTAACGACGGTACTGTTTATGAATTGATTGGTGGGTAGGGTTTTGGTTTTATGATGATTTTGTAAAAGCGATTACTGTTTGATTGTTACGCTTTCGCGAAAGCGTATGCTTCACTATGATTACTTGCGTGTTATTATAAAAAAATGTAAATTAAGAATTTACGTTCTAAATTACATACATCTAACTGATAGTCAACACTTTTAAACTAATTTTAAGTTTCAATGTAAAGGTTTTTTATTACGTCGTGATATAAGTCAACAGAAATATATAATTATAGTCAAAACCTACATGAAAAAACTTCTATGCTTGATCCTCATAATTTTTCTAGGGTATAACTTAAAAGCTCAAGCCACATCTAGTAAAGTTCCTATATCTATTACCTACTCAGAAAATGGGCAGGCTTTTATTAAGTCAACTTCCTACGACCATGAAATTGCAACAACCAGAGGTTTTTCAGAAGTTTATAAAAATGGTGAAAAATTATATACCCTAAACAGATCATTTGATTTATATAAAAATGCAAAATTTAGATTAGTTCTATCTAATGATGGAAGCACAATCATATATTTTACTAATCACAAGAATTATGAAGGTGATGATTTTAATAATGTAACTATTTATAAAAACGGAAAACTAGTTGAGTCATACAGCACTAGTGAGTTTACCAATTGCAATTACAGCAACGAAGATTGTGGCCTGATTTATACACAATCTCAAATAGAAAGAATCGCCACTTTAAAATCAGGAATCCCAGATAATGAGAAAGAAATATTTCTAAAAAATAATTTCTTGTTAGTAAATAATGGTTTTATCTATTTAGTTGATCAAAGAAAACAAGTAATAAAATATGATATTGAGCAACTAAAAGTAATTAAGCTGTTTGACTTTGACGGTATGTTTGACTTTTTGAAAGACTTTTCTCCTCCACAATCAAATATTGAATATTTCGACTACTACAATGGCAAGTATATTGCCTTGTCTGATGTAAAAGAAATAAAGTCAAATAAAACTATCGCAAAAGGAATTGCCAATTTATCAAAACTTAAATATATTGATTATGATGATAAATATTATAAGGCAAGTAACAAAATTGACTTAGAAGGATACTTAGTAAGAGGAGGTACGTTTGAAGTTGAAAAATTAGTAATTGATACCACTGTATTTGATAGAGAATTAATTCTAGGCTATTTGCAAAATACACACTTTGATGTCGATGGTATGATTCCAAAAGAGGTAGATAGATTATTTATAAATAGTTTTTTTGGAAGATTCAGACCAAAAAGTATAACAAAATCACGTGATCTAATAAAAGAAAGAAGAGCTTTAAGACTAGAGAATTATAGAAGAGATATCCTTCTTGATTCAATCAATGGGATTTATATTCCTAAAAATATTTATGAAGCTAATGTAGCCTTAGATAATTTTTTAAGTTATCATGCAAAAAAGCAAGTATTGGAAAAAGAGAATCAATGGATGCTCAATTCACATATGGGAGGACTGGGTATGACGATTAAATATAGATGGCATATTAACGAAGGTTCTAGGCTTTCATACTATTTCAATAAAAGAGATATTTATGACAGAGATGAGATTTCTGGAATTTTAATTATGCAATACATAAACTGGCTTAATGGAGATAAGGAGTCGTATAAAATATGGGAGGAAGAAAATCCAATGATAAAATAGAATTTCTCAATTAGTTCTGTAATCGATTCTTCTTCTAATCGTAAAACCTATTAAACCAATAGTTGTTTCACGATGTATAAAGGGAGATTACGCTCAATAAAGATGAGCAATTAACTAACTACATATCAATACTCTAAAGATATTTTTGTGTCAATATAAATCATAAAACTTTTGACATGCCTACAGAAACAAAAAAATCAGACAACGTTCTTGAACAATTTTTAAGCGAATTTGAAACCTTAGTATCCGGAATCACCGAGCACGCATTAAAAAATGCAGAGGACGAAGATGAAAAGGCGGTGATACAATCATTTGCACCATCACTTAATAATCAAATTTTTGAACTCAATCAGTTCATAAGAGAGAGCGCAAAAAAGTCATCAAAACAACAAGAACATGACGTTATTGAAGTTTTGAAAATAAGCTCAGGTGTATCACTTGCCAAAAATGCAAAAGGGATGTTCCCTAGCATAGGTTCCCTCGTAGGAAAACTTGGAATTGATAGAATTATCAAAGAAATTAAAAAGATTATCTACGCTATTCTTGATATGATAGGAATCAAACTGCCTAAATGGTTGGATAAAATCATTAACCTTATTGATGAAATAATCGCATTTATCTTATCAGGAGGCTCTTCAAAAATGATGACTACATTTTCTATTCAAGAGCAGAATTACTTGAACGAATTAACACAGCTAGCCAAATTAGAGCAAGCGCACCAATTCAAGTTTCAAGAGGATGAAGATGAGGAATAAGACATTAGAATAAAAAAGCTGCACTAAGCAGTTAGCGTTCTAGTCCATTACTACAAGCTTTTAATTCAATCTATGCCATTATAAACCTTTGGCTTGCGCTATAAGTTGTGGCTCATGATTGTATTAAAAGCTTGTTTTTTTATAGATATTTCAATGGCTGTTACGCTTTCGCGAAAGCGTATGCTTCACTATAAATTCTTGTATATTTAATGTAAGATAAATTGCTATTCACTATTAACAGATTAGAATCCATAAAGTTCCACTCCCTAATCTTTGATTATTATTTATGCTAGAAACTATCAGACTAAGGTTTGAGCCAATATCTCCAAAACATCTAGAAGATGCTGCAGATATGTTTTGTACTAATAATCGCGTTATGGCATCTACACTAAAAGAAAGCGTTTTTACTAGAAGCGAATTTGATTCCTTACTTCATACAGATTTTATAAATGAGCAAGAGCCTGTATTTGGCTTCCGGTGCGTTATATTAAAAGAGAGCAATCGTTTTATAGGAGTCTCTGGTATCCATAAAATTAAGTATCAAGATAAAGAGTATTGTGAATTTGGTTTTATATTAAACGATAGTCACTGGGGTCAAGGTTTTGCCACAGAGATAGGTCACCACTGGATTTTGTATGCAGCAGAAACCCTACAACTTGACCAGATTATTGCCACTGTAAGTCCGCACAACCTAGCATCTAGAAGAGTATTAGAAAAACTTGATATGAAGTATATGGATCAAGTAACATCTGCAGATAGAGGCGACCGCATTATCTTAGGTAGGACGCTCTCATAGCATTGATTACAATGGCATATTTGGGATATTCATTCATACCAACTTACAAGACTACATATCTTTTAAGTACAGGATTCTCAATAGTTGTACCTTTCGCGAAAGCGCACTAATCCATCATTAACTTCCATTAAAGACTGAAAGACATAATAAACGTATATTTATCGCTTTGTTATTATGTAAATATCTTAATACGCTTTATGCCATCATCTTCCCTCTATAAACTCTACAAGTACTTAAATAATGAAGGCGATGAGCTTGTTTGTAAAGGCATTACAGATGAGGCCTGTAAACATGTTGCTACCAATTACTTTAGCATACTTTTTACACACACCTTTACAAAACTGGGTGATACACTTAGCAACCCTAAAACAGTGCTCACATGGCTCATGAATTATGTGGGAGCACCGGTTTTTCTCATAAGTCTCATTGTCCCTATACGTGAGTCTGGTGCCCTTATCCCGCAAGTTGCTATCTCAAACTATGTAAAAAGAAAACCCATACGTAAGTACATCTGGGTTATAGGTGCTATTATTCAAGGTCTTGCTATTGCTGCAATAGGGATTGTCGCATTACAATTTGAAAAACAAACCGCAGGGTGGTTAATCATTGTATGTTTAATTGTTTTTAGCCTTGCGCGTGCTCTAGCTTCTGTGAGTTCTAAGGATGTAAAAGGAAAGACTATCCCAAAAACGAGGAGAGGAAAACTAGGAGGTTATACCTCCTCATTTGCTGGTATTTTAGTTCTTGTTGCAGGTTTGTACATTACCTATAAGTCTAAAACTAATGAGGATATACAGTTTTATACAAACCTCATATTTTTTGCAGCTTCCATGTGGATCATTGCAGCGGTGATTTATGCTTTTATCAAAGAATTCCCAACAGACATTACAACAGACGAGAGCGAGCAGAATAGTATTCTAGATAATATAAAACTGCTTAAAGAAGATAGCCACCTAAGAAACTTCGTGATCGCAAGATCGTTATTACTCTGCTCTGCCCTATCTGCACCGTTTTACGTCACATTAGCACAAAATAACGTGGAGGGAACTAGCTATCTATTAGGGTTACTCATTATCTCAAATGGACTTGCCTCTATTGTTAGTTCGCCATCCTGGGGAAAGCTGGCAGATAAATCTAGTAAAAATACGATGGCATATGCAGTTACGATAGCCTCGCTTTGTGGTATCATGTTGGTCATTCTAGTAAGTTTCACAGCAGCTCTTAAAACGCAATTATGGCTATATCCCTTGGCTTTCTTTATCCTCGGTATTGCGCACAGTGGCGTGCGTCAAGGTAGAAAAACATATGTTTTAGATATGGCAAAGGGTAATGAAAGAACAAATTATGTCTCTGTAAGTAACACCATCATAGGGATCATTTTACTTTTTACAGGAGGATTGAGCGCTGTGTTATCCTTGATATCCGTAGAGGTTGTTATCGTTGTACTATCTATTTTAGGCTTTTGGGGTGCCATAAAAAGCTACCGCCTGCCTAATGTTGAAAAGAAAAAGGTATAATTAGACCCAAACGTAAGAACTAATCACAAATAAAGTAAACAGAAAACAAATATTATAAAAGGAATTGATGTGAGGCCAATTTTCGCGTAACCCTATTATTCACATCACATTTGGTTGCATACTAAAAAGCAAGTAAGTTTGTTATTCATCCAGAACATAGCAACCAGAACCTACTTATCATGACACAAGATCTTACTAATCTAGCCTTCAACCTTCTACCCGCAGTGATCGTTGCGTTGCTGGCATATTACTTTTTTAGCCAGTACATAAAGGAGCAACAAGGACAACGCAGATTCCAACTTCATAAAGACAATCAGGCAAATGCGTTACCGCAAAAATTACAAGCCTATGAGCGCATTACACTCTTCCTTGAACGTATCTCACCAGGCAATCTAGTATCGCGTGTAAAGCCTTACAGTGATGATGCAAATGAATATGAAGCGCTTTTATTACGCACCATTACAGAGGAATTTGAGCATAATTTATCTCAGCAAATCTATATTACTCAAGAGTGCTGGAACGTGGTGCGCACTGCCAAAAGTGCAACTGCAGCCCTCATTCGTAAGACTAATATGAGCGATAAAGTGGATACTAGTGATAAATTGCGTGAGACAATCTTACGTGATCTTATGGATACGCCAGCTCCTAGCGACACGGCTTTACAATTTATCAAACAAGAAGTAAGCGAGATTATCTAGTTATAACGCGTTTATACGTTTTAAATAAGCGATTTCTTGTTCTGAGAGGTCGCTTTTTATATTCAGAAGCATAGCGGCTATTTTTGGATTTTTAAGGGCATTAGTAAGTAGCTTTCTTGCGCTTTCGCGAAAACGCCAAACGTGATGTACACTAGCTTCTATAAGATTATGCAAGCTCTCCTCCTCATAAGATTCTAGCTGTCTTACATAGTTAAATGCATTCTCCCGTAGCTGATACGGTTGAGATGGTGCTGTATAACCTATAAGCTCTTTATAACGAGCTAAAGATTGCTCAGGCTTATATTGTGGTGTCGCGAGGGATAACGCAAGCCACAGTGTTCTTATATTGCCATCTGAAAATCCCATCTGATTATCCATAAGGTCGAGTACTTTACGTTGTGACGTAGGATCATTGCGTTGCTGGTGATATACCCACAATTTAATCATAGCCTGCTCTCGTGTGATATAGCTCTGATCACTAAGCAACTCATAAAACTCAAGAACTAGTACTTCTGGAACTTCCTCAAGCGAACTAGCAATAGCTTGTCTTATAAAAACATTCTCTGTTGCCATGGCGCTTTTATATGCCGGAAGCGTAGCGTTTATAGATTCTTGTGAGAGCTGGTAAATCGCCTCTGCACCTAGATAGTCGTTTTTTGTATTTATGGCATTCATGAGCGCTGTAAACTTAGAAGAAAGCGCCACTGCTCTACCCGACTGCAGTTGGAAATACTGCTGCATGAATGCGTTTTCCTTGAGGGAAGCAAGCGCTTCCTCTGCTTGGAAGGCACTCTGGTATAACCAGTTTTTCTTAAATGCAGTGAGATCCATGCTTGTTACTGCGGCTACTTCTGCCATAAATAGGTCTGTTGTGACGTTTTTATAAGCGTACTTAGTCAGGTAATTTCTTACTGCGGTATCAAAAGCTTCGGCTCCTAATTGTTCTCGTAGTATATGCACTGCCCACGCGCCTTTTTGATAATACGTGAGGCTGCTCCCTCCAGCAGCTACGAGTCTCTGCCCTTCGCCCATATCGCTGAGTTCACGTAGCTGCTCTGCGGTTTCAAAAAGCTTGAAGTAAAAATAATCATCTCCAAAAATCTCACGCTCTGCTAGGAATGCGTAATACGTAGCAAAACCTTCATGGAGCCAGTGATGCTCACTACTAATTTCTGTGACTAAATCTCCAAACCATTGATGCGCGAGCTCGTGTGCGTTTACATTTACATAATTACGATCTGTAAAGCCTATCTCATCTACCATAAAACTATCTGAAAACACAGTGAGGCTTGCGTTTTCCATCCCTGCATACAGAAAATCCTTTACGGGAACTTGTTTATAATCTTGGAAAGGAAACGGCACTCCAATCGTGGTTTCTAAGAAGTCAAAAATCTCTTTTGAGTGTTTATAAGTAGTCGCAACTTTGAGCGAGTCCTCAGGATGGTAATAATACTCCAACGTAACTCCAGAACTAGCAGTCTCGCTCTTCATGGCATAATTCCCAGCTACAAGCGCAACGAGATAGCTAGAAATAGGTTGTTGCATATCAAAAGAAGAAAACAGAGCACCATAATCTTTTAAAACTCTATTCCCTTTTCCATTTGCTATGATGGTCTTACTATTATGTCCAGCTACTTTTAAGTCAAAAACAATCTTATCGTTCATATCATCTATACTCGGTAACCAGTGCGATGTATACTTCCCTTGTCCTTGCGTCCAGAATTCTTCTTTACCGTTATTATTTACAAAGTAAGCCGCTTTTAATGGTTTCACTTGATAATCAAATTGGGCTTTGTAGGTTGTACCTGCCTTAAATTCCCCAGTGAGAACAATGGTACTATCTGTAGCAGTGACAGTGATTGACGGTGTTTTATCTACAACCTTCATTGCGACGCCATCCACGACTACCTGATCTACATTTTGTAATATCATAAAGGTGGTTTCAATGGATCCCAAAACGGATTTACTGTCAAAATCTAAGGACAAGGACGCATTTATGGTCTTAAAATCAACAGAAGCGGTTTGTGGAGATATATCTTGAGCATACGCCTTCGCGAAAGCGCAACAGGTGATTAAAAACAGGAATAGGTATTTCATAATTTAAAAATAACAACTTTTAAGCCACTATCTTTTAAATATCAATTCGAAAATCTGATTAAAGACCTTATTTTTACTTTAATGAATCCCACTTTTTTACAAACTCCAATAGATTACCTCAAAGGCGTAGGTCCTAACAGAGCAGACTTGCTCCGCTCTGAGCTGGGTATTCATACCTTTCAGGACTTGATGCACCTGTTTCCGAATCGGTATATTGATAAAACGCAGTATTACAAAATAGGCGAACTAGAACGTAATAATGCCGATGTGCAAATAATAGGCAAGTTTTCAGGACTCAAAATGATAGAAGGAAAAGGGCGACGACTCGTTGCTACTTTTAAAGATGAAACTGGGCAAATGGAGCTTGTGTGGTTTAGAGGACATAAATGGATTAGGGAGAGTATAAAGCTCAATACTCCTTATGTGATTTTTGGAAAATGTAATTATTACAACGGTAATTTTTCCATGCCTCATCCAGAAATGGAGCTACTTGCAGATCATGAAAAAAGTATCAAATCTGCGATGCAACCGGTATATCCATCTACCGAAAAATTGAGCAATCGAGGGATCACAAATAAGGTGGTAAATGGCGTCATGCAAACCCTCTTTTTAGAGTGTAAAAATCACCTCTTTGAGAGCCTCTCAAAACCCATCCTAACTGAGCTTAAATTGATGCCAAAAAGAGAGGCGCTTTTGAACGTTCATTTCCCGCAATCTCAAGAGCATTTAGCAAGGGCACAATACCGATTAAAATTTGAAGAATTTTTTTACATTCAGCTGCAATTAGCATTCAAAAATGTAAACCATAAAACTAAAATAAAAGGGTATCCATTTGAAAAAATAGGACCTAATTTCACCACCTTTTACAATGACCATTTACCCTTTGAATTAACGGGTGCACAAAAAAGAGTGCTCAAAGAAATTCGTCATGACCTGGGCACAAATGCCCAGATGAATCGTCTTTTACAAGGAGATGTAGGTTCTGGGAAGACCATAGTAGCACTCATGTCAATGCTCATGGCGCTTGACAACGGTTTTCAAGCTTGCCTGATGGCGCCTACTGCCATCCTGGCAGTGCAGCACTATCATGGTTTAAAAGAATTATGTAAAGAATTGAACACCAGTATTTCACTACTACAAGGCTCAACCAAAACTTCAAAAAGAAGAATCATTCATGAACAGCTAGAAAATGGTGAGTTAAACATCTTAATTGGGACCCACGCACTGCTAGAAGACAAGGTGAAATTTAAGAATCTTGGACTTGCAGTAATCGATGAGCAACACCGTTTTGGCGTAAAACAACGCAGTAAATTATGGCATAAAAATGAGTACCCACCACACGTACTTGTGATGACCGCCACCCCTATTCCACGTACCCTTGCTATGACCGTTTACGGCGATCTAGATGTGAGTGTTATAGACGAACTTCCACCGGGTAGAAAGTCCATAAAAACAGTGCACAGATATGACTCAAACAGGCTCAAAGTTTTCAAGTTTATTAGAGACGAAATTGCACTAGGAAGACAGGTCTATATTGTATACCCATTAATCCAAGAATCTGAGGCCATGGATTACAAAGATTTGATGGATGGATATGAGAGTATTTCGCGAGAATTCCCCATGCCAAAATATCAAATTTCTATCGTCCACGGACAAATGAAACCAGCCGATAAGGAGATTGAAATGAATCGTTTTATCAAAGGCGAAACACAAATCATGGTCGCCACTACCGTTATTGAAGTTGGCGTAAATGTGCCTAACGCATCTGTGATGATTATAGAAAGCGCAGAACGTTTTGGGTTAAGTCAGCTACACCAATTACGTGGTCGTGTAGGTCGTGGCGCAGAGCAGAGTTACTGTATTTTGATGACCAGTCATAAGTTGTCAAGCGACAGTAAAGTGCGTTTAGAGACGATGACACGCACCAATGATGGTTTTGAAATCGCAGAGGTTGATCTAAAGCTACGTGGTCCTGGTGATATTACAGGAACCCAACAAAGTGGTGCCTTAAACCTCAAGATAGCCGATATTATAAGAGATAATGACATCCTCAAAGTAGCCCGAAGCTATGCGTGGGCTGTGGTTAAGGATGATCCCACCTTTAAAAAAGAAGAAAATCAAATCATACGCTTCATGTATGCCCAGATGATGAAATTTAAAAATATCTGGAGCTATATATCTTAATTACTCAGCTAGTAACTGCGCTACAAATTCCTCAAACTCCTCTTTAAACTCAAGGTGCTTCTCCCCTGTCGCTGTACCGTTATATCCAGTGTGGATGCGTCTCACAGCACCATCTTTATCAATATAAATCGTAGTTGGGTATGAAAGTACATGATTAAGCATAGGCAGCTTTTCGGCTGCTTTTTTCTTGTCGGCTCCTTCTCCATACTGCGCAAGCAGCACTGGATAAGGTAATTGCAACCTATCTGTAAGTCGGTTAATACTTTGTATTGCTGTCTCTTCGGTTTTTGCATATTCAAATGCTAGTCCCACTAATTTTAAATCCTCATTAGGGTGACTCACTAGGTAATCTCTAAAAAACGTAGACTCTTCAAGACAATTAGGACACCATGAACCTAGTATTTGCACAAGCACCACTTTATCCTTGTATTCCTCATCTTGCAAAGAAACTATACGACCGCTGGTATCTTTAAATGAAAAATCAAATCGATCATACCCTTCTTTTAAATACGTAAGCCCTTTTGCGTCTGGCAATTCGTAGTCATTATTTTTTATCGCTGTAAATGCTTCTTTAAAGTGGTTTCCGCTATAGAACTGCCCCTGCATCGTACTATCTGTTACAGTTGCCACAAAGAGAAAAGCATGCGCTCCGTCAAATGTTGACAGTCTAAGTTCGTCGCCATCTAACTTCCCCTCGAGATAACGGTAATCCCCTGTAGTTGTTCTAAAAGTACCCGTAACAATATCACCATCTGACTTGAAAGTACCTTTGGCGATGTATCGTTCGTCAGCATTATCTGGACTAAAAACAGTCTCCCAACTACCATCAATATTGACAATCGCTTCATTCTCGCTTAGTGCTTCGCCTGCAGAAATAAAACGCTCTTTTACTCCGTAATTTATTGTAAACGGCACCACACGATCAAGACTTGGCTTTATAAAAGAGCCCGTTATTTGATTTCCGCTTTCGCGAAAGCGTCCCACAAAATATCCTTCAAAAACAGGAGTTTGGATACGTATACTATCGCCATTAATCACAATCTCGTCCACCTCTATGCGCTCCTCTGCGTTATAAATGGAAATAGTTCCATCATCATTTGCCTCAAATATAAAGGGAAGTTCTTCTTGATCTTGAACAGCTAGTGTAGCTCTCCAAAAGCCTGAATTCAACTTTTGAGGGGTGATTACTACCTTGTCTTGTTTGCAAGAAATAATGTTAATAAATGAGATGAGAATAAGTATCTGTTTCATAAATCAAAGATATACCAACACAGTCTCATTCTTTTAAAGCTTTACAGAAGTTTAAAATAGTAAGCTACGCATAAAGTCTCACCGCCTAGTAATTAGAAAATGCCAAACACCTACAAAACAGTGTTTATAGTCACCAATTATCGAGATGACGTGTTGCTAAAACACGCTTTTGCGAAACTAGTACCTAACTCACCTCGGGAGGCGTAAAAAAACTACTGAGATACTCGCTCATCTGCTTTGCTCACTAGCTAGGTTATTCTATCTTTGACGTCTTAAAATCGCAACGTTTTATGAAGATTTCTTACAACTGGCTAAAGCAGTTTATCGATATAGATTGGAGTGCCGAAAAAACCGGAAACCTCCTTACAGACCTAGGTCTAGAAATTGAAGGAATAGACACCTACCAAAGTGTAAAAGGTGGACTAGAAGGAATTGTAATAGGTCACGTACTTACTTGTGTGCAGCATGAAAATGCAGACAAACTCAAGATAACCACAGTAGATATAGGTGCAGATAAACCTGTACAAATAGTATGTGGAGCTCCTAATGTCGCAGCAGGACAGAAAGTACCCGTAGCAACCATAGGAACTACACTTTACACAGAAGAAGGTGAGGCTTGGAAAATAAAGAAAGGTAAAATACGCGGTGAAGAATCTCACGGAATGATCTGTGCAGAAGACGAGCTTGGGCTAGGTAAAAGCCACGATGGAATTATGATTCTTAATGAGGATCTTATCCCTGGAACACCAGCCGCAGAGGTTTTTGAAATAGAAAACGACCAAGTTTTTGAGATAGGATTAACACCTAACCGTGCAGATGCAATGAGCCATTGGGGTGTTGCCCGTGATCTTAAGGCAGGTTTATTACAACAAGGGGTTAATAAAGGTCTTATTACTCCATCTACATCTTCATTTAAAATTGAGAAGCGCCTACACAAGATCGATGTTCAAGTACTAGATGCAGAAAAAGCACCTCGTTATGCAGGAGTTGTGATCAGCGACTTAAAAGTGAGCGAATCTCCAGAGTGGTTAAAGCACAGACTTAAAGCCATAGGCCTCTCTCCTATTAACAACATTGTAGATGCGACTAATTATGTATTACATGATCTAGGACAACCACTACACGCTTTTGATTTAAACAAGATTGCAGGAGATAAGATTGAAGTGCGCACTGTAGAAGCAGGTACTAAGTTTACTACACTAGACGGTGTAGAGCGTGAGTTACATGAAGATGACTTAATGATTTGTGACGCAGAGAAACCTATGTGTATTGCAGGAGTTTTTGGTGGAGCCCACAGCGGAGTTACAGAAAACACCTCTGCTATATTTTTAGAAAGCGCCTATTTCAACCCTGTTGCTGTACGTAAGACGGCTAAACGTCATGGTTTAAATACAGATGCATCTTTCCGTTTTGAGAGAGGTATCGATCCTAATATTGCAGAGTATGCTCTCACTAGAGCCGCGCTTCTTATTATGGAAATTGCTGGTGGAGAAATTACTAGCGAGATTGTAGACATCTACCCAAAGAAAATAGAAGATCAACAGGTATTCTTGAACTTTGATAACGCTACAAAACTTATAGGAGAAGAACTTCCTAAGGAAGTTATTAAAGGTATATTGATGTCACTAGATATCAAAATCAATAACGTTACAGAAAGTGGCATTGGGATGACTATTCCTGCTTTTAGAAACGATGTAACTCGCGAGGCAGATGTTATAGAAGAAATTCTAAGAGTGTACGGTTACAATAATATCACCTTTGGTAAAAAGCTTAATGCTACGGTGTCTTCAAGTTCAAAATTTGACGATCACAAAGTAAGCGACGTGATAGGAAACCAACTTGCCGCTCAAGGTTTTTATGAGATGATGGCAAATAGTCTTACTACACCAGCATATACAGCACTTTCTGAAAATCTTAAGGAGGAGCATCAAGTTGAGATGCTTAATCCGCTAGGGAAAGAATTGAGTGTGATGCGACAGTCTATGTTATTTTCTGGATTAGAAGCTATCTCATACAACGTAAACCGTCGTAGAGGAAACATTAAACTCTTTGAGTTTGGTAAAACCTACCATAACTACACAGAGGAGCGCAAAGAAGATAAGCACCTTGCCCTATTTGTTACTGGAAGTCGCACCGAAGAATCATGGACCAACCCTACCACTCCAACTAACTTCTATTACCTCAAAGGCGTGGTAAGCGCTGTACTAGAAAAATTAGGGATTACTAGAGTACGGTCTTCTGCAGTGAAGAATGATATTTTTTCTGAAGCCGTAGGACTATCACTAGGAAAACAACAAGTAGTAAGCTACGGTATCGTTAAGAAAAGTATCCTCAAGAAATTTGACTTATCCCAAGATGTGTATTATGCAGATTTTAACTGGGATGCTATTTTAGAGATTGCTGCTCGTAATAATGTTAAGTTTAAGGACATTCCAAAATATCCTTCTGTACGACGTGACTTTGCACTTTTACTAGATGCAAATGTTCAGTTTGAAGATATTACAACCATTGCAAAGCAAACCGAGAAACAATTACTTAAAGATGTAAATCTTTTTGACGTTTACGAAGGTAAAAATCTTCCTGAAGGCAAGAAAAGTTATGCAGTAAGCTTCTTGTTACAAGACGAAAACAAGACACTTACAGATAAGCAGATAGACAAAACGATGAATAAACTGCAACAGCGTTTTGAAAAAGAGCTAGGAGCTACACTTCGATAGTAAGGTAGCTGTACTATTTTGAAGCTCTTAGATACTTGATGTATCTAAGAGCTTTTTTTTTGCTCATATTTTCTTAACTGTTTTGTTTAATTAATACATAAATCACCTAGTATCAATTATTCCCATTGACATTATCGCATTTGTATTGTATCTTTAAAAGAAAAAAAGATGCTATTATCCAGAACCAACATTCACGAAAAGTTACTTCGTGAGCGCAGTAAAAGTGAGCAAGAACAAGATATCCTAGCACAAGTACAACAGGTTTTTGATCAAGACCGCTTTCGCGAAAGCGGAATCCTCAAAACCCTAAACGAAGCTTCTGAGGCAGGTTATAACGAGTTTGACTTTGACTTACTTGAAACTTCAAAAATCTTCCACATTAAACAAATAGAGAAAATTTGCGTAGACTACAGACTGCGTTTTCTCGATACCAAATACTTTAAAGGAAAATACCCTCAAGAGGTTCTTGATAATATTAAGTACCTTGAAAACACACACCAAACAGAACTTGATGGTTTTAAGATCATCGCTCCTTCTAAAATGTTTGTGTTAGAAAAAGCAGATGATCCTTTATTATTTGCACCTATGGGTAATGGCTATTACTACCTTATACACCAGTGGGGTAATGACCTCAATCCTTTCAGAAAACAATGGGCATGGTCATTTAAGTCTATTGAAAACTTAATAATTACAACAGTACTCATTAGTATAGTGGCGACATTATTAACACCAGACGGTCTTTTTACAAAGAATCAAGATTTTGGTCAAGATATTATGGTATTTTTCTTTATGTTTAAATCCATCGGAGCGGTAGTTTTATTTTATGCATTTGCACTAGGTAAGAACTTTAATAAAGCGATATGGAATAGTAAGTACGATAAAACAAGATAACCTTACCAAAATAATATATGAGCATACTTCCAGATTCTCGTTATGAAAAAATCCACACTGGGTCTATCATCGAAACAAAAAGATTACAGGCCATTCTAGAGGAGAAAGACATCCCAAGTATAGTGAGAGATGATAACGAGAGTGCAAAGCTGGCAGGCTACGCGCTAGGCTCTCCTGATCAATCTAGATTGCTTGTTGACAAAGAGTATCTGGTAAAGGCAAAACATATTGTAGAAATTGCTCTTGAAGACTTTTCAAACAACGCACTATCTGACGAGGAATTAAACAATCTATCGCAACAAGAAGCGCCGAAAGTAACAATCAATAGAATCACAAGACCAGCACCAGAAAAGAAAAAGCCAGAATTATCTTCTGGCCGTCTTCTCTTATATGTATTTTTCTTAGGACTATCCATATGGAGACTCTCACCGTTACTTCAAGGTGAAGAGCTTCCTACTTTGCGCATTGTGCTAAGTGGAGGCCTCATTGTTTTTTGTAGCTATATGCTCATTACACACTTTATGAACAAGAGTAAGGCTTAGCCTTACTCATACATTGCCATACGTTGTTCTTTTATACTCTTATCGCTCATGTACTCATCAAAGTTCATGTAGCGATCTATAACACCCTTAGGCGTTAATTCTATCACACGGTTACCTACCGTGCTCGCAAACTCATGATCATGTGTTGTAAGCATCACAGTGCCCTTGAAGTTTTTAAGTGCATTGTTAAACGCTGTAATTGATTCTAGATCCAAGTGGTTAGTAGGTTCATCTACCATAAGGATATTTGCACGCTTCATCATCATTTTTGAAATCATGCAACGTACCTTCTCCCCTCCTGAAAGGACATTAGACATTTTAAGCGCCTCTTCGCCAGAGAAAATCATTTTCCCTAAGAAACCTCTCAAGAAAACTTCTTCTCTTTCCTCTTCTGTTTGCGCATACTGACGTAACCAGTCTACAAGATTAAGCGTTCCATCTTGAAAGTAAGAAGCGTTATCTAAAGGCAAATAAGATTGTGTAGTAGTTACTCCAAAATCAAAAGTCCCGCTATCTGCTTGTTGATTACCATTTATAATCTCATAAAAAGCAGAGGTTGCACGGCTATCTCTTGAAAATAACACAGCTTTATCGCCTTTATTCAAATTCATATCAACTCCTTTGAACAAAACTTCACCATCTAGAGAAGCACTTAAACCAGTACAGTTAAAAATCTGATCACCAGCCTCACGATCTCTATCAAATATAATCCCTGGGTATCGACGACTTGATGGCTTAATCTCTTCGATGTCTAGCTTATCAATCATCTTCTTTCGAGAAGTTGCTTGCTTAGACTTTGCAACGTTTGCAGAGAAACGAGCGATAAATTCTTGAAGTTCTTTTTTCTTCTCTTCAGACTTTTTATTTTGCTGTGCGCGTTGTCTTGCTGCTAGTTGTGAAGACTCATACCAAAAGGTATAGTTACCGCTATAGTGGGTAATTTTATTGTGATCAATGTCTGAGATATGTGTACAAACCGCATCAAGGAAGTGACGGTCATGCGATACAACGATCACACAGTTGTCATAGTTTGCAAGGAAATTCTCTAGCCAAGAAATTGTTTCATAATCCAAGTCGTTTGTAGGCTCATCCATAATAAGAACATCTGGATTTCCAAAAAGCGCTTGTGCAATAAGCACACGTACACGTTGCTTACCATCAAGATCTGCCATCATGGTATAATGGTTATCTTCTTTGATACCTAAGTTAGAAAGCATAGTTGCAGCATTACTATCTGCATTCCATCCATTCATTTCCTCAAACTTTACTTGAAGCTCTCCGATACGATCTGCGTTTTCATCCGTATAGTCTGCATACAGTGCATCGATTTCTGCTTTAATTTCATAAAGAGGCTTGTTACCCATCACCACTGTCTCAAGGACATTATACTCATCATAAGCATAGTGGTTTTGCTCTAGCACAGACATACGTTTTCCTGGCTCGAGGTGCACATGACCAGAGGTAGGATCTTGTTGCCCTGTAAGTATTTTTAAAAAGGTAGACTTTCCTGCTCCGTTTGCACCTATGATGCCGTAGCAATTACCGTTAAGAAATGAAGTATTAACTTCATCAAATAAAACACGCTTACCAAATTGAACTGAAAGATTAGAGACTGATAACATAAAAAACTTCTATTTTGAGCGTGCAAAAATACCTATAATTAAAGAAATTATAATGATAACAAACACAAAATGCTTTTAACGATATGTTAACAATATGCAAAAGTCATTAAAGTTACTTTTGGAAATAGCACAATAAGCTATCTTATTAAGTGTAAATTTACCTTTTATGAAGTACCTCCTACTCTTACTTATAGTATCTACCACCTTTACAAGCTGCGTTTTTGAAGAAAATGATAAAGCTCAAGGGACATATCTAGGTGGGCAGATTATCAATCCTGTACAGAGTTATGTGCTGCTACGTAAGGGAGAAGTAGTGACAGATAGTATTCCACTAGACAGAAGAAATAGGTTTCTATATAAATTTGACGATTTCCAACCTGGACTATACAGACTAGAGCATGGAGAACATCAATTAGTGCATATAGAAGAAGGAGACAGTATATTACTAAGAGTAAATACTAAGGATTTTGATGAGTCACTTAGTTTTTCTGGTTATGGGTCGGAAAAAAGCACTTTTTTACTAGACATGTATTTACATTGGGAGAGTGAAAACGAAGGCATTAAGAAAAAATATCAAAAAAATCCAAAGAATTTTCAGAAGACGCTAGATTCCATGGCGATTACTCATAAAGAAGAACTAGATAAGTTTTTGCTTGATAAAGATTATTCGGATGAATTTATTGAAATAGCAACATCTGTAACAGAATTTGATAATTACCAGCGTAAAGAATGGTATCCATTTGCTCATTATGGGAAAGACAAGTTATCCTTCATTGATAGCTTACCTAATGATTTTTATAGCTTTCGCGAAAGCATAGATGTAAACAATCCCAATCTTGAAGAACTTTACAGTTTTAGAAGATATCTTGCTTCTTACATTAATAACCTCACCTACCTTCGTTATGGAAAGGAAAACGATTATAATCGCACATCATACATACACAACCATCACCAGATAGCGGTTATAGACAGTCTTATCAATAATAAAGACCTTAAGGAGCGACTTTTATCTCAAATGTCTCGTATTTTTATTGCTAACAGTAATAATCTAGACGAAGTTGATAAGCTTTTTGACGAAATAAAGGAAGTCTCTACTTCTGATGAAACGGTAACGCTAGTCGATGCATTATATGACAATAATAAATCTATGCAAGCAGGAAATATGATTCCTGATGTCATGATCGTAGGTGTAGATTCTGGAATGACTACCCTCTCTAGTCGTATTACAAAGCCTACAGTGTTATTTTTTTGGTCGTATTTAAGAATGGCTCATATGGACAACTCCCATGCAAAAGTTCGCGAGCTGCAAGCAAAGTATCCTGAGTTCAATTTTATTGCTATTAATGTGAATACAGAGCATAACAAATGGATGCTTCACTTAGAGAAAAATGACTTTGACGAATCTAAAGAATTTAGACTAGCAAAACCAGAACAAGCTAGAAAGCAACTTGTGCTTAATGATATTAACAAGACCATCGTGCTTGATAAAAATGGAAAAATTTTAAACAGTCACGCAAACTTGCACAACTCTAAATTTGAAAACGAACTACTAGCTTATTTAAATCAATAGGCACCAACTTATATCAATGAAAAAGCCCCTTTTACTTTACAGTAAAAGGGGCTTTTAAATGGTGTGAGATATGTATTAATTATTACCCTTCTCGTAATCTGCTAAGAATTTTGCAAGACCGCTATCTGTAAGTGGGTGCTTTAATAATCCCTCTATAGATGATAATGGTCCCGTCATTACATCTGCTCCTATTTTTGCACAATCTATTACGTGCATAGTGTGACGTACAGATGCTGCTAGAATTTGAGTTTCAAACATATAGTTATCATAAATGTGACGAATCTCTGCAATTAAATTTAACCCATCTGTAGAGATGTCATCTAGTCGTCCTATAAATGGAGAGACATATGTTGCTCCAGCCTTTGCTGCAAGTAAAGCTTGCCCGCAAGAAAATACAAGTGTACAGTTTGTGCGTATTCCTTTATCAGAAAAATATTTTATAGCTTTAATACCATCTTTAATCATAGGTACTTTTACAACGATTTGCTCATGTAATGCAGCAAGCTCTTCCCCCTCTTTTACCATCTCATCATAAGTGGTTGCGATTACCTCTGCACTTACATCACCAGTTACGATCTCACAGATATCTTTATAATGTTGTAATATCTTTTCACGTCCAGTAATGCCCTCTTTAGCCATTAGTGATGGATTTGTAGTAACACCATCAAGAATTCCTAGATCTTGTGCTTCTTTAATTTGGTCAAGGTTTGCTGTATCTATAAAAAATTTCATAGTCTTTTCTTTTTATGATTTTACACAAATGTAGCTAAAAGTGATGTGCAGAAGCTAAGAGCGTGTTTAATTGTTTGTTAACTAAAGTTTATAATGATTAAGAAGTAGTTTTTCATACCAAGTATCTGGCAGTATGCGCTTAAGCGCAATACTAAAACGCTGCATAAAGAATCCTACTCGATAATGCACTTTAGGGTTTTTTGACTCCATCACACGTTTAACCACTTTTGCCATGATTACGGTGTCCATTCCTTCATCTACATGCGCATCCATTAATGAAAGTGTATTCTTATAATTCTCTTTGTATGGCGAATTGTGAAGCACTGGTGCATGGTAACGGCCTGCAGCAATATTAGTAGCAAAGTCACCTGGAGCAACCGTAGTCATCTTTACATTAAACTCTTTAAGTTCCATGCGGTACGCCTCTGTAGTAATCCCAAGGGCTCCTTTGGTCGCAGAGTAAATACCTCTATAAGGTAATCCCATATACCCTGCTATTGAGGTTATATTAATTACCATGCCGCTGCGCTGTTTACGCATTGTGGGCAACACCGCCTTTATTACTTCTAATGCTCCAAAGTAATTAGTCTCAAATACTCTTTTAATTTCAGCATCTGGTGTTTCCTCTAGAGGACCTGTAATACCCATTCCAGCATTGTTAATCAGGTAGTCTAATCTCCCTTCCTTTTCTAATACAGACGTTACAGCAGCCGCAATAGTCGCTGGCTTTGTAACATCTAGTGCAACCATATGCACTCCTTTTTCTATATTATTTTTTGGGTTACGGCTCGTTCCATATACAGTATACGACTGGTTTACAAGATACTGAGCAATGGCTAAACCTATTCCTGAGGAAGCCCCAGTGATTAAAACTACTTTTGACATAAATCTATTTAAAGGTGGTCAAAGATAAGAAGTTCGCTTATTGTTAATTAATACATGAGAGATTTTGTTAGTAGTATCTTTCTAAAGGGCAATTTGAGGGTTACGCTTTCGCGAAAGCATAAAAAAAACGTCCAGCATATGCCAAACGTTCTATATATGATTGTAAGAGCTTGTAACTATCTCGAACGTCTTGCTTTATTAAAAAATGCATAGTAAGGTGCTGTATCTCTTAGCATACTATATCCTGAAACTTCATCCTTTCTTTTACCATTTGAATCTAGTAGCAATACAGTCGGAAAAGATTTGTCCTTATTATATTTATCTTGAAGCTTCATGTTTTTCTTCTTTTGTTCTGGAGAAATGATATCTTCTCTAAAAGGGATATCTACCTCAAGCAACACAAAGTCATCTGCTTGTTGTATAAATTTATCAGTCTCCCAGAGGTCTTTTTTAAGCATTTTACAAGGTCCGCACCAGTCGCTGCCTGTAAAGTACATGATAATGGGTTTTCCCTGGCGTTGCGCTATTTTTTTTGCTTTGTCAAAATCAGTATACCATTTAGCCTCTTGAGCTTGTAATGTTACTGTTGAAATGAATAATAAAAATGCTATATGTTTCATTGTACTACTATTAGGGCTACTGCAAAGTTATAAACTTTTAAAAAATAACAAGAATCTTGCCATAATATTGCACTAAACCCTGTATTCTATCGGAAGTTACAAATCAAGGACCGCATTGTCCAAAGATTTGCGCACCTTTTTCATAGTAGAAAACATATCATCTTCTGCTCTATAACCTATGGGCAATACCAAAACCGACTGTAAGCCTATCTCAGTAAGGCCTAAAAACTTATCGTAACCCTCAGGTGTAAAACCCTCCATAGGACACGCATCTACTTCTTCAATCGCACAAACGGTGAGCAAATTACCCATTGCGAGATAAGCTTGTTTTGAAGCCCATAAGTCATTTTCTGCATTTGTAGCTTTTTTAAAGTGATCAAGAAGATAATTCTTAAATGGTTTAATAATTTCCTCTGGTGTATTTCTTATTTCTTTTACGTTATCAAAATAACTTTCTACATAATGCTCATCTACCTGCTTTTCAATACAGAAAATTAGCACATGTGAAGCATCTGCTACTTGTCGCTGGTTCATTGACAAAGGAACGAGAGCTTCTTGTTTCTCTTTATTACTTACTACAACTAATCGCACGGGCTGTAAGCCAAAGCTTGTAGCAGTAAGGTTAAAGGCGTTTTTGATTATTTCTATTTTTGAATCTGGTAGCATGCGTGTATTGTCAAACTTTTTAGTCGCATATCTCCATTTTAAAGCTTCTATTACTTGTGGCATCTGTTCTATTTTAAGACCTTGCAAAGATACACTTAGAAGTAAGCACTGCATCTTTTTTGTCTATTAAATATGCAAAATGGTTAAACAATTATGATTACTCTCAAAGAACGCATTGAAATCTCAGAAACTCGCATCTTTAAAGCGGTCTTTCCCAACACCACAAATCACTATGACACTCTTTTTGGTGGGACTGCAATGCATATGATGGATGAAGCAGCTTTTATATGCGCCACACGCTTTAGCCGAAAAAAAGTGGTTACCATTTCTACCAGTCAAATAGACTTTACTAAAGCCATTCCTCAAGGAACTATTGTAGAATTAATAGCTCGTATAGAGAAAGTGGGCAATACAAGTTGTGTGGTACGCGTTGAGATTTACAAAGAAGATATGTACAATTATGATCGTGAGCTAGCCGTAGCTGGAACATTTACTTTTGTAGCTATCAATGATAAAAAGAAACCTATTAAAATCATAGATAACGTCTAGTGCTTAAACATTTTAAAAAAATAATTGCCGTCACTCTCGTTGGGATAATCCTTCTTATTTGTGGAGTTTATGCGCTTTCTTACCATGTTGAAGAAAGTACAAAAAGCCAAACTTTTACAAATATTTCGCAGGTTCCAAAAGCTTATACTGTAATTGTCTTAGGCGCTAGTGTACGAGCAAACGGTAATCTATCTACAATGCTCGAAGATCGTGTATCAAGCGCCCTCAGCCTATATAAAGAAGGTAAAGTTAAGCGTTTTTTACTCTCGGGAGATAATGGCACTGCATCCTATAACGAGCCAAAGGCAATGAAAGCATATCTCATGGATAAAGGTGTTCCAGAAGATGATATCTTTCTAGATTATGCTGGTTTTGACACCTACGACAGTATGTATAGAGCCAGCTCTGTATTTAATGTAAAGGAGGCTGTAGTGGTTACTCAAGAGTTTCACTTGCCACGAGCACTGTATATTGCAAATCAACTTGGCCTTACCTATTACGGCTTTGTGGGAGACCAGCGAACTTACCAACGGGAAAGCGCAAATAAACGCAGAGAATTACTAGCAAATGTAAAAGCTTTTCTGGAGTTGACTATTAATAAAGAACCTACGTACTTAGGTGCAAAAATCCCAATTGATGGACCGCCACAGTCAAGCTATCCTCAATAAATAATTTTTAAGGAATTCAAAAACTACAGTACATTTACTTTTTAAAACAAACCACTTTGTTCGCTATACTTAAAAAAGAAATATCCTCATTTTTCTCCTCGGCAATTGGGTATCTGGTTATTGGGTTATTTCTCGTAGTTACCGGTTTATTTCTATGGGTTTTTCAAGGGCCTTTTAATATCACAGAGACTGGATTTGCAGATCTCGCACCGTTCTTCCAGATTGCACCTTGGATATTTATATTTCTTATTCCTGCTATAACCATGCGCAGTTTTAGTGAAGAACAAAAAGTAGGCACCTTAGAACTTCTACTCACAAAACCTATCTCTAAACTCCAGTTAACACTAGGAAAATTTTTAGGAGCATTTGCTCTTATCATACTTGCTATCATACCCACACTTATTTATGTAATCGCTATTTACCAACTGGGTAATCCCGTGGGAAACCTTGATGTAGGAGTAACCATAGGCAGTTATATAGGACTAATGCTTCTAGCTGCAACATTTACGGCAATAGGCATATTTGCCTCAAGCCTTACAGATAATCAAATCATAGCTTTTATAATCGCCGTGTTCTTAAGCTTCTTTTTATATTTTGGACTTGCAGGCATAGCAGCATTTAGTACCACAAGCAGCGTGAGAGATTTCATAAATTTAATGGGTTTACAATCGCATTATACTAGCATAAGCCGCGGTGTGGTTGATACTAGAGATCTCATTTACTTTATTAGTGTAACCGCATTCTTTATCATTATTACGATGATGAGATTGCATAAAAGGAGTACACTTTCGTGAAAAATATAAAATACATACTATCGCTCCTGCTTGTAATCATAGGCCTATTTATAATTAACATTATAGGTTCGCTAGTTCACAAACGCTATGACCTTACGCAAGATCAACGCTACAGTTTAAGTGATCCTACGCTTGATTTATTAGATCAATTAGACAGTCCGTTGATTATTGATGTTTTTCTAGAAGGTAATTTTCCCGCGGAGTTTAAAAAACTACAAAACGAAACGCGCTATCTGCTAGAGGAAATGCAAGCCTATAATGATAACATTAGGTTCGAATTTTCAAACCCAGTAGAAGATGGAGAAAATGTAGCCGAAGTTGCTGGACAATTCAATGAATTTGGGATGACTACCATCCCTCTCAAAGTAAAAGAAAACGGAAAGGAGACCACGCAAACTATTTTTCCGTGGGCTACTATAAATTTTAATGACAAAGCAGTACCGGTAGGACTTGTAAAGAATGTAGTAGGTGCTTCTCCTGAGCAACTCGTATACGCTTCTATACAAAACCTTGAATACGTTTTTGCCGAAAGTTTACACAGCACATTAAATGCAAAGTCTAAGCGTATTGCAGTTTTAAGAGATAATGGCGAGCTACCAGATGCAAACATTGCAGATATGTTTCGTAAACTAGGTGACACCTATAATATCGCTCCTTTCCCATTAGAATTTGCAAACCAAGATCCAGAAAAGGCACTCAAAGCTTTACAAAACACCTTTGATCTAGTAGTTATTGCAAAGCCTACAAAAGCATTTACAGACAAGCAGAAGTATGTGATTGATCAATATATCATGAATGGTGGTAACAGCCTTTGGATGCTAGATGCTGTAGCCATGGAAGATGATAGTCTTCGCAATGATCAAGGTAAAACTATTGCTTTCCCTAGAGATATTAATCTAGATGACCAACTGTTTAAATATGGAATTAGAGTAGACCCATCCTTAGTAGTAGACCTCTACTCTGCCCCGCTTAGTGTTGCCTCTGGTGATGGCAGTGATGCTCAGTACATACAGCTACCATGGTTGTATAGACCACAAGTACCCAGTATGAATACGCATCCCATTAATACTAATATTGAAAAACCTGTTCTTTTCAATTATGCAAATCCTATCACTTTATTAGACAACAATAGAGGCGTAAATAAAACGGTTTTATTGCAATCTAGTATTTATACTAAAATAGAAAGTACGCCACGAGAAATCTCTCTCGGTCAGGTAGATATTGAACCTATAGAAAGTGATTTTCAAAATGGGCAACAACCACTGGCCGTTTTGCTAGAAGGATCGTTTAATTCGGCTTTTACTAATAGAGTATTACCAGATGGAAGTGATAAAAGTAATTTTCGCGAAAGCGCACAAAAAAATCCTAAGCTTATACTCATAGCCGATGGTGATATAATCTCAAATAGTCTTGATGCACGCGGGCAACCACTAGAATTAGGATTTGATTATTACACAAGAACCAGCTATGGAAATAAAGAGTTTTTGCTCAATGCGATTAACTATCTCCTTGATGACACTGGGCTTATTAACATACGTAGTAAAGAAATTGCACTTCCTTTTCTTGATATAAAAAAGGCAGCACGAAGTATGAGCACGTGGCAGGTCTTGACTATTGGGCTTCCGCTGGCTATTTTGCTTATCTTTGGACTCATCTACAACGCAATTAGGAAGCGCCGTTACGCGCGCTAGATGTTGATAAGTTAATTATAAAAGCCGTCGCATTTAAAATATATTTGTAAGTAGTGAGTGAGGCATAAATAGCGTCACTTTTGATACCATTTTATTGTATTGCAAAACCTAACTTTCTATGAAATTTATAGTCTCTAGTACATACCTCCTTAAACAATTACAAGTATTGGGTGGTGTGATAAATAATAGTAACACCCTACCTATACTCGATAATTTCCTTTTTGAACTAGATGGAAATACACTAACAGTTTCTGCATCAGATCTAGAAACTACCATGACATCAAAGTTAGATGTTGAGTCTAGTGATAATGGTGCGATTGCGTTACCAGCTCGTTTACTTCTTGATACGCTTAAGACGTTTCCAGAGCAACCACTTACGTTTACACAGCACGAGAATAATACCGTAGAGATAAGCTCAAACCATGGTAAATATGCACTAGCATATGCAGATGGAGCAGAGTTTCCTAATGCAGTATCGCTAGAAGATCCTAGTGTTGTAAAAATACCTGGAAGTGTACTAGCTACAGCAATAAGCAATACAATTTTTGCTACAGGAAATGATGATTTACGCCCAGTAATGAGTGGTGTATTTTTTCAGTTTGGTACAGATGGACTAACCTTTGTAGCAACAGATGCTCACAAGCTTGTAAAGTATGGCCGCACAGATGTGGTAGCTTCTCAAGCAGCAGAGTTTATCATGCCTAAGAAACCACTTAACTTACTTAAGGGAATACTTTCTACTTCTGATGATGAAATCGCCGTAGAATACAACGAGAGTAATGCAAAATTTTCATTTGACAATGTAGAACTTGTATGTCGTCTTATTGATGGTAAATACCCTAACTATGAAGCGGTAATCCCAAAAGAGAATCCAAATAGATTAACAATTGATCGTAATCAGTTTTTAAATTCTGTACGTCGTGTTTCTATTTTCTCTAATAAGACTACACACCAGATTCGTTTGAAAATCGCTGGAGCAGAGCTTAATATTTCGGCAGAAGATATTGATTACAGTAATAAAGCAGAAGAGCGTCTTACTTGTGATTATCAAGGTGATGATATGCAAATAGGCTTCAACTCTCGTTTCTTAACAGAGATGCTTAATAATATGAATGCAAATGATGTTTCACTAGAAATGTCACTACCTAATAGAGCAGGTATCCTTACTCCAGTTGATGGACTAGATGAAGGAGAGCAAGTAACAATGCTTGTAATGCCGGTTATGCTTAACAACTAAGATTTAAAGTCTTTTACAATGAAAAGGTCATTCTGTAACTAGAATGACCTTTTTTTTTGCATTTCTTTAATCTCTTCAAAAAGTGTTTGAGCAATTAGGCTTTCGCGAAAGCAAAAAAAACTTCAAACGAATCTCACATATTTTTATTCAGTTGAAATCAGTACTTTTAGCATAATAAACAATACCTCATAAATGAAAAAATATATTGCCCTGATGGGACTGGGACTTATTGCCCTTTCTTGTAACGAATCAAAAAAAATAGTAGCTCCTGCTGCTCCATCTGAACCTGTACTTATAGATGTTACCTCACTTGAAAGCAATGAGAATGATGTACGTAAGTATACCAATACTATAACTGCAAATGAGCTTCAAGACATGCTCTACGTATTTGCAGGAGATGATTTTGAGGGACGTAATACTGGAGATCCAGGACAAAAGAAAGCAGCTGCATACCTCGTAAACTATTATAAGCAACTAGAAGTGGCTCCGGGAAATAATGGAGATTATTACCAGATTGTACCTAAAACATTTTTTAGAAAAGGAAGCGAATTAAATGACTCAGAAAACGTGCTAGCTTTTATAGAAGGTTCAGAGAAGCCTGAGGAAGTACTTGTACTCTCTGCACACCTAGATCACGTAGGAATGGACTCCAAAGGTAATGTCTTTAACGGAGCAGATGATGATGGATCTGGTACTGTAGCTTTACTAGAAATCGCAGAAGCTTTTAAACAAGCTGTAAAAGACGGAAAAGGACCAAAGCGCTCTATCCTCTTTTTACACGTTACAGGAGAAGAGAAAGGCTTATACGGGTCTAGATATTACTCAGAAAATCCTGTATACCCGCTAGCAAACACTATTGCAGACCTCAATATCGATATGATAGGACGTAATGATGATGCACACTTAGAGGACAACAACTACGTTTATTTAATAGGATCAGATAAATTAAGTACAGATTTACACAATGTATCTTCTGCTGTAAATGCTAAGTATTTTGATATCAATCTAGATTACCGTTATAATGTAGAAAATGAGCCTAACCGTTTTTACTACCGCTCAGATCACTACAACTTTGCAAAGAAGAATGTGCCTATAATTTTTTACTTTAATGGAACACATGAAGATTATCACAAAATAGGTGATACACCAGATAAGATTAACTACCCTTTACTTGAAAAGCGCACAAAACTTGTCTTTGCAACTGCTTGGGAACTTGCAAATCGTAAGGATAGACCTGTGGTAGACAAAGCAGAGAAAGAAGAATAAATTATTTTTAAAATTATTATGTGTTTTATTTAAGTAAATTCACCTAATAATCAACACTTTGAAAAAGGAGTGAAAAATTTCACTCCTTTTTTTATTAGAAAATGTTGCACATCTTCTAATATTAATTATCTTTGCACTCGCAATTAAAATGGTGGTTGTAGCTCAGTTGGTTAGAGCGCTGGTTTGTGGTACCAGAGGTCGCCGGTTCGAACCCGGTCTTCCACCCTTATTCAAGTCTTCAGAGAAATCTGAAGACTTTTTTTATGCTTATATGTGAGCGACTCATCACTTAGCTGAAAGCAATAAGCACAAAAAAACCACCCTTAGGTGGCTTTTTTATAACTCAGAATATTTATTCCCTAGTTGCTTAATGTGATCTTATTTACTCCATATACTCTTAAGTATTGCTTTGTGGTAGTGTCTGGGGTAACAACTCTCATCTCGTCATTTGATTTAATAGGATAAATGGTCATGGTGTAAGCATTTTGCTCTCTAAACGTTAACTTTTTATCAACTATGTTGTCACCTTTCACATCATACTTCATAAGCAGTTGTGATGGTAACTTCTTAAGGGTATCTAAGCCAGATACATTTGATGCGTAATTGAAAGATATCGAATTAGGGACACTCTCTAAACGAAACGAAGACGTTTGTCCTATCGCAACCACTCCGCACATTAAAAAACAAATAGTTAAAATTCGCTGTATCATCTCCATTTCATTTTAAATCAAACAAGCTATCTACCGCTGGATAGCGCTCTACAGTAAAACCTTCTCCATATTCTGTACCTATGAGACGTCCTAGGTCTCTAGAGCGATAGTTAATGCTCTCTTTAAAGGTTTCGCTAGAAATAGGAGTGTCACCATCTTTATTGTTTGGATTGTGAAACTGTGAGCTATATGCAAAGACGGCATCACACTTTTTATCTATAAACCCGCTTACATCTACCACCACATCTGGCTCGATGTGTTGCCATTGTATATAGTGATACACAGTCTTAGGGCGCCATTTTTCTTGTGACTTTCCGTCTACAGAAGTTTCTATTTTTTTCAATCCGCTCAAGAAGCAAGCATCACTTGCAAGTTTACTTCCCTTTCCGTGGTCTATATGCCTATCTGTAATTGCATTACAGAGCACCATTTCCGGTTGATACTTTCTTATTACTTCGATGATTTTGAGTTGGCTTTCTTTATCATTAACAAAGAAACCATCTGCAAGTGCAAGATTCTCACGTACTGCTACACCTAGAATCTTTGCTGCAGCTGCAGCTTCCTCATCGCGTATCTCTGCACTACCACGGGTTCCTAGTTCGCCTCTTGTGAGATCAAGTATTCCTACTTTCTTTCCATTTGCTATCTCTTTTGCTAGGGTTGCACCACAACCTAATTCTACATCGTCTGGGTGTGCTCCGATGGCAAGTATATCTAGTTTCATATGTATGCTCGCTAGGCGAGTGTCTTTTGGATTATAATTATATTGTAATCGGATTCACTCATCAATTACATGCACACTTGGCCATTTTTTCATTTCTAAAAAAACAAACCAAGAAGGCTAGACTCGATCAAGCTTTAATCTGCAACCAGTACTGTCTTTTTTAATACTGCCTTTAGCGCTTGATCTATATCTTCCATCAGGTCTTCCTTCTCCTCTATTCCTACAGAAAAACGAATTAAGCCATCTGCGATGCCTTGTTTTGCTCGCTCTTCTTCTCCTAACAATGAGTGCGAAGTTTGTGCTGGACATAACATAGTACTCTCTACACCTGCAAGGCTCATAGAGGGTTTGATAAGGTGTAGCGCTTTTTGAAAATCTTCGGCATCAATGTGTGATGCTAACTCAAATGACATCATTCCTCCAAAACCACTCATCTGCTTTTTGGCAAGTTTGTAGTCTGGATGAGATTTTAATCCCGGATAGTACACGCGGCTTATCTCATCTTTTTTATCAAGCCATTTGGCTATTTTCTTTGCATTTCTATTTTGTGCTTTTACACGTAATGCCATGGTTTTCATGCTACGCTCAAGCATCCATACGGTAAGGTCACTTAGACTTCCACCTAGATTTTTTGCCAGATTCCAGATGCGATCCATATGTTCTTGGCTCGCAGCAATTGCTCCTGCACAGATGTCACTGTGCCCTCCCATATATTTTGTTGCAGAGTGAAGTATAATATCAATCCCAAAATCTGCTGGATTTTGATTTACTGGAGAGGCAAATGTATTATCTATCATGGTCACAATGCCGTGTTTTTTGGCAAGTGTAGCAACCATCTTCATATCTGTCACTTTCATAAGTGGATTAGAAGGTGTCTCAATGTAAATCACTTTAGTTTGTGGAGTTATCGCTTTCGCGAAAGCGGCCTCACTCAAATCCTCAGTAAATGAATAGGTAATACCGTATTTTTCAAACTCCTCAACGACGAGGTTATACGTGCCTCCATATAATGTTTCTTGAAGCACAACATGGTCGCCACTTCTCAAAAAAGCAAGCAATGCAGTACTTACTGCCGCCATACCACTACCAAAGATCATCCCAGCCTCTGTCTTCTCAAGGGCAGCAATTTTCTTGCTTAATCCTTCTTGATTAGGAGTATTAAAGTAGCGAGGGTAGCGCTTTACATCTACATCCATAAAGGCATAAGAAGATGATAAGTAGATAGGAGATACAGCTCCTTGAAACTGCTCGTCTTTAATTTCTCCTGTATGCGTACAAATGGTATTAAGGCCTTTATGTGATTTACTCATAGTGTATGTTTTTTTTCAAATCTAAAAATACAAAAAAGGGTTACAGTAAATCAGCCAATTTATTATAGTTTAGGAGCGGACTTATCAAGAAAATTCTTACAGCACTAACGTTCAATATTTTACATTTTAATATGAAATTCTCGGTCTAAACTTAGATAAACTATCAGTTAAAGTAGCTACCTTTAAGACAATGAAATTATAATATTAGATTGTAAAGCAAAATACACTTTTGACTCGTAAGTATCCACAATTGATGACCATTAGTACATAATTTTATTATTTGAAGTAAAACTCGAAAAATAAGTCATTTAATAACCACATAAATACCAACCTTCTAGTAATGCCTTATGTTATTGTCTTTAAATAAGAACCCAGCAAATAGCAATACGTATATGAAGGAATAATATGATCATACCTAACTTTAACATCACACCCGGCAATACCGTAGGGGACATTTTTATTAATAAAGGAATAAGGACTTTTTACGATGCTATACGAGCTGTACATAACCTTCCATACGGTAGGTTAAAGGACCCCTTAGATTTGGGATCTGTAATTACCGAAGGGCAAGGCACATGTAGTACAAAGCATGCAACTCTAAAGGCACTCACAGATGAGCATGCAATCTATGGACTGCAACTAGAGCTCATAATTTATGCCATGGATAATACCAATACCCCAGGCATAGGTAATGTGCTTGAAAAGTATAACCTACCTTATATACTTGAGGCACATACAGTACTGGCATATGATGATGAGATGTACGATTATACCTTTGCTGGAACATACAGTATGAAATGGAGAGATGCGGTACTTATGCAAACCACTATAGATACAGATCAGATACAGGATTATAAAGAAGACTATCACAAATCTGTACTACAAGATTGGATAGAAAGAGATAAGCTAGCATATAGTCTTGATGAAATATGGAAGATAAGAGAAGAGTGTATACAAGAACTAAGCGCTGTAAAATCACATTAAAACAGTCACAGCTTTTATAAACTAATTATCGTGAACATCATTCCATATAATTCTCAATTTGCTGCAGATTTTAAAACTCTTAATATAGAATGGCTTGAGGCCTTTTTTTACGTAGAGCCTTATGATCTCAAAGTGTTGAGTAATCCCGAAGAATATATCATTAACAAAGGAGGTTTTATCTTTTTTGCATTAAAAGATGATCAAATTCTAGGTACGGTAGCGCTTATGCCTACTGGAAATACTGGTGCGTTAGAACTTACAAAGATGGCAGTCTCACCTTCGGCTAGAGGGATGGGTATTGGACAGCAATTGATTGCACATTGTCTCGCTTTCGCGAAAGCGCAACATCTCAACAAACTGATTTTATACTCACACCGTAAGCTTGAAAATGCTATTTATATTTATAAAAAATGGGGTTTTAAGGAAATTCCACTAGAAGAAAACGCTGCTTACGAGCGCGCAAACATTAAAATGGAGCTCGCATTTAACTAATTTTTGTCATAATGTAACCTGTAAGACGATAACTTTGTTAATGTAATCCATTAAAATAATGATGTTATGAAATATTTATGTACCCTCTTTATTATCGCTTGTGCGATGAGCAGCTGTAAAGAAACCGCAAAAGAAACGGAAACCGTTACCACGGTAGAAGAAGTGGAAGAACTAACTACCACAACAGACTCAGAAGTTAAAGAGTTTGAAATTATCCCTATTGAACATGCATCTACTATTCTTAACTGGGATGGTAGAACCGTTTATGTAGATCCAGTGGGAAAACCTGAGCTTTACGAAGGTTATAAAAAGCCAGATCTTATTGTAATTACCCACCTTCATGGAGATCACCTCAATGTACAAACTCTCGAAGGGCTAGACACCTCAACCGCGAGAATCGTAGTGCCACAATCTGTAGCAGATAAGATGCCAGAAGCCTTTAGCTCAAAACTTGACATCTTAAATAACGGAGAAAAAACAGAAACTTTAGGCATCACGACAAACGCTGTACCCATGTATAATCTAGGTCCAGTAGAGGAACGCCGTCACAAAAAGGGATGGGGTAATGGTTATGTACTAGAGAAAGACGGTAAGAGAGTTTACTTTTCTGGAGATACAGAAGATATTCCAGAGATGCGCAATTTACAAAATATTGACATTGCCTTTGTTTGTATGAACTTACCTTATACAATGACGGTAGAGAGTGCTGCTAGTGCAGTTTTAGATTTTAAACCTACACAAGTATATCCATTTCATTACAGAGGGTCAGAAGGTTTAAGTGATGTTGACACATTTAAATCCATTGTCAATAAAGGAAGTGATGCTATTGAGGTTGTACAGCTAGATTGGTATCCTAATCGTAGCTAAAACACATTTTAATAGTAGCGTTTATAACAAAAGAAAGCCGCAATGGACCTAGGTCGCATTGCGGTTTCTTACTTAACCTACTTAAGTTTCTTCTATTTTAAACTGAATGATGTTTGAGCAATAAGTACTCCTTTATCAAACACGTTTACTTCGTATTTCCCTTCAAGAAAATCCTTTGTTGTTTTACCTATATTCTCACAAATATCAAGTGCGGTGTTCTCATAGTAAAACTTTGAAATTGCACTATAATTAACCACTTTACCATCAAAGGCAACTTGCTTATTTTCTCCTAGTGTTGCTCCAGAAGGATCTATAATTTGTACATATAATACACGGTCTCCAGCTTCTGCAAGTCTATTTTGCGGTACTGTATAACATGCCCTTAGCTTATCTACGCGCCTATTGTTTGAGTTCTCTACCAGCTTACCAGAAGAACGTTCTATAACACCCACCGCTCTTAGCTTGTTTGCTGCTAGTGCAGATCCTAAGGTCACTCTTTCTGCTAGGGCAGAATTCTCGAGCGTAAGTGAGTCCCCTACCCCGCGCTGTACTTCAAGCTCATAGGTAGTACTATCAATACGCATAGCGAGCATCTGGTTACTTCCTCGTAGTGAATCATTTTGAGCAAATAAGAAATCACGTTCATTACGTAATTTAAAAACCTCTGCTCTATACTTTCCTAAGCTTGCAATAGTTGCATCTTTTGCCTCAATATCACCTATAAGCTTTTGGATTCTATCACGTGCATCATTAAGTTCTGTGTCCTTAAGGTTATTCTCCTCAATGACTACATCGTATTTACTCACCATTTCTTTAAGATCTGAGAGTACTACGTTTTTTTCCTTTGTGAGTTGGCTCTTTGTATCCTTCTCTTGGTTATACAATTTTACAGCAAAGGCACCGGCCACGACAAGAAGTACTGCAAGGATTCCTGCAATAATCTTAATCCCGTTTCCACTTTTTTCGTTATCCATAATTTAATAGTTGTTTTAATGGTTATACGTTTAATGCAAAGAATTGGATTTTATTATAAACGCTTTAGCGAAAATATTCTTTTTACCATACAATTAACGCCAACTTTTAAAAAATGTTAAAATATATTAACGGCCTAGATTGTAGAAGATGAGATTCTTAATAATTGTTTGTTTGCCCTTGTGCATAAATTAATTTTAAAATTCTTAATTTACATATAGCGTTTGAGAGTTCGGGTTATTAGAATTCTTCAATATGGAATAGTCTCATAATACGGGTAAACCAATTTTATTTTTACGCTTTCGCGAAAGCGTAACACCTCAACACCCTACTATCACTGTTAACTAATATTAAAATAGAATCCTACTCAAACTATTTTACGGAAATTGCAACGATGAATAAAATTTACACAAAACTCAAATTGCTATATAGTCAAGTCACAGGAAACATAGGTTTCTTTCCAAGTCTTATAGCTTTGATGGGACTTGCCTTTGCTTTTTTAATGCTCTACATAGAGGAACAAGGAGTTTCCAAATACTTTATTGACAATTTCCCGTGGCTCGTTATTAATAATGCAGATACTGCGCGCACACTATTAAGCACATTTATAGGAGGTATTATCTCTCTTATGGTTTTTAGCTTTTCTATGGTGATGTTATTACTCAATCAAGCATCTAGTAATTATTCTCCTCGTATTCTCCCAGGACTTATATCAAATAAAAAGCACCAGTATGTGTTAGGTTTTTACATTGCTGTAATTATCTATTGTATCATCATATTATTGAGTATAGTTCCTACAGATGATAAACATCAATTACCAGGTTTTGCAGTTCTAGTGGGTATTATTTTAAGTATTCATGTACTTGCAGCATTTATCTACTTTATTCACTCGATTTCGCAAGCAATACAGATTAACAATATTACTGATCGTATTTTTAGCGCAGCACGAAAGAGACTACAAACACTCATTGATAAGGAAAATGAAGTGGAAGGCCTTGACATTTTTGACGACGTTTCTGATTGGCATGGCTATAAAAGCACTTCATCTGGATATCTTAATGATATTGCCTTTGATTCACTGTCAAAACTTGCAAAAGAGCAGGATATCTCTATAAAGATGCTCGTTTCTAAAGGAGAGTTTGTACTAGTAGATGTCCCAATAGTAAAGGTAAATAAAGAGCTTGATGAAGAAAATCAAGATATGCTTCAATCATGTTTTGGGTTTTCTCGTAGTGAGATAGTGAAACTCAATTATGTATTAGGTTTTAAACAGCTTACAGAAATTGCTGTAAAAGCGATGAGTCCAGGTATAAATGACCCTGGAACTGCCATAACCTGTATTGATTACCTTACAGAGCTTTTTGCATTAAGAATGCTCAAGAAAGATAATAGCTACGTAGTAAATAATGATAATAAAGCTGTTGTGTCGCTAGATACGGTAGATTTTGATGAGCTTATTTATTACATATTTGCTAGCCTCCGTCAGTATTGCAAGGCAGATTTTATTATGATGACAAAAATGTTGACCTCACTTTATTATCTCAAAAATGTGGAGACCATAGACGATACCTATAAAGAGGTCATAAATACACAAGCCCATCTCGTTCTTGAGGATGCACAAACATTTATTAAAAATGAAACAGACTTAAAAAATCTAAAAGAGTTTACTCAAAAATTTAAGTAAAATAAAATATTTCATAACCACCCAGTTCACAATCCTAATAATACAACAGGCTAGATTTGTAAAAATGTTTTAGCTACTAGCGATTATAATACTTGATAAAGTACCTTACGTTTGCGTATGCGTTGGTTTTTAGACTTTAACAGATTTAAAAAACGTAGTTAATGTAACAAAGTGAAATACTTTCCTACATATAGGGTATGTATAAATCATTTTTTCAAAATATAGCGACAGAACAAGGAGGTACTTTCTTATATCGTGATAAAGATATAGGCATAGGTGGCGGCATACGACTTCCTAAGGTACAGTATTTATTAAAAATCCCTGTTGGGGATACTGAGATAAACATCATTAATATCACTGGAAAAGAATTTTCTGGTCACATCTCTATGAAGTTGCCTATACAGCTAGAAAGTCACATTTTTGAACTCACTACAAACTCGCATATTAAATCACTGTTCATAGGAAAATCAAAGCGTTTTAACATCAATAGCGCCAGCTCTCAAATGACTGAGTTTTTAAGAAACAACAGCCATATTGCGAGCTTAAAAGAAATTGCTCAAGAAGATAGCTTCCAGCCTATTATTACAGGAAGCAATGAGGATAACTACTACACATTAATAGCAAAGTATCATCTAGAATTTGATAATTGGAACAGTCCTGTGCTTCCACTTATAGATTTATTTAAAGAGTTGCACACACGGTTTGTAGTTAATAGCGAGCGCTTTGCAAACGATGTCACTATCAGTATAGGGTCTTAAATAACTCCTAACACAATCTTAAACTCTATACACTAGCGCTAGTTATCTTATAGCTTTGTTATACTTACCTTTCTTAAAGGTCTAAGTATAACAACCAACCTATGAAACACTACGCCATAATAGGAGGCGGCCCTAGAGGGCTTTTTGCTCTTGAAAGCCTTTTTACTGCGCTTTACAATAACGCTCTAGATGCTCAAATAAAAGTTACGTTATTTGAACCTTTTGAGTACCCAGGTTCAGGGTGGGTGTGGAACCCAGAACAAGTAGCAAGTAACTGGCTTAATATTACGGAGCGTGCCTTGCAAGACTTACCTGGCAGACCAGAAATGAAACTAGGTGATGCTATTATCCCCGCATTTCCCTCTTATACGGAGTGGTTACCAGAAGAACAACAAAACCCTCCTGCTACACATCCCGACCAGTTCCCTCCACGGGCAAAAATGGGTACCTACCTTAATGCTCGATTTGAAGTCCTCGCGGCGGCACTTAAAGGATTTGGGTTGCTAGATATCATAACAGAAACCGTAACCGAACTCAACTACATAGCACCACACTTTACCGCAAAGACATCAACGCAGTCTGTAGAAGAAATAGAAGAAGTGGTCCTCACGATAGGTCATCAAGACACGATACTTTCAGATCAGCTGCAAGAGTGGCAAGATCACGTGGCAGAAACTGACAACGCCATTCTGTTTACAGAGGCATACCCAGTAGAAAAAATAATGCAAGCAAACATAACTTCAGATAGCATAGTTGCTTTTAGGGGTTTTGGACTTGCTATGATAGACCAGATACGAGCACTCACTTTACAACGTGGAGCACATTTTGAGACTATAAATGAAGATACAAAGGAGCTTATTTTTCACGGCACAAAAAACCATCCGCAGCGGTTTGTTCCTTTTTCTTTGGATGGGCTTCCTATGGTGCCTAAGCCTATAAACGAGGCGGTAGATAAGTTATTTATGCCCAGTGATGATGCTATAGACGCTTTCGCGAAAGCGATACATAAAGGAGCTTGTGGCGATCACCTAGCAAAAGATCAGTATTTCTTGCTAGAAGCAATGGCAGCTGTGGTAGCTCCATTATTTTTAGGAATAGAAGACAAGGCACTTTCACACGACTTGTCTGAAGAGGAAGTTTATTTCTTAAGCATAAATTACCTCAACAATAAATCCCTAGACCATTCCCTACTTCTATCACACGAGACATCTGTATTAAAAATGATGCAACAGCAAGTTGCAATGGCAGTAGGAGAAGCGCCAGTAAGCCTTGACTACTTTATAGGTCAAGTATGGCGACACTGCCAGCCTACCATCTATAGAGAGTTCTCATATCCAGAAATTGCAGATGATGTGGTGGCAGAAGTTATTGCCCTTGACGAAGCATCAAAAAGATATTCTTACGGACCACCAGTTGAAAGCATACAACAGCTTATTGCACTTGCAAAAGCAGGAATTTTAGATCTTGACTTTGTAAACAACCCAGAAATCACTTGTGTTGAAAACGGCTGGCAGCTTGAGTCTGACAGTAACAAGGTAACAATAGACGTAATGCTTAACGCCGTACTTGACGCTCCACAACTTGTCACAGTAGATACACCAATAATTAAAAACTTACTGCACAACGAGATGATTGAGCCTAAGCATACTGACCTAGGCATACGCACTGGAGATTATGGTTATGTAGAAGTGCCTGAAGGAAAAAGTTTTGTTCCGCTAGCGGTATTAGGGAGATTATCTAAAGGAAGTGTGATAGGTGTAGATGCAATTTTAGAATGCTTTGGACCACGCACGATAAGCTGGTCTGAGCGCAGCATAGATTTAATGAAGAACGAAAAATAAAGAAGATGAGTAGAGGATTTGTAAAAGAAGATGACCAAGAAGAAACTCCTATAATTCCACCTAGAGCGGCACTGCCAGATGGTGTGATAAACTACGTCACAAGCCACGGACTATCCCAACTTAAGGAAGAGCTCAGTACACTAGATACTAAAATCTCCACCCTAGATGAAACAGATGAGCGCGAGCGCAGACGAGCACTTGCAGTACTTAATGGAAAGCGCAACTTACTACTAGAACGCATACAGAGTGTAAGACTGCTTGATCATATAAAGGATGAGGGCGAGATACGTTTTGGCGCCACAGTCACGTATACCATCGCTGGTATGCCTAAGCCCATTACCATCCAAATTGTGGGTGTAGATGAGGCCAGTGTTAAAGATAAAAAGATCGCCTTTACCGCTCCTATTGCTAGAGCACTTATCGGCAAGAGAATAGATGAAACAACTACATTTCAGCTGGGTAATGAGGAGAGGAAACTTACTATTAAAAATATAGTTTACACTGTTTAGAAATAAAATTACGCTTTCGCGAAAGCGTAACAAATACGTTTAAAAACAAAATCGCATATCGTAACTTTATCATCAAAAATAAAGCTACTTAATCCCTAATTTATCACCTATGCAAACGATTCTATATAAAGCAAACACTCGAGGAAACGCAAACCACGGCTGGTTACAGAGTTTTCACACCTTTAGCTTTGCGAGTTACCATAATCCAGAACGTATAAACTTTGGGGCGATGCGCGTGCTCAATGATGACACCGTAGCGGCCGGTAGAGGTTTTGATATGCACAGGCATCTTAATATGGAAATTGTATCTATCCCACTCTCTGGCGATCTAGAGCATAAAGATAGTATGGGTAACCAGACGGTGATACAGCAAGGTGACATCCAAGTGATGAGCGCCGGGACGGGAATTGATCATAGTGAGTATAATAAAAATAAGGATCGTGAGGTACAGTTTTTACAAATTTGGATTATGCCTAACCAGCGACCAGTATCGCCTCGTTATGACCAAATTAAAATAAACGAACACCACCTCAAAAATGAATTTGTGCAAATACTCTCACCAAATCAAGAAGATGAGGGTGTGTGGATTTACCAAAATGCTTGGTTTCATATGGGTGAGTTTACTCAAGAGCAAACGGTTGTACATAAAATTCATAAAGAAGAGAATGGCCTTTTTGTTTTTGTACTCGAAGGTAGCGCTCACGCCGCTGGCGAACTATTAGACAGACGTGATGCCATAGGAGTTTATGACATTGCCGAGCTAGAAATCACCGCACAGTCTGATTCAAAAATTTTACTTATCGAGGTGCCTATGCAGTTTTAATAAATCAAACGTTCAAACCTATGAGTAGTAAACCCATTTCAATTATCATTTGTTGTTTTATTTATTTTTTCAATTTATCTACACTTGCTCAAAAAAATGAAACAAAAGAATTTCCTAAGCTTAGTGATACTATAACTTCAAAAGGGGCGTATAATAGAAATCCTATAGGCGAATATAATGACGCATACTATCAGCTAGAAAGACTTAACGATAACATTGGGTTACCTCCAAATAAATTTAACTTTACTACACCTCAAGCTACACTTGAGCATTTTATATTGAGTTGTCGCGAAGAGAGATTTGAAGATGCTGCTTATGCTTTAAATCTCAATCTTTTTCCAAAAAACGTTACAAAGGAAGAAGCATCAATCCTAGCGGAAAAATTTTATTTTGTTATAAATCAAAGAATAGCTATTGACTGGGAAGGAATTTCAGATAGATTAGATGGTCAAGTTGACATCACTACATCAACCAATAAGAATATCTCTGGTACACCAAGACGAAGTGTAGTTTTTGGAGAAGTTGCCATAGAAAATAGAGATGTAGTACTACGACTTCAACGAGTCAAGCTTAAAGATTGGGGAGCATTCTGGATAATAAGCGCAAATACTGTTGAGAATATCGAACCGCTATATGCACTTTATGGCCCGAGAAAATTAGACAGAATAATGCCTAATTGGTCAAAAGTTGGTGTTTTAGGAATCCCTATTTGGAAAATTATTGGAACTATACTTTTAGCATTTTTAGGCTATATTCTTGGTTGTTTTATGTCTTTTATAACTAGAAAATTATTTCTCAGTTCAAACAAACCATTACTCAAGTCCATCGCGACAAAAATGGCTAAACCAGCAGGTATTGTAATAGGTGTAATTTTCTTTTACCTAACATTAACGTATCTAATTTCCTTTTCTGGAAGTATGGCAAGTACCGTTTATGCTATATTATTAATCATTGTCATTACCTCTATTGCTTGGTTTTTAATGAGTTTTATAGATTACATTTTTGCTTATGTTACAGAAAATCGATTGGGCGATTCATCACTAGAAGAAAACAAGCATGCCCGAATGATGATGACTTATATTTCTGTTGCAAGAAGAGTCTTGACAATAATTATAATAGTTGTGGCTATCACTGTAATTTTTTCGCAGTTTAGATCTCTGGAAAAACTAGGAATTTCCCTTCTGGCATCTGCTGGACTTATAACAATAATATTGGGTGTCGCAGCTCAAAATACTCTTGGAAATATTATCGCAGGAATACAGATTGCACTTACACAACCCGCAAGTATAGGAGATACTATCAATATTGAGGACGAGTGGGGTTATGTAGAAGATATTAGATTTACTTATATGGTAGTGCGAACTTGGGACTCAAGACGACTCATAATTCCATTAAAAGATGTTATTTCAAAACCTTTTGAAAATTGGTCTATGACCAATCCAAAACAGGTAAGACCAATTATCGTTTATGCAGATTATCGTATTGATGTGCAAAAAGTAAGAGAGAAGTTTGCTCAACTTTTGATAGATTCTGAAGATTGGGATGAAGAGCACGAGCCTACTGTACAGGTTACTGGTGTAACAGAAAAATCTATTGAAATAAGAGCACTTTGCAGTGCAAAAGATGCTTCTACTACATGGGATTTGCATTGTAAACTAAGAGAACAGCTAGTACAGTTTGTGGCTTCACTTAATAGTGGAGAATATCTAGCCAAACAGCGTCATCAGATTGAGAAAGATTAAGTTGATTAAAATTATAATCATTAATTACGCTTTCGCGAAAGCGTAACAAAACCCTGTTAAAAGCTACTTACATACAAACTTATATAAATGATTATTACAACTACAAATAGTATACAAGGCAGAGAGATCACGCAATACTTAGGTGTGATTACAGACTTCATCTATGCAAAGATTTACAATACTAAAGGACTCAGTTTTCGAGATTCACTTAATAGTGACAAGATTTATGAAAGTAGCGAAGAAGGTATAGATGCTGCCAAACAAGAAGTACTCAAGAAACTGGAGGCCAAAGCTACAGAAATGGGAGCTCACGCGATTGTGGGAGTTACAATGGATGTAGAAGTTATAAATCAAGGTCTTAAGTTGGGAATTTCGGCAATGGGGACTGCGGTTGCGTTAAAGTAGTGTCAAGGTAAAATGTGTCACATCAACTCTCAAGAATTACAACAGGCGCTATTTACTTGATTAGTGTCCAAGTGTAGCTGATGTTTCAAATCTTAAATATATCCCATTTAATATGATTTTAAGACGGCTGCTTTAACATATGGAGTACTTTCGCTCATACTAACCAACCAATTATATTTTGAAATTAAAGAGCTTTCTCCAGGGATTTGGCATTACTGCTGTTGTATTGACATTATTACCACTCATTGCTATAGATTACTGGTGGATACGCGTATTTGATTTTCCGCATGCGCAGCTTACGGGGCTTACATTTATTGCTATTCTTACCTACTTCATACGGTTTGATATAAAATATTACAAAGACTACCTCTTTGTAATTATTCTTATTTCCTGCTTTACATTTCAACTAGGCAAGATTTATGCCTACACGCCTTTTTCTTCGTATGAGGCAAAAGAAAGTACGATTACAGACGCTTCAAATACATTGAAAATTTACACAGCCAATGTTTTACAGAAGAATGAAGAGTACCAACTCTTACTCGACCAAATAGCCGAGAAAAATCCTGACATTGTACTGCTCATGGAGACTGACCAACTGTGGAAAAATGCCGTACACAAAACATTATCTGCAACTTACCCTTATAGTATGCTAGAACCTCTAGATAACACCTACGGGATGTTGCTATACTCTCGCTTACCTATGTCTCAAAACAAAATTAATCATCTTGTAGATAAAGAGATTCCATCTATGGAGGCGATTGTTACCTTGGAGAGCGGTAATCAATTTCAATTATTTGCCATCCACCCTACTCCACCTATGCCACAACATAATCCTATGAGCTCAGACAGAGATACAGAGATGATGACTACGGCACTGCGCGTTTATAAAAGAAAAATGCCAGTGATTGTCATGGGGGATTTTAATGATGTTGCATGGTCTGAAACTACTTCACTCTTTAGAAAAACAAGCACATTACTTGACCCTCGCATAGGTCGTGGTTTCTATAATACTTTTAATGCAAAAAATGTATTGATGAGGTGGCCACTTGACCATTTATTTACCTCAGAAGAGTTTAGAGTGAAAACTCTAGTGCGCACAAAAGATATCAAGTCTGACCATTTCCCGATGTATACAGAGCTTACTTTTGAACCAGCGAAAGCAAAAGAACAAAAAGCAAATAAACCATCTCAGGAAATTTTAGATAGAGCACAGTCACAATTAAAAGAACAGCATCTACTCAATATGGAAATCCCTACAATTATAGGCTCTTAAAGATTACCTATATTTATAGTCTAACTCACAATTCATGCGCTTTATTCTATTAATATGTATTTGTTCTATAGGTATTATTTCTTGCAACAATACGCCAGATGCAAAGACTGTAACTCTTAAAAATTATATTAGGCATCAAGAGGATACTATAGGTTTTGCTCAATATTCATGGCAAATGGATAGTATAATCAGTAGAATAGATGACGCTGATAAACTGCCAAATTCTGAAACCTACAAAGCCGTAATATGCCCACATGATGATTATGGATATGCCGGAGGTTTGTATTACAAAACGCTCTCTGGAATAAAAGCCAAAACAATTATTCTTGTGGGCGTAGCTCACAGAGCAAGAAATTTTGACTTACAAGATCGTATCATTTTTGGGAGTTATGATAGTTGGCAATCTCCGGATGGTCTCATTCCGGTAAGTAACCTAAGAGATAAACTGCTCACCAAACTTAATAAAGAAACATACGTTGTACATGATTCTATGATGCAGTTAGAGCATTCTCTAGAAGCTATAACCCCTTTTTTGAAACGTAAAAACCCTGCTTTAGAAATCATACCCATGCTCGTTCCTTACAATACGTTCCAAAATATGAAGTCCTTTTCTGATGACATAGGAAGTGGTATTGCTGCCCTTATGAAGAAAGAGAATCTTATATATGGTAAAGATATTGCTGTCGTGATTTCTAATGATGCTATACATTATGGCTCTGAAGGCTGGGGAGGCGGTAATCTTGCTCCCTTTGGCACAGACAATACAGGCACAGCTCAGGCTAGGCAGAAAGATCTTGATATTGTCAACGAGACACTCCAGGGAGAACTTACCATAAAAAGGGTTAAAAAGTTCAATGACATCACCATTATGGAGGATGATTATAAGGCTTATAAATGGACTTGGTGTGGAAGATATTCCACTCCTTTTGGCTTACTGCTTGCAAATCGCATAGAGAAACTTACGGCAACACCTAGTGAAGATGAACAATTTTCTAACCTTACTGGCACATTTATAGACTGGCGATCTAGTATACACAATCCCCATATTAAGGTTGATGATTTACACATGGGACACACCGCACAGGCAGATAGCACGCACTGGGTGGCTTATGTAGGTATGTCTTATCAATAGCTTTACAATTTCTCGATGATGTAATTTGCTTTGTGTTACGCTTTCGCGAAAACGTACCTATCATCAATACTATCTTTAACATTAATTGTAACTATTTTAACCCGAGCTTAATACATAAAGGTTCAGCTATCTTGTATATTACTGATTATGATATACTCAGATAAAATAGAAAACAAGAACAACGCTTTTTTAACAGAAACTATCGAATATCTAGAAAATAAGGGATTCGAAAATATTAAGGCAGATGCTGAAGGTTACGAGACTCCTATTTCTTTTAAGAGGCAGGAAACCGGCAACTCTCTTACTCCAGATATCGTAGCCGAAAAACGCGGTATTAAATACTTTTTTGAAGTAAGTTTAAAAAGTTCGAAACCAAAATTATTAAAATCTAAGTGGTTACTTCTAGATACATTAACTAGAATGAAAGATTACCGCTTTAGAATCATAACAACCAAAGGACATCTTAGCTTTACAAGAGATATGATTGCAGATACTAATCTCAACAAAGATTTCATTCGCATATAAATATCAATACAGTACAATCACTTAAAGGGTCTTGCTTATATAAGCAAGACCCTTTTTTATTAACATACTTTAATAGAACTATGGCAACTATTTAGCAGAAAAGAAATGTACATTGGAAAAAATATTTTCTGTGAATAAAAAATTACGCATTTTTAGTAAATCATTATCCTTATCTACGCTATCACTGCTATTTATAGCCTGCGCTGTCCATCGTGACAACTATAGAGATAAGGAAAATAGCATTTTTTTTGACTCCAATTCTAGAGAATACACGAGCATATTTTCTATAGCAAACGCTGGTGCAGCATTAAGTGGTCCAAACGACAAGCTGCTAGATGCGTTGACAGAGAATATTGTGTCATTTTCAAAGGAAGATGACTACCTCTTATTTTTAGGAGATAATGTACACAATAGTAATCTAGAGGATAGCCGAGTAGCTTCTCAACTTGATGCACAATTGTCATTATCTAAGTCTTTCAAAGGAACTTCCTTATTTCTCACTGGAGAACAAGAATGGAATGAGCGCGGTGTGGAAGGACTTGAAGATATTGAGACGTACATTGAAGACTTTTACAAGGAAGAAGACCACTTCTTACCTAAAAATGGTTGTCCGCTAGAGGTGATAAGCGTGAACGATGAGATAGAACTTATACTCATAAACTCACAATGGTATATTGAGGACTGGAGTAAAACGGATGGAATTAATGACAAATGCGAATTAAAAACGCGCACTCAATTTAATGCATTACTTGCTAGCGAAATGCGTAAAGCACGTCACAAAACAGTGCTTATTGCTATGCATCATCCTCTATACTCAAATGGAATATATGGAGGAGAAATCCCGTCAAGTGTAGTTTATAAGCCCACGTCAGAAAATGCATTTATACCACTTGCAGGGGCCTCATGGTCATTTTTAAGATCACAAGGAGGTCTATCAAAGCAAGACCGATATAATCCTCTTATGAACGAGTTAATGTCTACCATAGAACTAGCTGCGTTTGATGTTCCTAAAGTAATTATAGTTTCTGGTCATGAACGCTCTTTACAGTACATAGATCACGGAGCAATAAAACAAGTAATTTCGGGAACGGGAAGTAGTGTGAAACCTGCCCGTTTAAGCAAGAGAGGACTATTTACCTCAACAAAACCTGGATATACAGAAGTAAGAATTTATGAAGACAACTCGTCATCTGTTCACTTCTTTACTTTGCAAGACGGTGCGTTTAAAGAAGCCTTTAGCCAGAGAGCTTTTAAACAACCAGAACCTTATAACCTTGATTCACTTCCTACGGTATTTCCTAAAACGGTGAAGGCATCTGTGTATCCTGCAGAGGCTGTAAAGAAATCTGAGAAGTATGAAAAATTTTGGGGTAAACATTATCGATATGTATATGGAGTAGAAATTGAGGCACCCGTTGTACTACTCGATACCTTATATGGAGGACTTACTGTAGAAAGAGCCGGTGGTGGAAACCAGACTAATGGGTTACGTCTTGTAACAAAAGACGATAAAGAATATAATATGCGAGCCATTGCAAAAGACCCTATCGCCTTTCTAAAATCTGCTGGGTATAATGACCTTGATGCAGATGATTATTTTGCTGGCACTGTTCCAGCAACTATTATTCAAGATTTTTATACGGCTGCACATCCTTATGGTGCTTTTGCCATTCCAAGATTAGCTGGTGCGATAAAATTACCACATACACATCCTAAGTTATTCTATGTTCCAAAACAGAAAGCCCTAGGTGATTTTAATAAAGTACACGGTGATCAGTTATATATGATTGTAGAAAAACCTGATGGTGATTTTGATAAATCACATATGTTTAAATTTAGTAAAGAGGTAGAAAGTACTCAAGATCTTTTTAAAGAACTTAGAGAAGATGAGCAGCACAAACTAGATGAGAGAACCTATATAAGAGCTCGTATTTTTGATATGCTCATAGGTGACTGGGATAGACATGAAGATCAATGGCGCTGGGCACAAAACCAAGTTGACGAAGAGGAAGGTGTAACCATTTACAGTGCAGTACCTCGTGATCGAGATCAAGTCTTTGCAAAGTTTGACGGTGAGTTTTTAACTCGTATGCAAAGTATAATGAGTGGCATGAGACAATTTGGAAATTATGGTCCAGATATTCCTTACATAGAACAATTTAGCGAGAGTGCAATTAATCTAGACCGCTCTGTGGTTTTACGATCAAATAAGTCTGTATGGCTTGAAGAAGTCGCATACATCCAACAACATATTACACCAGACGTTATTTCAAAAGCATTTAGCGAAGCGCCAATGGAAATTCAAGATAACATATGGAAAGGTATTCAGGCAGATTTACTAGCTCGTAAGGATCGCCTAGATGATATCGTAGATAGATACTACAATCATTTCCTTAAATTTCAAGTATTAAAAGGAACAGATAAAGACGACCATTTTGACATCACAAATCTTGATAATGGTGATGTGCACATAATGGGATATAGAATAAAAGATGGTGAAAAAGGCGCATTACTTTTTGACCGCACATTTTCATCAGAAACCACAAATGATATCTGGATTTATGGTCTTGATGACAAAGATATCTTTAATGTTCAAGGATTATTAAAAAGTCCTATAAATATAGTCTTATCAGGAGGACTGGATAATGATAGTTATACTATTGAAGGAGGAAAAAATGTCACGCTCTATGACCAAAAATCTTCCAAAAATAATATCATAAATAAAGGAAAGGCAACTAGGCACATAGATGACATTTATGAGAATCGCATTTTTGATACAGAGCGTAGACCAGATAACGCAGGTAGCTTTGCACTTCAAACCTCTTATAACCCTGACGAAGGAATTACTCCAAGTTTTAAATTCAGTAAATCTACAATAGGCTTTGAAGGGAATCCGTTTACAACAAAATTTGAATTAGATGCGCGCTATATTTCTCTTACGCAAGCCGCAGATGTAAGAATAGCTTGGCATAAAGCACACCTCTTCCACGATTGGAATTTTAAAGTTTTTGGACGAGCGACTACAGCAAATTTTACAGAGAACTTTTTTGGCTTAGGAAATAGTAGCACTAATGAGAGCAGATCATTTGATGATAATCGTATTAATACGCAATATCTTATGGGTGGTGTTGGTCTATATTACAACGGAGAGTATGGGACTAGCACAGGAGTAAACATCACTTATGAAAATATAGATACAGTATTCAATAATGAGCCCTTAATAACAGCTGTGCAATATTTAGGAGTGAGTGGTTATTACAACTATCACAGTATAGATAATGAGCACTTTCCCACTCGCGGTATGGAAGTATCATTAAAAGGAGGATTCCTTGATGAGCTTACAAATACAAATACTGTTGGGATTATAGATCCGAGCATAAGTTTATGGAATGCCATTGATAGATCAAGAAATCTTGTAATTAAAACAACTGTGACGAGTCAGCTACGTTTTGGAGATAAAATACCTTTTTACAAAGCGGCAACCTTAGGAGCAAATAATGGATTGAGATCTTACAGACAAAGCCGTTTTATTGGCCAGCAATCCCTAGCAGGCTCGGTAGATATAGCATACTTATTTAAGCCTATAAAAACAGCTTTCTTTCCAATAAGAATTGACACCTATGCTGGATATGATACTGGAGGAGTGTGGAGCGAACTCAATGAAAGCAACACGCTACACTATAGCTATGGTGGCGGTCTCAATGTATCTACTGCTGGAGCACTAAAGGGAACTTTAAGCTATTTTAATGGACCAGAAGGTGGGCGATTGGGCTTTGGAATCTCACTAGGATTATAATTGACTAACAGTTTTAAAATTACGCTTTCGCGAAAGCGTAAATAAAAATTTACCCATTAGTAAAGGATCAAATCTTAGTCTTGCACTAGCTACAAGTTGAAAATATTACGCATAAAAAAAGCTCCCTGTTTGGGAGCTTATTTTTTATACATAATAACGAGATGGTAAAGTCTTGCTATGAAATATTATTACAGTCTCACACCGAATCTAAAGTCAATTCTTACTCCATCTTCTCCAGCAAAGGCACCTAATTGACCTGAAACAGTATCTATCATATTCAACCAGAAACCTCCACCGAAATCATTGTGCCACTTCTCACTATCTTCTCCATCAAGCCATACACGACCTACATCTCCTCCACCAAAAACACCTATTTGGATAGGAATTAATCCTGTAGAAAATCTATTAAAACTATATCTCAAATCTGCTGAACCAGCTAGTGCTGATTCTCCTGTAAATCTATTGAATCTATATCCTCTCAAACCAGAATTTGCACCTAAAGATGCGGCCTGATAGAACTCATAGTCATCACCTATACGCACTTGAGCTTGCACAAGTGTTTTAAGGACTAACTTTCTGTTTTTAGATAGTGCATTGTAGAACCCTAATTTAGGATTTACATATGCATACATTCTACTACCATCGCTTATGTTGCGCTTTGCACCTATTACTGTTGCAAAATCCATTCCTCTCGTAGGATTAGCTTGGTTATCTGCACTTACATAAGTATAAGCTCCTTCTACACCTATAAAAGATTGCCCTCCAAAGAAATTACTGCGATCTGGTGTAAATAAGCTAGCGTCATCAATCACTCGGCCACCTGTAGGTTCGATTTCAATACGCTCATAATTAAATACAAATCGCAATCTACTACCAAAGGTGTTGTCACTCTCTACTCCTATATGTGCGCCTACTTCTCCATTACGAACTCTGTTGAAGTCTAAACCTAAATCATCATCGTTATTTACAGTCTCGTTACCAAAACCAAAGAAGTTACGAGAAAAAGCTTCGTTTGTAAACTTACCTCCTACTATCAAGTTCCACTGTCCAAATGCGTTTGCAAAATTTCCTTCATATTTTAAACTTAGGGACTCCGTAGCAAATGAATAAGTTCCATTTAGCGTATGCTTACTACTAAATGGATCATTCTTAAAACCATTTGTAGTAAACACATCATTTATTCCTATCAAGAAACCATCGTCAGGATTAAAACCTATAGCTGGTAAAATGTTATTTGCATAACTCTTTTTCTTTAAAGGGTCATAGGTATTAAACGTATAGATATTTGACATCTTGAAACTGGCACCTCCTTTTTCTTTAATAGTGTTGGGTAAAGTTTTGTGCTCGTATATTTTAAGACGGCGACCATCTTTAATTTCATAGATATCATTGTTTTGTCCTCCTACAATTTTCATTCTTATAGGCGACTTTCCTTCTCCACTTACTTTAAAGCTATCATCATCATCAAGACCATAAATCCATATCTCACCGGTCTCATCGGCGTTAATTACGCGATCTACAAAAGGTGTTTCAATTTCTCCACCTTTAATTCTTGAGATTTGAACTCTAGTCTCCTTATCATTACGAGTAATTTCAAAATGATCATCCTTATCTGTTCCAGTAAGTACTACCAGCGAAGCCAGATAATCATAATATTCACCTGCGATGTCAACAATGTTGCCTCTACGTTCTTTAAGGCTTTTCTTAATTTCATCTACACCTACGTCTTGCACTTCGAGAGGTAGTTTTGTAAATGCTCTAGCGATATCTTCATCACTAAGATTATCTTGTATATACTGAGCTTGTGCTATCCAATCCTTCTTTACAGAGTTCTTGGTAAGCGCTCTATCCATCTTAATACCTGCCTCGTTGATCCACTTCACGTTTTCAAGATCTCCATCGTAATTTTGGAATTGTCTAGATGCGGGGATTAAAGTTTTAAGTAAGCCTAAAATAGCACCATCAAACTTTGAAAATACCTGATCTCTATCTCTTGGGATAGGTTTATATATTTTCTTTCCATCACTATCAAAACGTGCCCACCTCCACTGGTCTGCATGACGGTCCCAGTCTCCTATAAGCATGTCAAAAATACGTGCTCGTAAATAAGAGTCTTCATCTACTTGATACTTCTCATCTTTACGTAGGTTTTCATAGAGATCATCTGTACTGTCAATACTATCAGGGTTTCCAAAAGATGGTACATCTAGAAAATCTTCGTCTGGGCGTTCTTCTATAATATATAATTCATTACCGTAATCTGCATTATACTTACCTAATGCATCATGTTTTGGAACATAAATTAAGCTAGGATTTGTGTGATAAATACCCACTGCATCAGAGAGCTCTGCCACCGCAAGGGAAGCATATGGATGTGCAGATGTATAAAAATCTAATATTAAATCCTCTGTAAATGTATCTCTGAATTCTTCTTGAACAAAAACCTCTTTAAAAGCAACACTTTGCAAGAACTGCACGGCGCTTTTTCTCACTGCTCTTAAATTATAAGCTCTTCCGTCTTTATCTTTTAATCGTAATGATCTTGTCTGGTGACCACCACCCTTACGGTCAACTGTAAATCCGCCCATGAGTGTATCTAGCGTAGCAACTTTAGCCGTTACTGGAGTTCCGTAAACAGCTCTATAATGATCTCCCCATAGTGACTCATGTACATCTGACACATCTGTATTATTCTGAGCATACACCGTAGCCATTACAGTCTCTGGATATATTTCTGGTAGCGAATCTAAATTTACTTCCTTACGAGGTGCAAAAACCTCTTTTGTGTATAGTAACGTAGGTTCTCCTTGATTTGCCGCATAAAATCTTACAGATGAAGATTCATCTTCATATATGTCTAAAATAGCAAATCCTTGACCTCCGTAAGAAAACAAACCATCGTCTCCTAAAGCTGCGGCACTGTTCTTTGCTCCTGCTCCACTCACAATCTGTTTTATACCATCATGCTCTATATATTGGATACTATGCTCGTGACCTGATGCAAAAATCACTTTATCTGTATCTCTCGCAAGTACAGAGATGCGTTGCATTAACTCATTATATTGCTTGTTATAGCGATCTTGAATTGACACTCCACCTTGTGATCTTACTTGAGTGACAAGAGAGGCAAGTACTGGAAGCGGCAGATTGCTTTGTGTAGGATATAACTGCTTTCTTATACCATATTTACCACCATGAATCCCATTTGTATACATAGGGTGGTGCATTGCTACAAGTATTGTCTTTTCGTTATTCTTTTTGAACTCATTTTCTATTTCTAAAAATAAATCAGTTCTATTTCTAATATCGCAATTATCATTTATTGTAGGATGCTTGTCCCAGTCTTCTAGATACCACTGCGTGTCAATGATCATTAATTCCACAGAGTCGCTTATGCTTTTCATTTCAATAGGACATCCATTTTCAGGTTGAAATGCTTCCTTATCATCTAGCGCATCTTCTATATATTTTTCTTGACGCTTTACACCTTCAACACCATCTGCGTACCAGTCATGATTTCCAGGAATAAAAAAAGTTTTTCCCTTAAAGTTTTCGACTGCCGCTACTTGAATATTTAATCTGCGCTCAGCTTCGGCTCTTTCTGGATTATTCTTTGATGGAAGTCCAGCATCATAAATATTATCACCTAAAAAGATTGCATAGTCATTTTCTGTTTGCGCTGTGTCTATCACTTTCTTAAACGCATCAAGGGCATAAGTACTACCACCATCTTTATCTCCTCCTGCATCTCCTATGAGGTAGAAGGTTTTATGAATACGCTTTCGCGAAAGCGAACTGTTATCAAAACGAGAAGGCTCGCTTGACTCATCTGCATATTTAGGCGAATAAGTCGCACAACTACTAAGTAAAATGGCTACTGAGAAGTTAAGAAAACGGTAATATTTGTTCATGTCCTTGTTTTTAATGTACATTAGAGGTCTAACAGGCTTATAGTAACTATGACTGAACTACTAGAAAAGACAGATAGATTTATTTCTGAACTATTTGATAATGAACTACCTAAGACATGTATATATCATAACTATGTCCATACCAAACGAGTACTTAAAAGTACCCAAGAAATAATTGATAATAGTGAAGAAAGTCTTAAAGATGAAGAAAAGCTCATCTTACAGCTTAGCGCACTACTACATGACATAGGGTATGTAGATGGAACCGAAAATCATGAAGCACGCAGTGCCGAAATGGCTGAAACGTTTTTGAAAGAACAGGGCGTTGAGGCTACTATTATAGAAGAGGTGAAAAAAGTGATTCTTGCCACAGACATGCGCGTAGAACCACAAACATACCTAGAACAAGTTTTAAGAGACGCAGATGCTTCACATTTTGCCAAGGATTATTTTCCTGAGGCTAGTGAGTATTTACGTCAAGAATTAAAAATAAAAGGTATTAAAGAGTTTACCACGGAGGAGTGGAATAAGGCAAATATTGAGATGTTCACCATAAAACATCGCTATTATACGCACTATGCCCAAGAAAACTGGAAACCGAAAAAAGATAATAACCTAAACGATCTCACCAAAGCAAGAAAGAAAGCTAAAAAGGCACGTAAAAAGGAAAAACTAAAAGTACAACTTAAAGATGCTAGCCCAGAAAAAGGAATCCAGTCTATGTATCGCATCGCGCTACGCAACCATATTAAATTAAGTGATATTGCAGATACTAAGGCAAACATATTGCTTTCTGTAAATGCGATTGTGATTTCTCTTGCTCTTGCAAACCTGATCCCAAAACTAGAGTCTCCTAGTAATGCTCACCTTATATATCCAACGGCGGTATTTGTACTTTTTGCCATGATATCGATGATTATGTCAATTATTGCTACACGACCTAATGTAACAAGGGGTGAGTTTGACAGAGAAGATGTAAAATTGAAAAAGGTGAACCTATTATTTTTTGGTAATTTTCATAAAATGAAACTTGAAGATTATGAATGGGCTATAGGAGAAATGCTTCAAGACAAAGATTATATCTACTCTGCCCTTACTAAAGATTTATATTTTCTAGGAGTTGTACTCGACAGAAAATATAAGCTCTTAAGAATAACCTATAATATTTTTATGGTGGGTATCATTATATCTGTACTAACGTTTGCTGTGTTCTTTGCTTACAGAGATCAAGCAGTAGAAGTCATGGAGGACGTAGAAAGCCTCACTAATATGGTGACAACACTATTATAAAAAGCAAAACGGGTTCTTTACAGAACCCGTTTTTTTATGCTTTCTTAATTTTTTATTTCCTCAATGAGATCTTCATAGGTGTAAAATTCTTTTGTCTCTTTACCTATTACTTTTTTATATAATACATTCACACGAATAGCCTTTAATCCGGTAACAGCTTGTAAGTCTTCTAGCTCAAGAATTTCTACTTCATTACCTAAGTGATTCTTTAACTGTAAGAAGTTAATGTATCTGAGATACTCTTGCTCATCTGCTTCTTGTGAGTAGACTATAGTGATTTTTCCAGCTTGTGTTATACGTTCTGTAGTTCCTTTTATGAAAGCCTTATCTACACGCTTCTTTACAACTTCATAACGAGCGTTATAAGTTCCATCTACATCAAACCTCTTCTCATCCATACGATATCGCACAGATAATGAAGTATTAAACACTAATATCATAGAAGCCACCTCAAGTGGGTGATCCATTTTTTGCGCAAGCGAAAAGTGCTCATTCTCCATTTCGCACATTACCTGAAGCTGCCATAAACGTAAGTTATAAAGATAAATCTTATTAAAGCTATTATGCTTTGTTATAGACTCACCTACATACATATTGTGCTCTACCCCATCGGTTTTAAAGAGTTCAAAAAAGTGAGGATACATCATTTGCGCCTCCTTTTGTTTGCGCTGTAGTACAGACGCTAGACGTTTATTTAATAACATTACAGACTCATCATAAAACTTACGATGTCGATACACAAGGCCAAGACTATCTTCGATCTGACTTCTATATGCAGTAATTAATTCATTGAGTTCATCACTCTTTTCTAGTAAGTGAGTAAATAACGGTCTGATATTTTCACTCAAGAATTTTAATATCTTTCGTTCACTATCTACCTCTAATTTTTCTTGTGTCCTTTCTAAAAAATCATTTAGATTAAAAATAAGCTGCTCATATATAGGTAGACTTTCATTAGTCTTAGCCGCCTCTAAAATGGCGATGGCATTGTGAAGTTGTAATAAAATATCTTTTTGTGTCGCAGCATTACGAGACTCTGAAGATCCTTTAATATCAATCTGTCCAAATAACGGATAAACATCTTTAAATACAACATCCCTATATTGAACGTTGTTATCCCCTTCTATCTGCAATCTTAAATATCGTTTTGCTTCCTTTTCAAATTTCCAGTACACACTTTTATGAATAGATGTACATTCATTTTGAATAATTAGGTCTATTTCATTTTCTTGTTGCTCCTTGTTACGTAATACAGCATCAATAAGATACGGCATTATGTCTGCAAGCTTATTTGCATTTATACTATTAAGCGCTCCTTTATTAGGGGAGGCTAGCTCTAGAATACCTAATAAAACACCTTTGTGACGTATTGGGGCTAGAATAACACTTTTTATCCCCTGGTCATAAAGATTTTGATACATCTTTATACTCTTATCGCTTTTGTGATGTTTTGCAATATCTGAAACCGCAAAGTAGTCTCCAGTATTAAATACAGCATCATAAGACCCTTTACAAAGTATCGTATTACACGACGCTTCTGTATCTCCATATAATAGATAACTACTTATATCCTTAAATGGCACAAGCTCAAAGGCCTCGTCTTCCTTATTATAATTAGAAAAACCTATTTGTAATTCTGGAAGATCAAAAATGGCTTGAAAAATTCTATGGAAGTCATGTGTAAAGTTTATGTCCTCATCTTCATAACGAAGTAAGCCAGACTTAAAATCTGATATTGAAACTTCAGTAGTGGCATCATATAAATTTGCTATCACAAAGCCTTTGAAAATATAACTGTGCGGAGGAAATTTTTCTTTCCACATCTCTATATTATCAAAATTATCTAGCAGTACGTTTACTTCTTCTTCTGTTATTTGAGGTGTTCCTTCCTTACGTTCTATATCTATATAATCCCCATTATAGAGCATTCTATAAAAACGTGTCATACCCAAACCATCAGGAATTTCATAGTAAAATGGACGTCTAAAGTCTATTTTAAAACCATAATACTGCATTAGGATAATGCTACATCCCATGAGGTAGTAATGGTCTGCATTAAAATTCTTTATCTCTGGAATAAAATTATCACCTGCATTGAGAAGTATATTATCATACCTCTGCGTAGATTGTAGCACAGCCTCTTGAAAAGGCATAGATGCAATTTTTATTTCATTCTGCTGCAGTACTTCTGGAAATAGCTCACTAAGAAGATCATCAATTTGATTCTTATAGCTCCCTATAGTCTCTAGATTATTTATTCCTGATTCTAATTCTGGATAGTCAGAAATAATTTCCATTATTTCTGTTGCACGTCTTTTTAATCTTAAATTATCTGAAGTAAGATTGTTTTTATAATGACTCACTAATTTCCCTACACTAAAATGTAATTCTAGTGGAAACTCTTGATCTTTAAAATGTACTCCGCTTTTCATAAAATGGGTCTTCAAAACTCCTCTTCTCTTCTTTATTAATAACTGTAAACCTTATTTTTGTTATTATAAAAATATGATCTCATGAAACAATTACTAATTCTTGTAATTTTATTCTCTTTATTCTCCTGTGGAGATAATAATAGTACTCCTATAAAAGGTACCGCTGCTGGTATGGCTGATGGTACGTCACTTATCTTAGAGGAATTAGGGCCTAATAATAAACGTATTCCTTTAGACACTGCCGTTGTAAATGCTGGTAAATTCACTTTTACAAAAGCTATAACAGAAGGAACTGGTTTATTAATACTAAGTGAAGCTACAGCTACTAGCCAACTTTTGCTAGTAAAAGATGAGCAACCACTTACTCTAACTCTGTACAAAGATAGCTTATCTAGCTCTTTAGTCACAGGTAGTATAGAAAATGAGTTGTTTAATAATTACCGTATGACTGCTATGCAGACTAATAAAAAGAGACAAAAGCTCATTCAAGAGATGCAAAAGGCACAGAGAGAAACAGATGGAATTAAGGTAAACATTATCCGTGACCAAATAGCAGCCATGGACACGCAATTTATTACCGATAAAAAAGCAGTAGTTGAGAAAAATACTGACAAAATGGTCTCCGTAATCGCACTATCTGACTTAATAAATGAGAAAGTCTTGAAAATTGAAGAGTCCGAAGCATATTATAATAGTCTTTCTGAGGATATTCAAAACTCTACTGTGGGAGAAAGTGTAGAAAACTATATCGCACAACTCAAGTCACAACGTATCGCTAGCGGACTTGCCAGTATAGGAAATAAAGCTCCTGAGTTTAGCGCAAAAACTCCAGAAGGTAAAGAACTTTCACTCTCAGAGACTTTAGGTAAATACACCATCATTGACTTTTGGGCTTCATGGTGTCGCCCTTGTCGCATGGAAAATCCTAATGTTGTAAATGTGTATAATCAATATCATGATAAAGGTCTTAACATCATTAGTGTATCACTTGATAGACCAGATCAAAAAGAAAGATGGCTACAAGCTATAAAAAAAGATAAAATGGATTGGTACCATGTCTCAAACCTACAGTTTTGGCAAGATCCTATCCCTAGAAGTTATGGGGTAAGAGCAATTCCTGCAACATTTTTACTTGATGAAAATGGCGTTATTATAGCAAAAGATCTAAGAGGTCCTGCACTAGGAGCAAAAATGAAAGAGCTACTAGGGGAAATATAGCACTTTAAATCACAAACTATTCTAAAAAAGCATCGCTCCTATCGTGATGCTTTTTTACATTTACTATAATGATACTACTACTCTTCTCAATATTTATCATAGGGCCACTACTACCCTTGCTTCCTGCTACGCATTGGAGCATTCGCTTTTTTGATTTTGTAAGAATACAGACAGTAGTTGTACAGCTACTTTTATTAGGAGTTGCCTTCATATTTTGGGATGTCTTCACGGTCACGCATATTATTTTTGTAGGTTTGATGATAGCCGTTATTATATTTCAATTATGGCTTATAAGACCCTACACACCTTTCTATCATAGGCGTAAACCTCAGGCAGAGTTCCACAAAGAACAGCTCACTCTTGTGACCGCAAATGTATTACAGACCAACACGAACTACGATAAATTTATAACTATCATAAAGGAGAGCAATCCTCATATATTTATCACCATGGAGTCTGATCAAAAGTGGGATAAAGAAATATCTAAAGCTTTTCCAGAGTATACTCACACCGTAAAAGCTACACTAGATAATTTTTATGGAATGCATGTGTACTCAAAAATCCCCTTTCAATCATCAGAGATAAAATATCTTATAGAAGAGGATATTCCATCCATACACTGCGAGATAATGTATGCAGATCAGCCCTTTAATCTTATAGCAATACACCCTGCTCCTCCTAGTCCATCAGAAAACGAAACTTCAAAAGAACGTGATGCCGAGTTGATGCTCGTAGGTAAGCAATGTAGAGAGTCTAAGGACGCAACCGTAGTTTGCGGCGATCTCAATGATGTGGTGTGGTCTAAGACTTCTAGACTTTTTAGCAAAATCACAGGGTATCTAGATCCGCGCGTAGGTCGTGGTCTCTATCCGTCCTTTCATGCAAATTATTGGTTACTCAGATTCCCTCTTGACCATTTATTTTACTCAAAAGATCTTCATGTAACAAACATGAAGCGACTAGCTTATTTTGGGTCAGATCATTTTGCTATGTACTATAACATAGCATTTCCTATGGTAAATATTGATGTTGCAAATCCTAAAATTACTACAGAGGACAAGGAAAATATTCAGGAGATAATAGGCGATGGGATTCTTTCGGCTAGCGCTTCACAGAATCATTAAGCGAGGATTATTGTTTTTTCACGCTTTCGCGAAAGCGTAACATTCTCATATAACTTCTTAATATTTACTCAAAAAATCTTACTCCATGCGTTAATGATGGTTAAAGCCTTTGTGCACAATAGCAAGCAGAAGTAAATTTAAATCCAACCAAAAAAAGACATGGATAAGATTACTGAATCATTAAATAATCTCTCAGAAAAACTCTGGGGATGGGTAGAAGCTTTCATAAGGAACTTACCAAACTTAGGAGTCGCTCTCCTAGTGCTATTAATTGCTTATTTCGTATCGAGATTTGTCAATAAGTACTCTCAAAAGATTGTAAAGCGATACGTACCACAACAATCTATCACAAAACTCATAGGTAGAGCCCTTGCTGTATTCGTAGTACTCGTAGGTATATTTCTCGCATTAGGTGTATTAAACCTAGATAAAACACTGAATACGCTAATTGCTGGAGCAGGAGTTTCTGGACTTGTAATAGGTCTTGCACTTCAAGGAGCTCTTGCAAATGGAATCGCGGGTATTATTTTATCATTTAGAAAAAGGGTAAATATAGGAGACTGGGTAGAAACTAGTGGGTATGTAGGATTTATAGAAGATATTAAGCTCAACAACTTTAGTATAAGGGAGCCAGATAATAATATTGTTGTAATACCAAACAAGACGATTACTGATAACCCAATGAAAAATTATTCGGTTACAGAGCGTATGCGCATTATTATAGAATGTGGTGTAGGTTATGAGTCTGACTTAGAAATGGTAGAAAAACTAACTAAAGAAACGATAGCGAGCAAATTCCCTCAAAATGGAAATAAAGAAGAAGTAGAATTTTTCTATACTGCTTTTGGTGGAAGTTCAATCGATTTTATATGTAGATACTGGGTAGATTGTGTAAATGGAAAGCAAAAACTAACCGCTAAGCATCAAGGAATGCTAGCGATAAAGAAAGCTTTTGACGCAAATGATGTAAATATTCCGTTCCCTATTAGAACACTGCAATTTGATAATCAACTACAAATGGCTTCTTCTAATGATAGTCAAGAATAGATTTTAAATAGTTTAAAAAAAATAAGCCGTTACTTTTAAAAGTAACGGCTTATTTTTTTAAGTATATAGTGGAGTTTTATGCTCCAAAAGCTTCTGCTACTTTAGCAGAAAGTCTTTTATAAGTCCCATTATCTAATCGCTCACGAATTGCTTCAAAAGCATTTAAAGTCTCTTCTACATCTGTAAGTGTGTGTGAAGCTGTAGGTATCATTCTAAGTAAGATAAGTCCTTTAGGAATCACTGGATACACCACAATAGAACAAAATACACCGTGATTCTCACGAAGATCTTTTACAAGTGCCATTGCTTCTGGTACGCTTCCTTTAAGGTATACAGGAGTTACACATGATTGTGTAGTCCCTATATCAAAACCTCTATCTTTTAACCCTCCTTGAAGTGCATTTACATTCTCCCATAATTTCTCACGAAGTTCTGGCATTGTACGTAACATATCAAGACGTTTAAGTGCTCCTACCACAAGTTGCATTTGCAATGACTTTGCAAACATTTGTGATCTTAGGTTATATTTTAAGTAATCAATGATTTCTTGATCTCCCGCAATAAAAGCTCCTGTAGATGCCATAGACTTTGCAAATGTTGCAAAATACACATCAATATCATCTTGTACTCCTTGTTCTTCTCCTGCTCCTGCTCCCGTCGCTCCTAAAGTTCCAAAACCATGTGCATCGTCAACAAGTAAACGGAAGTTAAATTTTTTCTTAAGGGCTACTATTTCTTTAAGCTTCCCTTGTTCTCCACGCATTCCAAAAACACCTTCAGAAATCACGAGGATTCCTCCTCCTGTTTGCTCTGCCATTTTAGTAGCACGCTCAAGATTCTTTTCGATACTTGCCATATCGTTATGCTTGTAGGTAAAACGTTTACCCATATGCAAACGAACACCGTCTATAATACAAGCGTGAGTATCTACGTCATATACGATAATATCATCTTTACCTACTAATGCATCAATAGTAGACATGATACCTTGGTATCCAAAGTTTAAAAGATAGGCAGCTTCTTTTTGTACAAACTCCGCACACTCATTTTGTAGTTGTTCATGCAATGAAGTATGACCAGACATCATACGAGCACCCATAGGATAAGCCGCACCATAATCTGCTGCTGCTTGCGCATCTACCTCACGTATTTCTGGACGATTTGCAAGACCTAAATAATCATTTACACTCCATGTAATTACTTCCTTTCCTTGGAACTTCATTCTGTTAGAAATAGGTCCTTCTAGTTTAGGAAAAACAAAGTATCCCTCTGCCACTGAAGCCCATTTACCTAATGGCCCCTTATCCTTGTAAATTTTATCAAATAAATCTCTCATATACTTGTTTTGAAAACAGGTGCAAAAGTACACATTTTTGATATTTTGAACAAATACAAAAACAATTGTAATATGATGCCAAAAATCAAAAAGCTCCTACATAGGTAGGAGCTTAAATATACGTAATATTTTAGACGTTTATTTGATGTATTCTATAGTTGCTACAGTCTCTTCATTTTGACTATCAAAAAAACCTTGATCATTCATCCACTTATCAGAAAACACTTTACTCATGTAGCGACTTCCGTGATCTGGAAAAATAACCACCACCTTGCTATTCTCGTCAAACTCCCCTTGCGCAGCAAGTTGTTTTACCCCTTGAATAGCAGCACCACTTGTATATCCTACAAATAGACCTTCTGTAGTAGCAATCTCTCTCGCACTGTGAGCACTCTCTTGATCACTTACTTTTTCAAATTTATCTATTGCATCAAAGTCTGTTGCAGAGGGTATTAAGTTTTTTCCTAGTCCTTCTATACGGTACGGATAAATTTCTGCTGCGTCAAACTCACGGGTTTGATGATACTTTTGAATCACAGATCCATAAGCATCTATACCTATAATTTTTATTGCTGGATTTTGTTGCTTTAAAAAACGTGCAGTACCAGATATGGTACCTCCAGTTCCACTACAAGCAATTAAGTGTGTAATGTTACCTTCTGTTTGATTCCAGATTTCTGGTCCTGTAGTATTAAAGTGAGCGTCTATATTCAACTCATTAAAATATTGGTTGATATAAACAGAGCCCTTATTTTCTTCATGTAAACGCTTTGCCACACTATAATAAGATCTCGGGTCGTCTGCCTTTACATTTGCAGGACATACATACACCTTTGCTCCCATCGCTTTTAAAGCATCAATCTTATCTGGTGATGATTTTGAGCTCACTGCAAGAATACATTCATATCCTTTAATAATACTTACCATTGCGATACTAAACCCTGTGTTTCCAGATGTAGTTTCAATAATAGTATCACCAGGTTTAAGAACTCCTGTACGTTCTGCCTCTTCTATAATATGAAGAGCTATACGATCTTTTGATGAGTGTCCCGGGTTAAAAGCCTCTACCTTTGCGTAAAACTGACCTTCAAAGCCTTCTGTAATTTTATTTAACTTGATGAGTGGTGTGTTACCTACTAGTTGTAACACGTTATCATACACGTTTAAATCCTTATTCATATATCTTGGTTAAAGCGCTACACAATCTCAAAAATGAGACGTGCAAAACAGAGCAAAAGTAACATAAAAATATGGAACGTGTTTCCTCTACACTAGTTCAATATCATACAGTTATAAACAGCGTTTTACCCACTTACTGAGTAATAGACTCTAAGTCAAGTAAAAAGGCATAATCTTCGGCGATTTCTTTTAATGCTTCAAATCGTCCAGAAGCACCACCATGACCTGCATCCATATTACAATGAAACATGATTTTTGTATCAGCTTGATTCGTTTCTCTTAGTCTCGCTACCCACTTTGCAGGTTCCCAATATTGCACTTGACTATCATGGTATCCTGTGGTAACAAATATATTTGGGTACGCTTTCGCGAAAGCGTTATCATAAGGACTGTAGCTCTTCATATACTCATAGGACTCCTTTTCATTAGGATTGCCCCACTCATCATACTCACCTGTGGTAAGCGGAATGGTATCGTCAAGCATGGTTGTCACAACGTCTACAAAAGGTACGGCTGCAATAATTCCATTATAAAGCTCTGGCGCCATGTTTACAATTGCACCCATCAATAATCCTCCTGCCGAACCTCCGTAAGCATATAAATGACTAGCCGAAGTGTAAGAGTTACTTATCAAATGTTTTGAAACATCAATAAAATCTGTGAACGTATTTCTTTTCTTGAGCAACTTTCCATCCTCATACCACATTCTTCCTAAATACTCACCTCCTCTTACGTGTGCGATGGCATAAATAAAACCACGATCTAAAAGAGATAATCTTATTGTTGAGAAAGAAGGATCTGTAGTACTACCGTAACTTCCATAGGCATACTGTAACAAAGGAGCTGTACCATCTAGTTGTGTGTCTTTGTGGTAGATTATAGATACTGGAACCTTAACTCCATCTTGAGCTATTGTCCAGATGCGCTCCATGTTATAATTATCTTTATCAAAGTTTCCGCCTAATACCTCTTGCTCTTTAAGGACCACTTTTTCTTGAGTGACCATATCAAAATCTATAACAGACGCAGGTGTATTAAGCGCATTATAAGCATATCGTAAAATCTGAGTATCAAAATCGATATTTGTGGTAGGATAAGCGTCGTATGTTTCATTATCAAAAGGCAAATAATAGCTTTCTGAATTATCCCATCGCTTGATGTGTATTTTATTCAAACCATTGCTACGCTCACTTACCACAAGAAAATCCTTAAAAATCTCTACATCTTCTAGCAAGGTATCATCTCGATGAGGGATTATGTCTACCCAATTTTCCATTCCAGTAGCAGATACTAGGGTTTTCATGAGTTTAAAGTTGGTCGCCTTATCTTTATTAGTCTGTATATAAAAAGAATCGTCATAATGAGACACTGCATACTCCAGCCCTCTTGTACGTTCTTGAAAAACCTTAAAATCTGTAGTACCTTCTGCTGCAGATGCAAAGCGAAATTCACTCGTCATCGTGCTGTCACAACCTATCATAATGTAATCCTTAGACTTAGATTTAAAAACATAGGTATAAAACGTCTCGTCATTTTCTTGATAAACAAGTTCGTCTTGACTAGGATCTGTTCCTAAGGTGTGCTTAAATATTTGATTAGATCTCAGGGTTTCTTCATCTTTTCTAGAATAATAAACCGTTTTATTATCATTTGACCAAACAGCGCCTCCAGTGGTGTTTTTGATTTCAGCTGGATAAATTTCTCCAGTCTTAAGATTTTTAAACCTGATTGTATATTGCCTTCTACTTACCGTGTCTATCCCAAAAGCAGCAATCATATTATCCTCAGATACGGCATAACTAGCTTGACTAAAATAAGAATGCCCTTCTGCCATTTTATTATTATCAAATACAATAATCTCTTCACTATCCAAGGTAGCTTCTTTTCTACAATATAGTGGATAGTCTTTTCCAGTCTCAAAACGACGGTAATACCAGAAACCATTGTGCTTATAAGGTACCGACGAATCATCTTCTTTAATACGACCTTTCATTTCTTCAAAAAGTGATTTCTGAAAGTCCTTTGTATGCTCTGTAAGTTTATGATAATATTCATTCTCTTGATTTAAATAATCAAGAACCTCCGGAGCATCGCGCTCTTTCATCCAGAAATAGTCATCAGTACGGATATCTCCATGCTTTTCTAATTGTACTGGAATCTTTTTGGCTACTGGAGGGAATATGTGCTTTGTCAAAGTAATTTATTTTATAAAATGCTTACAAAAATACAACGCACAAGCTTAACTATTTTCTGTTCTTGTAAATAGCTTCATAATCATTTAATAACTTTGTATTCTTAATATAAAACACAAAACTATGTTTGGAGATATGATGGGCTTAATGGGGAAACTCCAAGAAGCAAAAGTAAAAGCAGAGGAAACAAAAGAACGTCTTAAAACTGTACTTGTAGATGAGTCGTCATCTGATAATTTATTAAAACTAACAGTAACTGCAAGCGGGCGTTTAAAGGAAATCCACCTTGATGACAGTCTACTTGAAGATAAGGAGCAACTAGAAGATTATTTAATCTTAACGCTTAATAAAGCGCTAGAAAAAGCACAAAGCATCCACGATACAGAAATGGCAGCTGTAGCCAAGGAAGGAATGCCTAACATCCCAGGAATGGATATGTTCAAATAGAGGAATTATTTAATTAATATCAAAATCCAATCACTTTTCAAGTGATTGGATTTTTTTTGCACACTATCTATAAAGATTATAATATTATATACAAAAAAAGCGCCTTCTTTCGAAGGCGCTTTAACATTGGGCTGGTTAGCTAATGTTTTATAAAGTCTTAGTTATTGATAAGACGGAATTCAGTACGACGGTTGTCAGCATGCTGACGCTCAGTACAAGAAACACCATCTGCACAACGGTTCTTAAGCTTACGCTCACCAAATCCGTTTGCTACAAGAAGACTATTGTTAACTCCTTTAGAAATAAGGTAGTTTGCTACTGATTGCGCGCGACGCTCAGAAAGATCTTGATTAGAAGAAGAAGCTCCTCTAGAATCAGTATGTGAAGCAATCTCTAATTTTACACCTGGGTTTTGAGCTAATAATGGCATAAGACGTGTGTCAATGATGCTCTTTGCAGCAGGAGTTAATGTTGCAGAGTTAGTATTCCAGTTGATAGGGAGTGCTTGGTACTCAACAAGAGCACACTCAACTTCTCTCCATGTAGTAAGTCCACCTTTCTGCTTAAGAACTTCTTTAGATACAGTATCAAAAGTAGCAGCAACAACTTCTTCAGTTGTAGTTGCATCTTTTACCATTACAGTCTTAGTTATAGTCGCAAACTCAGCTGGGATTTCTTCCTCAACTACACTCGCTGGTTGATCAATTACTCTTACAGTATAAGTTCCGTTTGCAGAACCTCCTGGTGTAGATTGAACAGTAGCATCAGATGCTAATGTACGCTTGGATACCGTAGTATATTCTGCTGGGTATCCTTTGTAACACCAGTAACGACAATCGTCAGGGTTAGAAGAAGCACAATCAGGAGCTGGAGCACCTAATTCCCACTGCGCATATGCAGATTTTACTTCAATCGTTTCAGTATCATTAGAAAAAGATGCAGGAACTATTCTTAAAGAAGAACCTGAAGTACTTTTTACATAAGTTACTGTTTCAGTTTTGTAAGTAGCTGGAATTACGCGTAGACGCTTAGAAGCTTCTTTTACCATAACACGCTCAGTTACTGTATCGTATTGAGCGGGTACTACCTTAAGAACCTTGTAAGCAGGAGTCTTTTGAATTTGTACACTTTGAGTCTCATATATATCAGGAGTAGTACAACGTACATAACATTTTCCTGGCTCAGGGTTGCTCGGTAAATCTTGTGCTTGCACATTTGCAAATGCAAAACTTACAAAGGCACATAAAAATAAAATTTTCTTCATAATGTTGATAGTTTAAGTTAATATGGTGAATTTCAATTTCAAAGTACGAAAATAGAAGGTTTCATTAACAAAAGCGTTAACTTTTTTTTAAGAATTTATTTTTCTGATGAAAAGTAAATTACTGCCGATGAAAGACATAAAAAATTACATCCTTGTTAATTGTACGAATATTGATGCACATTTTTGAAAATACTAGGCATTATCAAATCTCTTCAAAACGTCTAAAACAAGCTTGTGAGATGAATTATTGTAATCATAATGAGTAACAATTCTCAACTTACCATGCCCCATATTACTTATAATGACATCATTATCAAAAAGATAACTAACGAAAGCAGCTTCATCAGTGGTTTCTTTTAAATTAAATATTAAAATATTGGTCTCTGTTTTCTCTACAGATTTCACATAGGATAGCGATTCAAGTAGCGTTGCAATATCTTTTGCCTTAGCGTGATCATCACTCATTCTTTCGACATGGTGATCTAGCCCATATAATCCAGCAGCTGCCATAAAGCCCACTTGTCTCATACCTCCTCCTAGCACCTTACGTACGCGCATAGCCTTATTCATAAACTGTTGTTTACCTACTAAAACAGACCCCATAGGAGCACCAAGCCCTTTTGATAGACATACAGAAATGGTATCAAACAGTTCACCATAAGAGCTAGCTGTTTGACCAGTAGCAACAAGCGCATTCCATAGACGTGCTCCATCTAGATGCAAGCCTAACCCATTGGTATCACAAACCTCTTTTATTTTCACAATCTCCTCTAGATCATAACAAGCTCCACCCCCTTTATTAGTCGTGTTTTCTAAACAGACCAATGTTGTGAGCGGACTATGATAAAAATCTGGTGGATTTATAGACTCCTCGACTTGTGCTGCAGTTATTAACCCACGATTACCATCTATAAGCTTACACGACACTCCACTATTAAAAGATACTCCTCCACCTTCATAATTGTAAACATGTGCATACTTATCTGCAATGAGTTGTTCACCAGGTTGTGTATGAATTTTTATGGCAGCTTGATTAGTCATACTTCCCGTAGGAAAATAAAGTGCACTATCCATCCCAAACATCTCTGCAACGCGCTGTTCAAGTTCATTTACCGTAGGATCTTCTTTATAAACATCGTCACCCACTTCTGCACGCATCATATAATCAAGCATTTCAGGCGTAGGCTTTGTAATTGTATCAGAACGTAAATCTATTTTCATCAAAAAATATAGGTATTAATTATAGAGACCATTGGTTAATCTCCATTATGATTGTTTTATAAATGTATACGCTTTCGCGAAAATGTTACTCAAAACACCCTATCGGCGATCCATCAGGAATCTTAGGCGAAGGAAGAACTTTGAACTTCTCTGGTGATTTTAAAAAGTCTTTAATCTCATCGACCATAAATGCTGCATTAGCATCAGGAGATTTTGAACCTAGTTTTGACATCACCTCTTTTAACTGTGCTTTTGCAAAAGCCTTAGTTTGAGGTATCGCATTTGTATGATTTGCAAGGTTCATTAGGTGCTTTAATACATTGTAATTTATAGTTTGCTGTACCTCTTTGCGGTAACTATCTGATTCTTTTGAAAAAAGTGTAGTCTCAACTAAGGAATCTAGCATACCATCTAACCCCATTTGCTTATTATCTAAGGCCTTCTGTTGTACTAGCCTGTTTGCACGTTCTGGATGTAATAACAAGCTCAATGTCATATCACTAGCTGTTGCTGCTGCGCCTAGTGCATCAAATGCTACTCCATCATTGCTTTTGAAACTTTCTCTAGAGCGAGAATATCCCTGCGCTCTAGGTGGAAATAAAGCCAATTTATCTTTGGGAATTGCTAGTTCGCTAGCGGTAAGTGTCTTTAAAACACTTTTTAAAGCTCTCTGCTGCTCATTGGGCGTAAGTGTTTCTGTTACTTTGAGATTATTATCTCCTTTAACAGCATAGTTATAATCAAGACCTCCTATCATCTTTACTGCTCCTTCGGTTTGATATCTGTGATAGAAATATAAAGGGACAAAAACATCTTCAAGCATTGAGTATGGCTCGTTTGTGCGGATGTTGTCTATAGAAAAGTTTGAAATCGCACCTTTTCTAAGTACAAGCATTTTTTCTAACTCCTCTGCGGCATCTGTTCCATTGTCCCAAAGATGGGCCTTATAATGTGCTCCTCCTTGAGCTCTTGCATCGCTATCTGTAATGTATCGTAATCCGGCCTTTTCTGCGGTAGTAAGTATATTATCAAGAAAGACCTCTTCTGATGTTCCTTGAGGAGCCACTCCGTAGCTATAGTTAACTGTTACTTTATCCCAAGCTCCTATTCCAGTGGCATAGGCATTAGAAAAGTCTACTTCATTACCAGCCCATGTAAGCGTAGGATGAGGATAATCCATCACACTTGCTCTATTTTCTGTGCTGGCAGCAAAGTTATGAGCAAAACCTATGGTATGCCCCACTTCGTGAGCGCTTAGCTGGCGTATTCTAGCTAGTGCCATTTCTAGCATAGGCTTATAATTATCATCTCTTTCGGCAAAAGGCTTATTCATAAGCGCTTGAGCAATAAGGAAATCTTGACGAATGCGCAGACTCCCCAAACTTACATGACCTTTGATAATCTCACCTGTACGTGGATCTGTAACACTTGCTCCATAACTCCATCCTCTTGTACTGCGGTGTACCCATTGTATAACGTTATATCGCACGTCCATAGGATCTGCATTTTCTGGTAACATTTTTACTTGAAAAGCATCTTTAAAACCAGCAGCTTCATAGGCTTGATTCCACCAGCTAGCACCTTCTAACAATGCAGAACGAACAGGTTCTGGAGTACCTGGGTCTAGATAATATATGATAGGTTCTACCGCCTCACTTACTGCTGCCGCAGGATCTTTCTTTTCTAAACGATGACGATTTGCATAACGCTTTACAATTGGCTCTTGTATAGGTGTTGCATAATCTAAGTATGTGGTAGAAATATTTCCAGCTCTTGGGTCAAAACGTCTAGGTGTATAATTATCATCTGGTAATTTTACAAATGAGTAATGTTGCACCACTGTGAGTGCACTCGCATCTGGAGCTACACTTCTTATGTTTCTGCCAGTAGGAGTTCCCTTAAACGTGAGTAGCGCTTCAAACTCTGTGTTTTCTGGAAATGCTTTTGTGCGTTCCATATACATCGCGCTTCTAGTTTTATCAAGTTTATAGGTTCCTTCCTTGCTTCGCTTTAATCTAGCAGCCACTCCATGAGTGTCTTCTAGTAAAAATGGTGTAAAATCAATAAGGTACTTCGCTCCTTTTGTTTCCTTAATAGGAAACCCAAACAGCACCGACTTTGCAAATGCTTCCTCTATAGATCTACGCTCTAAGGCGTTATCCGTATTTGCTCGGTATTTCAAGTTAGGTTGGACTAATAATAATTTATTACCTGCCTTTTGAAATTTTACCACAGCAGTTCCTCCTAGTTGACCTCTATCAATCCCGATATCATTACTTCCTAAACCTGTACGAAGGGAGTGAACGTATAAAAACTCTTCATCCAGCTTGTCAACTTCGACATATACTTTATCCTCGCTCTCATCATAGTGAAGAGTGAAGAAACCTTTTTCTGTAACGAGGTCCTTTTTTGTTTCTAAAAATTGTGCGAACGCAGAGCTTGCGACAAGCAGGCTAACGGTAAGAATTAGATATTTTTTCATGGATTGTTGTTAAGGTTGTCTAAGATACATGTTTAGCTCAAAAAAGTAAATCCAAATATCAAAATAGCTGATATCATCTGGCTAAATATATTAGAGACACACAACACCCTACAAGCTAGCCCCGATTGTCGTGTAAATCCCACAGCTGCCTGGCACAGCCGGCGCGAGGAATTGCAACAGAAAGCGGGAAACCCAGATGCATAATACATAATACCCATATGCTACAAACAAAAAAAAGAGCACCCCAAGGGATGCTCTTTATATATGGAAAGCCTATCGCCAAATAGGACTCATGCGTTCAACATTTTTTGATCATTACTGATTTTCAAAAACTTCCATAATACTGCCAAATTGAGATACATCTATATCGCTCTTATTAAGCGACTCTGCCATACGCATCATATCTCCTATATTCATGTCATTACCTAATAGACGAGCTAGAACGAAACCTTTATTATCATCTGCACCAAAGAAAATTACTTCATCGATAGCCTCTTCTTCTCCTTTAAAATATAGGCGCATTTGCCCCATATCTCCAGAAGCTTTCATAAGCTCTTCATAATCATCTGAGGTAAGGATATCTTTTACTTTATCACGCTCTATCTGCATTGCTGCAGTGTCTCCAGATTTTGTTTGATATGCCATAAGATTGATCTTACGCACGGTCTTAAAAACCTTTTGCTGCTCTTCTGTCAATGCTTCTACATTCTTACCAAGTAGGCTTGTAGGTACATCTACAAGAATGAAATCTCCATTCTCTTGATTATCTACATAATATTCTTGTAAAGACTGCTTATTACTACAACTGGCCAGTGTAACAACAGCTAGCACTGCAGTGATGGTTACTTTTATAAATGTGTTCATCTTACGATTTTTTTGCGTTACCTACTTCTTTAAGGGCATCACTACCTTTAAAGTCTAAATCTTGTGCAAGTTTTGAAATTTGCTTGAGATCAATGTTTCCTGTTACTTGAAAGAATACAGCACGTTTCTCACCATCCATATCCCCATTTAAGAACATTACAAATTCTTTTACATAATCTTCACTACTACCTTCCTTGTAATAAAATTTTACATTCTTACCATCGTCCTTTACTCTCATGAGCTCTTGAAGATTGCTACTTGTAATGTAGCTCTTCATCGTTCCGCTCATCTGGTCCATTACTCCCGTATTTGTACTTGTGTACATCTTTACATTCTCAAGATTGTCTACAAGGTTGATATACTTTTGCATTTCTGGGTCAGATGAGTTAAGGTCTACTTTACTAAGCAGCTTAAACATCTTTTGATTCATTACTATAGAAGTAACTCCTTTTACATCCTCGTATTTATCAAAAGGACTTTGTGCGTAACCTACTAAAGTTACGAGGGCAAATGCCACTAACATTATTGACTTTTTCATAATATTTTTAATTTGAATTTTTATTTAAATAAAGTGCTCGATGCCTTATCAAATTCTTGCACCACCTCCAGCTGCGTAGTACTTTGATTAATCATTTGGGACATCATCCCAAGTGCTTGTTTTGTTTTTAAGATGGCTAGTTCTTCATTCTCATAATTAGTAGAAATACTAGCATCTACCTGTGTATTTTGCGTCCATAATACTAGTCCCACAATAACTGCAGCTGCAGCACTGGCTGCAAATCTATAAATAGACTTTGATCGTTGTTTATGAGGTAGCACTATTTGTGCATCATAAGTTTCCTTTGAAGCGACACTAAATGCCGTAAACATGCTAGCATATTTTTCTAAGTGCGGCGCCACATGGTCACTTGTAAAATAAGTTCTCAACTCCTGCTCTTCCTTAAGTGTAGTTGCTCCTTCAAAGTAACCATCTAGTAGCTTCTCTATATTATGAGATTCCATAGTTTCGTTTTTTAATCAATTCTTCTCTTAGTTTTTTGCGAGCTCTTGACAATGCAACTCTTACAGCAGTTTCATTCATCTCAAGTATCACAGCAATCTCTGCGTTATCCATTTGCTCAACATCTCTCATTTGTACAATAAGTCGTTGCTGCTCTGGTAAATCTTCCATGAGTTTAAAAACCCAAGCTACCTCATCTGCAACTTCTATATGCTTACTTGTATTTCCTGAGTGATCTTCGTAATTGTTATGAACGATTTTAAGATTATTGCTTCCTTTTGCTTTAAGCTTATCATAGCAATAATTTTTTGTCATCGTCATCGCAAATGCTTCAACACTTCGATATTTTTTTATGTCGGACCTCTTTGTCCATAAACGCAGTAGTACTTCCTGCGTAGCATCTTGAGCCTCATCGTCAGATACGAGCAACCGCTTTGCAACGCGGTACACTTTATCCTTAAAAGGAGTTACAAGATTTATGAACTTATGTTGGTCCATCGATTAATTGGTTAGTTATAAGGAAGACGAAGCAGTATTACTTTTGTTACAATGGGGATAAGAATTTTTATTTCGCTTTCGCGAAAACGTGATACAATCACAAACAACTCTCGAATAAAAACAGAAATCCCGTCTCAATAAAGACGGGATTTCCTAGTAATTATGAAGTAGTAATACTAAAGCGTATTATTTCTTTCCTTTTTGTTGTTGCTCTGCCTGCTCCATCATCTGTTGCATTTTCTTAGCAAATTTACCTTGCTTTTTAGGCTTAGCCTTTTTTACTTCAATTTTTGCTTTAATCTTTTCCTCATCAATGATGAAGTTTTTGATTACCAAAATAATTCCAATCGTAAGAAGGTTTGATATGAAGTAATATAAACTCAATCCACTTGCATACTGGTTAAAGAAAACAAGCATAAGTAGTGGAGAGAAATACATCATGTACTTCATCATTTTACTCATATCTGGCATTCCTTCTTGCGTAGGTTGTTGCATTTGCTGGTTACCTGTAGTTAACCTCATTGAGAAGAAAATAGTAACTGCTGCAAGTATTGGGAATAAACTCACGTGATCTCCATAAAAAGGAATCTCAAACGGAAGCTTTGCAATCTCATCATAGCTAGATAAATCATCTGCCCATAAGAAGCTCTTTCCTCTCAAATCAAAAGCAGATGGGAAAAATGTAAACAGCGCATAAAACACAGGAATCTGTAATAACGCTGGTAGACAACCTGCGGCGGGACTCGCTCCAGCTTTGCTATAAAGCGCCATTGTTTCCTGCTGCTTTTTCATTGCATTGTCCTTATGCTTCTCTGAAATTGCTGCAATCTCTGGCTTTAAGATTTTCATTTTAGCCTGAGAAGTATATTGCTTGTACTGTACTGGAGACAACAATAACTTGATTGAAATAGTCATTACGATAATTGCAATTCCTGCTGGTAAGAATCCAGTTAAGAATGCAAAAAACGGAATTACTAAGTATTTGTTTAAAAACCCAAAGATTCCCCATCCTAATGGCATTGCCTCATCAAGACCTTGATCATAAGATTTTAGGATTGTATAATCTGTAGGACCGTAGTACATCTGCATGGCGTAATCTAGCTCACCATTTTTTGCTTCTAGCAATACATCAGACTTGTATTCTTTTGTAAAAATAGTTGCCTCATCTCTATCGTCTGCCTCCTTATATAAATCGGTAGATGATAATCTTGCTTCTTTAAATGGAGTCTTAGAGATAAGCATTGAGCTAAAGAAGTGCTGGCGATAATTCATCCATACAAGATCTTCTTCTATCTCATCGTCATCTCCTGCTGGAGATAACTTATCTGTCTTATCTTCTTCATATTTATAAGTAAGACGTGTGTATCTATTTTCGTAAGACTGGCTACGTGCGTGGCGCATTCCTTTAAAGTCCCACTGCATGCGCATAGGGTTAGACGTATTTAAACGAGAAGAAAGCCCTTGAGACTTCATCCCAAAATCCATCATATAATCTCCTTCTTTAAGCTCATAACGATACTCTAAGTATTCACTTGGAGAAACTTTAAGCTTCATAGAGAGGACGTCATTCCCTCCATTTTTTGATAACGTAGGCTCAAAAAACAAATCCTTTGTATTAAGATTACGATTATCTGCAGTACTAAAACTTACATTAAATTGGCTATTTCCATCCTTAATAAGGTATACAGGAATTGAATCAAAAGTACTGTGTTTAAGCAGTTTTACTTCTGTAATATAACCTCCTTTATTACTTACTTTAAGCTCCAATACATCATTTGCAATGGTAGTGGTTGCTCCTTCCTTTGCAGATGGGAGCGAACCAGAGTAAGCAAATGTTCCTAATCTATTTTGTAATGCTACATTACTTAAAGAATCTGTCGCAATTGCAGGCGCAGCATCCATTACTGGCAGTGCGGCAACATCATCTTCAGTTTCTTGAAGTTGTTCTGTTTGTGCTGCTTTTTGTGCTTCTATTTCTTCAGGGGTAGGCTTATTAAAATATATAATCCATACTAGAATCCCTCCCATTAGGAGCATTCCGATAAGAGAATTTGTGTCGAAGTTCTTTTTCATCAATTGTATTTAGGTAGTGTTTTTATTACGCTTTCGCGAAAGCGTGATTTTCTCAAAGCAATTCTGCCTCCATTATTAAAATTTATGACATAGTGGCACGCGTACTATCTTGAGCATAACTTACAGCTGCTCTTACAAATGCCACAAATAATGGATGTGGATTTGAAACCGTACTCTTATATTCTGGGTGATATTGCACTCCCACAAACCATGGGTGGTCTTCTATTTCTATAATTTCTACAAGTCCAGTGTCTGGATTTGTTCCAGTGATTTTCATTCCAGCTTTTTCTAGCTGCTCGCGGTATGCATCGTTAAATTCATATCTATGACGGTGACGCTCCATAATTACTTCCTCACCATAAACATCACTCACAATACTGTTAGGCTCCAGTTTACAAGCCCAAGCTCCCAAACGCATGGTACCTCCCATCTCTGTGATGTTTTTTTGCTCGTCCATCAAACCAATTACTGGATGCGGAGTATTTGCATCCATCTCTGTAGAGTTTGCTTTTTCAAGACCACAAACGTTCCTACCATATTCTATCACTGCCATTTGCATACCAAGACAGATTCCTAAAAATGGAATTTTATGCTCTCTAGCATACTGTACCGCTTTGATTTTACCCTCAATACCACGTTCTCCAAAACCTGGCGCCACAAGAACACCATCTAGTTTTGCTATTTTATTTTTGATGACGTCTGGAGTAATATGCTCACTATGTATGCTTTCTATCTTTACTTTTACCTCATTTTCTGCACCTGCATGAATGAACGATTCAAGTATAGATTTATAGGAATCTTGTAACTCTACATACTTCCCTATCAATCCAATAGTAACTGTAGATTTTGGGTTCTTATGTTTTGCAATAAACTCATTCCATCCAGTAAGCTCTGGTTGTGTGGTATCTGAAAGATCTAATTTCTTAAGGGAAATTAGATCAAGCCCTTCCTCTAGCATAAGATTAGGAACATCATAAATCGTGCTTGCATCTCTAGACTCTATCACTGCTTCTTGCTCTACATTACAAAAACGAGCAAGTTTTGACTTAAGCTCATACCCTAATTCATGCTCAGTACGACATACTAAGATATCTGCCATGATACCACTTTCCATAAGTGTTTTTACACTATGTTGTGTAGGCTTAGTCTTAAGCTCTCCTGCTGCTGCTAGGAAAGGAATAAGCGTTAAGTGAATTACTAACGAATTCTGCTTTCCTAATTCCCACTTAAGTTGTCTGATGCTCTCTATATATGGAAGTGATTCGATATCACCTACGGTTCCACCTATTTCTGTTATAACGATATCATAATCTCCACTTTTACCTAAAATCTGGATACGCTCCTTGATTTCATTAGTAATGTGAGGGATTACTTGAACCGTTTTACCAAGGAATTCTCCACGACGTTCTTTATCGATAACGCTTTGGTAGATACGTCCTGTAGTGACATTATTTGCTTGTGATGTAGGAACGTTAAGAAAACGTTCATAGTGACCTAGGTCAAGATCTGTCTCAGCACCATCATCTGTTACATAACACTCACCGTGCTCATAAGGATTTAAAGTACCTGGATCAATATTTATATAAGGATCTAATTTTTGGATAGTAACTCTGTAGCCTCTGGCTTGAAGTAATTTAGCTAGCGATGCAGCGATGATACCTTTACCTAGAGAAGAAGAAACTCCGCCCGTTACGAAAATGTATTTTGTAGATGCCATTGAAGGTTTTTCTGTAGTTCGTTTACGGGGTGTAAAAGTACAAGATTTTAAGGAGACTTTAAGACACTTGACCCGTTTATTTAATCAAAACAAAAGGCAATCCTAAGCTGGATTGCCTTTTGTAATTTATGTTATGCTTTAATAAAAGCAGCCTATTTATCTAGAGTAATTAGGTGCTTCTTTTGTAATTGTCACATCGTGTGGGTGACTTTCATTGATACCACTAGCCGTGATTTTTACGAATTGTCCATTTTCCTTCAGTGCCTCTACACTTCCAGCTCCGCAATATCCCATTCCTGCTCTAAGACCACCTACAAACTGGTGGATACTCTCATTCAGTTCGCCTTTATATGGTACGCGACCTACAATTCCTTCTGGGACTAGTTTTTTAATATCATCCTCTACATCCTGAAAGTAACGATCTTTTGATCCCTGTTTCATTGCTTCTACAGAACCCATTCCACGGTAAGACTTAAACTTACGCCCTTCATAGATAATAGTCTCTCCTGGTGATTCTTTAGTTCCCGCAAGTAAAGATCCTAGCATCACACAATCTGCTCCTGCAGCAATTGCTTTAGGGATATCACCTGTATAACGTATTCCACCATCTGCAATTACTGGAACTCCTGTTCCTTTAATAGCTGCGGCACATTCAAGTACTGCACTAAATTGTGGGAAACCAACACCTGCTACTACACGCGTAGTACATATAGATCCCGGACCTATACCTACTTTTACCGCATCTGCTCCTGCTTCTACAAGATATTTTGCAGCAGCTCCAGTTGCAATGTTTCCTACTACACAATCTAGATCTGGGTAAGATGCTTTAACAGACTTTAAGACCTCTACCACACCTTTAGTATGACCGTGAGCAGTATCTATAACAATAGCATCTACTCCCGCTTTTACTAATGCACCTGCACGCTCAACAGCATCTCCAGTTACACCTATCGCAGCTGCAACACGCAGTCTACCATAGATGTCTTTATTTGCGTTAGGCTTTAAAGTAAGTTTTGTGATGTCTCTAAAAGTGATGAGACCTATAAGTGTATTGCTATCTGTAACTACAGGTAGTTTTTCAATTTTGTGATTTTGCAGAATTTCTTCTGCTTGTTGTAGTGATGTTCCTTCGGCAGCTGTAACGAGGTTTTCTGAAGTCATTACTTCGCTTACCGGACGATCATTGTTTTTCTCAAAACGTAAATCTCTATTGGTCACGATACCTATCAATTTCCCAGCATCATCAACAATAGGAATACCTCCTATGCTATGCTCTTTCATGGCTGCTTTTGCATCGCCTACATTTGATTCAAGAGGTAATGTAACTGGATCGATAATCATCCCACTTTCGGCACGCTTTACTTTGCGCACTTTAATGGCTTGCTCCTCGATCGTCATGTTTTTATGCAACACGCCTATTCCACCCTCTTGCGCTATAGCTATTGCCATACGACTTTCTGTCACTGTGTCCATTGCCGCAGAGACAATAGGTACGTTAAGTGTTATATTACGGGTAAATTTTGATTGTATACTAACCTCTCTTGGAAGTACTTCAGAAAATGCTGGTACTAATAGTACGTCATCGTACGTAAGTCCTTCTCCTAAGATTTTATTCTCGTGTGCAGTCATCGCAATTATTGTTTTAAGAAGTGAGAGTGGATTATTACGCTTTCGCGAAAGCGAATAAACTATAAATCCACGCTAACAATTAATTGCATGCAAAGATACATTTTATTCCTCAATATGTAAGGGAATCAATTGTAATCTAATAATTAACAGCCTCGATGCTTTAAACCGGACTAGCTTATTCTAATTTTCTATAATAATCCACTAGCAACAACATCTAGTATGTGCTAGCTATTCTTACTCAATCTAAATACAAACAAACTGATTAACAATTATTTACGATTATCCAACATTCTTTCTACTTAACTTTAGAGAAGAAATGAATTAAAAAAAGAAACTATGGCTATCAAACTCGCACACAACTGTTCAAACTGTAACCAACTTAGAGATGGAAATTTTTGCAAAAAACACGAAGTACACGTAGGTGCTCAATACACCTGTGATAGCTTTGATATGAAAGCTGCTTTAAAAGACGATCGTAATTGTGTGACTTGCACTCGCTATCAAGAAAGTGATTGTGCAAATCCTACACAAGCAGCTCCTGGAATGCTATGCGCTTCTTGGGCTCCGCAAGGCGAAGCTTAAGACAAGGATATTACAAAGACAAAGCCATCTCATAAGTTTATGAGATGGCTTTGTCTTTGAGTAAAACTCTATTGCTATATTTTAATCTGTAGCGTCGTATAAAAAGTAACCGGCTCTGCTGGTATAATCCCAGGGCCAGGATATCCTGTAGCACGTCTCGTGAAGTAAGACTCATCTAGCGCATTATTTAATCCAGCCTCTAATTTGAAACGCTTCCAAGTATATGCCGCCGAAATATCTAGTACTCCGTATGAAGGGATTGTCCCCTCTATACCACGTTGATTATCATTTACGTCTTGTGGAGCATTTGATGCGTCTGTAAATTGTTCTGTAAGGTATGTGTATTGTACACTTCCTGTAAAATTTTTATATCCAAAATTCACTCCAGTTTTAAAGTTTATATCTGGAATAAACTCTACTTCATTACCCTCTACACCATTTCTATCAGAGTTTAAATATTCTGAACTTGTAAGCGCTAGGTTTGTAAAGAGCTTAAGTTTATAATCTGATTGTTCTTCAAAAAATGTGTTTTTTATATTCCAATCTGTAAAAAATTCTAAACCGTAAATAAATGCATCTCCTATGTTGCCACGACGTCTTTTTATACTATTATCTGAGTCTACAAATAACACTTCTCCTAGTCGGTCATCATATCGCACACCAAACAAACTAAAATCATAAGCAAACTTATTATCTATGCGTCCTCTAGCTCCTAAGTCTACAGTAAATCCCTCCTCATCAGTTATATTCTCATCAACTACAAATGATGGATTTGTAATTCTAATATCATTAAATGTAACAGAACGATAATTCTGGCTAAAGTTCCCGTACAATTCAACTGCTGGAGATAGATCATATGTTACGCCTGCACCTAACAGTAAAAAATCACGGTCAAAAACTCTATTATCTGCTATATCCTCATTTACAAGTAAATTACCCGCTAGGTCAACCACTACATTATTAAAAGAACCTGCACTCTCTGTTTTGATTTGCTCATATCTAAAACCTGGAGTTATAGAAAGTCTATCTGTAACATTAAAGATGTTTTCTCCAAAAATAGCTAGGTTTCTATTAGGAAAATCAAATTCAGCTTGACGCTCATAATTAGGAAACTGCGCTGTAGCAAAACTAAAATCTGCATCTGCAGCCGTAGTTCCAGGTCCTTGCTGCTGACTATTACTTGCGTCATAATATTTACTTCCTATTAAGAAAACAGCATCCTTCTCTCCTATCTTATATCTCGTAAGCAAGCGTGCTTCTGCACCCCAGTTTGTAAAGTTATCCACTAGAAGTTCTCTAGGTTCTTCTAGATCATCTGGCTGTGACACTCTGTTTGTTCTAAAACCTACGGCACTACGTTGTGCGTCTAGACCAAACACGTTTAAGCTAAAATCTGTTTTATCACTAAAGGCGTGATCAAGGCGTAAAGAATATACTTTCCAGTCTACATCAAACCAATTGCGATCACGATTACTAAAGTTAGGATCCTCTATAAATTGAGCATCTGTAAGACCTCCAGCCTGCTTTGCTAAATAATTAAACAGGGTCAATTCTCCTATTATTTTAGTATTCTCACTAAGCTGGTATGCTGCGTGCGCAAAGTAATTACGGCTATTAAACTGAGAGTTAGGTCTCCAGCCATCTCCTTCTTTGTAATTGAAATAAGTGTAATAACTGAATTTCCCTACCGTACCACTTAAACTATTAAACGAGGTAAGCAACCCATAAGAACCTGCTGTCTGTCTTGATATCAATTCTATTTTTTTGTCTTTTACTGGCTCTCTAAATTTGAAATTTATCAATCCGCCAAACTGTGTTCCATATTGCAATGATGCTGCTCCACGTACTACTTGAATTTCTTTAAGAGCCTCTGCCGGTGGCGTGTAGTAACTCTCTGGATATCCAAGAACGTCTGCACTTATATCATAGTTATTCTGTCTAATATTAAAGTTGGCAGAACGGTTAGGGTCTAATCCTCTTCCTCCAATGTTGAGTTGCAATCCAGCATCTCCATTTTCATAAATGTTGAGTCCTACTACCTGACTATAAATCTGTCTAGGTGCATTTGTAGCTAGGTTTGCCGTAAGTTGGTCTACAAGTACTACTTCACTCTTTTTACCAGCATAAATTGCTGTTCCCTCTACTTTTTTAAGTGAGCGTAAAGCAAAAATCTTCTCACGACGGCTTGTAAGCACCACTTCAGAAAGTGATTCCCCTAGCTCTTGAAGAGTATAATTCTTAGTAACATTATTGGTAATTGAAACTTGATCTTCTACAAGCTCATAAGCAAAGCCAAAAACAACTACCGCGTAGCTTCCAGATGTCACATTATCAAATGTAAACGCTCCAGAAGCATCTGTAGTAACGACCATATTTGCCTGACGCACATATACCTCAACCTCAGCAATACCCGCACCTGTAGCGTCTGTTACTTTACCTGAAAATGTAAATTGTGCACTCATAGAAAGCGCACATAAAATCAATAACAACGTATTATAAACCTTTAATTTCATCTGTAAATGGTATAATCCAATTTTTATGAGCAAAAGAATCTTCTATTTGCGCGAGATCCGCTTTGGGATCAATATATGTGGTACTCAACCTTCCATTAAGAGCAACATAAGACTCCACGTAGACTTCTACCTCTTGGTGACCCTGACCCTCAAAATGGTCGCGAAGATAGTGAGCATATTCTAAAATAAAGTCTGGCTGGAAGCTCATTTGCTTTTCTTGTAGTGGAGTTAAGAAATCTGTATTATCTACATAAAATCGCTTTCCGCTTACGCCATCTACTATTTTAAATTGTGCATAGCCAGATTTCTCCATGAGCATCACTCTCCATGAGAATCTATAGCCCTCTTCTGTCCAGAATAACTCCCCAGGATACGCTAGGTAACGCCATGGCAATAGTAGTTGGACTGTAAAAAATATCGCTACAATAACTATAGAAGCCTTTGCTAGATTAAGGTTTCTAGGCGCATAATGCTGTGTAGTTTCTAATAACTGTTGTGGATATTTTACCGCTTTCGCGAAAGCATAAATAATCTTTTTATGAAAACCTACATCAAAGAAAATCAACGCGCTCACTATCATCACATACGGAAACATCCCGATAGGAAACAACACTCGTGTAAGCACATGGAAAATGATGACCATGATAAATGCAAAAGGCCTCGACTTACGCCAGAGCAAGAAAAAAGGAATCAACAAATCATATCCCGCTCCAAACCAACTAAAGGCATAATGCACCCATTCTTGACCCAACAAATCACCTATAAACGGAATATCAAATTTAGAAGGCAACCAAATTTTAAGCGGCATGGCCTTTACAAGCCAGTCACTATTAAGCTTTGCTAGTCCTGCATATACATACACTATCCCCAGCAGTAGTTTGATACTATCTATTGTCCAGCGAGGCACAAACTGGATGGGTGTAGCTGCACGCTTTCGCGAAAGCTGTAATGCATCAATCGAAAAATAAGAACCAGCAGGTATAAAAATCATCAAGAAGCTAAGCATGCTGATGAAGTAATAGTGATTGAGATACATGGTTTTATCCATGAGCTCTATATATGTGAAGCTCAAAAAGAATATGATAATTGCCAGACGGTATTTATAACCTATGGTTATCATGATCGTACTTAACGCACATATCGCAAATAACAAGTAGGTATAATTCTCGAAAGGACGCACCCACTCAAAACCATAAAATGTAAAATGGAAGGATGGTGCAATATAGAATTTCTCAATCCACCCGTGACTCCAGAATCTGATGAGACTGGCTAGCATGAGCAATCCAAAAGACACACGAAAGACCGCTAGTGGTGCGGCCTCTCTTTGTGTATTTAAATATCTTTTGACTTGCTGTATCATCTAAGATCTAATCTCCGTCTGCATCTGCAAAATCAATACTAATGCTCATTGCGCTTACCATATCTACTTTAAGAAGTGGTACAAGGCGTTGTACTTCATTATAAGACTCTAAAAATGTCGAAGGAGGATTTTGAGAAAGTTCGCTTTCAAAACTTCCCAATGCACTTACCGAAGCACGTGCAACATCAAATTGCGAGTTTATGATCTCATTTAGATCTACGCCGTCTTTTATTGCATTAAGTTCATCAAGATAAGATGATAAGCTTTCGCCTTGAGCATTTGTATTATATGCTTTTCCATTAAAGAAGTCTTGAGTTGCATCTAGACCTACTAAAAATAATTCTTTAGAAAGGTTGCCTGCATACAGTGCTTCTAGATTGCCAACTTCTACATTACCAGAAAATACGCCTCCAGGAATTCCCATTTTACCAGCACGTAAGAACTTCTCGTAATAGAATATGTAATCATTTACAAAACGATCTGTAGACGCCGTCGCCGAAGCTCCATCGTTTTCTATAAATGCAGCTCTGTAAGAACCTTGCCACTCGCTTAATACTGATACTGTAAGTTGCTTCATATCTGCAACTACATCATTAAGATATTGCTTGTAAGCAGCTCCTTCTGCTCCATTATAAACTGCAAGAATCGCAGTCTCGTCTGCTCCTAAACCGTATAATAAGTAATCAATTGCTGGAAAACCTTTGGCAGAGCGGTTAGATGATAGTCCAAAATCATAAGAACCATTATCAATGTTACTCTCTATGGTAGTAACATTTGCTGGGTAAATGTTTACGTTAAGACGTAGGTTAACCGTTTCGGCTGGGCCTATTTCAAAAATAGAAACTCGTTGCCATGTTGTATAAGCGTCTAACCATGCGGCACGCACTGCGGTTAGGTCACTAGCATCTGCAGTAAATGCTGCTGTTGCGCTTTCTAGTGTATTTACCTTTGCATTAAAGTCTACATAACCTGGCACAATAATATTATCTGCCCAATTAGTAAGCATCGCGCTACGATCAAAGTTACCTGTGTTTCCTGTTCCACTATCGTCTGTTGTAATGGTTGTATCATCACTACCACATGCATAAAAGAACAAAGCAATTGCTATAATTCCAAAAATCTTTTTCATAGTTAATTCTTCTTTTTTCCACCAAAAGGGAGCCAATGGGCTCCCTGTGAGTAGGTGTTATTTCTTATTAGCTTCCTGCTTGCTCTAATGTGAAGTCAAAACGATCTGTTATCGTAGTTGATATTAAATCAAGAGTTGCTGGTGTAACTTCCCAAAGTCCGTTACCAGCTGTTAGTTGGCTTACGATTCCTTGTACTTCTTCTCTAGATAAGTATGGTGCATCTGTATCAGGGTTACGTGTAAATTGTAAGCTATATACAAATCCAAAACCTTCTGATAGATCATGAAATGCAGTTCCAAAATTACCTGCCTCTATAGCATTTTTACCTTGTTGTAAGTAGTAAACTGCACGAATCCCTACTACCTCAGAGATTTTTGTTCTTAAGATTTCTGCTTGCTCATCTCTTAATTCGTAATCCTTTGCAACGATTGCTGCACGACCTAGTTTAAAAGCATCAAAAACATCTTGAGCAATACCTGCAAAGTCTTCATCTCCTTCTACACGACCTAAATATCTGTTTAAGAAGAAATCATCAGAACCTATAGTAGCATTTGCATTTGCTGGATCTGCACTGTTGCCAAAAAGGTAACCAAAAGCCTCATCCCACTTGTGCTCCATATCTGTGTATACTTTACCCTCTACAAGAACATCTGCATCATTATCTGCTATGTTTGTACCAGCGTCTAGTACGTTTGTACCTAAGTAATTGTTAAGCATTTGATCAACCATTAGTGCACCTATAAGACTCTTTGCAACAATTTGGTTATATTCCAAACCATTTGCTGCTACATAACGAGTGCTTTCTCCATCTGCTATTTGACCAGCAACACCTATAGAAGCTTGTGTATTTTGAGCTGGAAATACTTCGTTTATCTGTGTTGTGAAGTGTGACTCTATATATGCTTTGATTTCAGCAGAGGCTGCTGCATTTGTAGAAAAGTAATCTGTAGAAGCAGCTACTTTACTTTTTACACTCTTATCAGACGCATTTAAATCTGCATCCTCAAAAGGGTTATTCTCATTTGCAAACATGTCTGTTAATGATGCTATAGAAGCATTATCAAAATCACTCATCTCGCTCACAATTTCTTGTGCCATTGCGATGCGTGTTGTTTGTCCTGAGAAGCTTACAGTGCTTTCTCCATTTCTTTCAAAAGAATAAGTTGCTGGTGCAACTACTTCAATTTCTTGTTCGATTACTGGGCTATCGTCATCTTCACAAGATGTAAAGGCGATTGTCGTAATTGCTAGTGCTATTGGTAAGAAGTTTTTCATTTTTATTTAGACTTAATATAAATAGTAAATTTGTTTACGACGGCAAAAATAATAGTCATTTCTCGTTCTAGCAAGCTTATTTAGAATAAATAAGAATAAGAATGTGTTAAAATTAATTTTTGCTGTTTTTATTGCACAACCATCTCGCTCTGTATCTGGGCTCGAGCTTCTTTTGCCCAGTTTTCTAAAAGCTCTTTTTCTTCGTCAGATAAGTCTCCATGAAGCAGTGTATATGATTTTAGAGGCATTTCTCCCTCTTCAACTTCTTCTATGAGCTCATCTAGTTTATGGTCTTTTTTCTTGAGGGAATAGTTATTCCACTCTTCTACATCAAAATGTCTTTTACCATCTTCAATATGATCGTTTACCCAATAAGATAAAGGTGCAATATCTGCATACCAAGGATATGTAGTTACACCACTATGACAATCATAACAATTGTTGCTGAATATCGCTCTCACCTCTGCAGGCATATTAGTTTCTGTTTCAAATGCATCTATAGCGAGATAATTACCTTCTTGCTTATCTGGTCTAATAAATTGAATAACTACAAGCGCAATAAGTGCTATGATCAAAAAATATCGAAGAATCTTCATAATATGGTTGTTTGTATTATGCGGCAAAAATAATACGTAGTTGAAAAAGAGACAACCTTATCTTTAATTATTCTAAATAAGTTTAAGGATAATAAAGTTTACTTAACATACGCTTTCGCGAAAGCATAAAAAAAACCCCTTATCCATACAGATAAGAGGTTTCATATTTATTAAAGAAAACTATTAACGTCTTCTTGAGTTTTTGTTTCTACTATCAGAACTTTTACTTCCTCCAGCACTTTTCCCTCGTCCTCCACTGTTACCAGAGTTACGACGACCTTGCTGGTGTCTTGCTTTATTTTCGGCAGCTTCTTTTTTGATCTGCGCTAGCGTATCTGTTGGCTGAAAACCTTCTAATACTTCGCTATGTAGCTTTTCTCCTAATAGCTTTTCTATCCCTCTTACATAATCTACCTCATCCACTCCTACTAGTGATATTGCTTGACCACTTGCTCCTGCCCTACCAGTACGACCTATACGGTGTACATAATCTTCTGGCACATTAGGAAGCTCATAGTTAATCACATAAGGTAATAATGGGATATCAAGTCCACGAGCAGCAATGTCTGTTGCTACAAGTACGCGAACTTTTCCACTCTTAAAACCAGCAAGTGCTTTTACTCTTGCGTTTTGTGTTTTATTACCGTGTATTGCTGCAGATGAGATTCCGTCTTTCTCTAATTTTTGAGAAAGTCTGTTTGCACCGTGCTTAGTTCTTGTGAACACCAGCACTTGATCCCAGTTTCCTTCTCTTATAAATTTGATAAGCATTTCTGTTTTACGAGACTTATCTACTCTATACGATTTTTGATCTACTTTCTCTGCAGTAGTGTTTTCTGGTGTTGCTTCTACTAATACAGGATTAGTAAGAATGCTACTTGCAAACTTCTTAATATCTGTATTAAACGTTGCACTAAAAAGGAGGTTCTGCCTTTTCGCCGGAACCATTTTTAATACTTTCTTTATATCATGTATAAAGCCCATATCAAGCATACGGTCTGCTTCATCAAGTACTAAAAACTCTACATCAGAAAGGCTCAATAAACCTTGATTTTGTAAATCTAATAGTCTACCAGGAGTGGCAACTAGAATATCTACTCCTTGACGTAAGGTGCGTACTTGTGGGTTCTGGTTTACCCCACCAAAGATGACCATAGATTTTATATCTACGTACTTACTGTACTCTAATACATTCTCTTGTATTTGAGCAGCAAGCTCTCTTGTAGGTGTAAGCACTAGTGCTCTTATCTTACGGCGTCCTTGTTTTGGGTTATTTATAAGCCTATGGATCATAGGCAGTGTGAATCCTGCAGTTTTTCCTGTTCCGGTTTGTGCACTTGCAAGAACATCTTTGCCTTGAAGTACTACTGGAATTGCTTTTTGTTGAATAGGTGATGGCGTTGTATAGCCTTTTTCGCTCACAGCTTTGAGCAGGGCATCAGAGAGCCCTAAAGATTTAAATGACATATAAAGGTTTTGTGAAATGACCTAAATGTAGTCACTTCCTTAAAGCGCGAAGGTAGGGCTTATTTAATTAGTTACTCCGCTATTAGCAAAGTGTTGTGACTATATGCCTTCTTTACACAGAAGGATTTGACTGTCACTAGCCTTTCCAGAATTTTAAACGCTTTTTAAGTCGTTTCTTTTTATAAAAAGCTTTTTGAAATTTTTGTACTCCTGCTAGCATGGCATTAAATACTTTTTTCTCATTATCACCACTCTCTACAGCATAAGCACTAGCCATCACTGCAATATCCTCAGGACGTGGAGATAATCGCGCAAAGTTATTCATGCGAGTTTCAAAATCCATAGGGCCAAATTTCATCCTATTAAGATCGACCAAGTAAAAATCATAGCCTTTATCTGTGATAACAATGAGTGTATTACCTAGAGAGTGATCAAGAAAGTGTATTCCCTTTTTATGTAAACTATACGTAAACCTTGCAAAAGCACTTAGTATATCTTTATTCCCTATGTAAGGAGATGCTTCACATAGCTCTCTATACGTAAGATCATAGTTGAGATGATTACTCACATAAAAACTTTGCCCAAACAACACTCCTTCTTCTTCAAAATAAGCAATGGGTTGTGGTGTAAGAATACCGTTTTCTAAAAGTTTATGAGCATACTCAAAAGATCTTGCTGCTTTTGAGCTACGAAGATATCTATAAGCTAATCTATTAATAAGATTAGGCACCTTAAATGACTTCACATTAATCACCCTTCCTCCTACTTCAAAAAGCTTTAAAGAATTGCGCTTGCGCTCATCAAACTTCTTACCGGAAGTATCAAAATCTGTAATACATTGCTCGATTGCTTTTGTATCACCCTTAAAATTTTTAGAGAAAACTATGTTCACAGGTATGAGTTAGTTAAGATGGTAATTAATGTCGTTGCGTTAGAAATTCATAAGAAGTCGCTCTTACGATTACAGTCGCTTACTATAAAACATCAATACATTATATCCCGCAAATATATAAAATTGCTATCCTTCCCTTTACAAAGTGCCTTAGAGTATACTAATAAAAAAAGAATAGGTTATTTTTGCAGTTAAATTTATTTGATGAAACAAGAACACGACGCAGCACTAGCCGTTTTAAAAAGAGGTGGCCTTATTCTTTACCCTACAGATACTGTATGGGGAATAGGTTGTGATGCTACAAACCCAGATGCCGTAGATAAAGTATATGCACTTAAAAAGCGCGCAGAGAGTAAATCTCTTATCTGTCTTGTAAGTGATTTTAAAATGCTTAACCAGTATATTGAAAATATTCCTGAGGTAGCTTATGACATACTCAAATATGCTGCAAAACCTACTACAATCATCTATGATGATCCTATACGTATAGCGACTAATGTGATTGCACCAGATAACAGCACTGCCTTTAGAGTGTGTCGCAATCAGTTTTGTAACTTTTTACTTAAAAAGTTTAGAAAACCTATCGTTTCTACAAGCGCAAATATAACTGGAAAGCCTACCCCTCAAAGTTTTAGTGAGATTTCTCAAGAAATTATAGACGGTGTAGATTATGTAGTGAATTTAGATCGTGATCGCACATCAACTAAACCTAGCGCAATTATAAAACTTACAGAAGATGGTAAAGTAACCATCATTAGAGAATAATTCATTTAAGTACCTACTTTTAATTAAGTAAGCCTATCTCTATTTTTATAAAAATATGCTTGGCATGATCTCGCTTTCGCGAAAATGTGCCAAATCCACACCTTTACCTCTATTTAAATTCTAGTAATGAATCTAAAGAACGCACTCTCCCTTCCTATCTTTAACAATATTTCTAATGCCGCAGATGCACTCGAACTAGAAACCTACGTTATAGGTGGATTTGTACGCGATTACCTTTTAAAACGTAATAAAGAAGTAAAAGATATTGATGTTGTAGCTGTGGGTAGTGGTATTGCACTTGCTCGTAAAGTATCGCAAATTTTACCGAACAAGCCTAAAGTACAAGTATTTAAAACATACGGTACTGCTATGTTACGTTCTGGTAATATGGATATTGAGTTTGTAGGTGCCCGTAAAGAATCTTATGCTACAGAAAGTCGTAATCCCGTAGTAGAAGATGGCACACTAGAAGATGACCAAAACCGTCGTGACTTTACTATAAACGCACTAGCTATTAAACTTAATGATAACGGTTATGGCGATGTGATTGATCCCTTTAATGGAATAAGCGATCTTGAACGTAAGATTATAAGAACGCCCTTAGATCCAGATATCACATACAGTGACGATCCACTTCGTATGATGCGTGCAATCCGTTTTGCTTCACAGCTAGACTTCATGATTGAGCGCACGTCGCTTGAGTCTATCACTAAAAATGCAGAGCGCATTAAGATTATTACAAACGAGCGCATTGTAGATGAGCTTAATAAAATAATGTTGAGCCCTACTCCTTCTAAAGGTTTTTTACTGCTGGAAAAAACAGGACTACTCCCATATATCTTACCGGAGCTTATGGCGTTAAAAGGCATAGATGAGATTGAGGGGCAAAAGCATAAAGACAACTTTTACCACACCCTTGAAGTGGTAGATAACATCTCCGAACATACTGATGATCTCTGGTTACGCTGGGCTGCATTGTTACATGACATAGGTAAAGCGCCAACAAAGAAGTTTTCAAAAAAGGTGGGCTGGACCTTTCATGGGCACGAGTTTGTAGGCTCAAAAATGGTTTACAAATTATTTAAACGCCTGAAAATGCCATTAAATGACAAAATGAAATTTGTCCAAAAAATGGTACTTATGAGTTCGCGACCTATCGTTATCTCAGAAGATCATGTTACAGATAGCGCTGTACGAAGACTCATTTTTGACGCAGGAGATCATATTGAAGATCTCATGACACTATGTGAGGCAGACATCACTACCAAAAACCCAAAACGCTTTAAGAGATACCACAACAATTTTAAAGTAGTACGTGAGAAAATGAAAGAGGTTGAAGAGCGTGACCACGTGCGCAACTTTCAGCCGCCAGTTTCTGGAGAGGAAATCATGGAAGCTTTTAATCTTAAACCAGGTCGTGAGATAGGGATACTTAAGGAAGCAATTAAAGAAGCTATCTTAGAAGGTGAAATCCCTAACGAAAAGGAAGCTGCCATTGCTTTTATGATCAAAAAAGCAAAAGACATAAAACTCATTAAATAGAGAAGGTTTTCATTCAACTAAAAAGCCCTTAGCATATCGTAGATATACTAAGGGCTTTTTAATAACAGTTAGTTAAGTTTATCCTATTTCACACGTCTTGTGACTTCCATCACAGTATGGTGGATTCTTTGTCATCTTACAGTTACATAAGTATGCTGTCCCTGTCTTTTCTGCTTCAAAACGTAAGCTAGGCGTACTTTCTGCTGCTTTGTGTCCTCCGTCGCAAAAAGGTTGCTTCTCAGAGTGACCACAAGTGCACCATGAATATTTCTTTCCTTCTTCTAGCTCTACTGCTATTGGTGCAATACCTGCTACCTTTTTATTGTCTTCCATAATTTATTTGATAATCACCTCAAAGAGTGGTGATGATTTATATTTTTAATTTGTAGCGACTTCAACTGTCTCTTCGTTATCGCCTATTACTTCACTACTCTTCTGGAACATACCAATTGTATAGTCAAGTAACTCTTTATCTCCTCTACCACCATGTCCAGGAATCACTTGTAAGACATTTGGATAACGATTTTGTAAAGTAGTTACCGTGTTTGCCCACTCATCGAGATTTGCATCTGCAAGATTTCCTTTTGTTCCATCTAGCGGCTTGATCATACAACCACCTAATAAAATATCTGATGCTGGTATGTATGCAATAGAATTATCATCACTGTGAGCAGGTCCTAGATACTCCATTACAATAAAATTTTCGGCTATCTGTATGCTGTCTTTTTGTGAGAAAGGATTACTAATAGCTAGAGAATCTTTGGCTAGTAATGCTGCTGTTTTGGCAGAAGCGTAAGTGGGTATTTTTGCTTTCGCGAAAGCGTTAATACCACCAGCACCATCTATATGAGAGTGACTCACTTGCACCCCTTTTATAGTTGCCTTTAGGTCTTCTTGTACAAATGTGATAAGCTGTTCAGAAAGTGTATCGTTAAGAGGTGTGTCAAAAATAAAAGCTTCGCTTCCTTCTACTCGTATGTAACCATTGCAAGGAATATAACCACCATAACTATCTTTTAGGTAAGATACATGCACGTAGTCTTGCTCTGATAATTTTATGATCTCCAAGGATCTTACATATGGTTCTGGATCATACTTACTATTATCAAAACAGGAGTTTAATAGTAGTACGGCTAGACAGATCCCTAACATCTGTAGTAGTCGACACATTTCTTTACTTATTTACGTTTATTTCTTTTGTTGTAGTTCTTATCTCCCCTAGTCTTAGGTTTCTTATATTTTTGGGCTATTTCCCTTCTATAAGCACCACCTAAATTGACCTTAGAGTTCTTTTCACTTTTATCATGAAAAGCTGGCCCCGGAGCATCGTCATCATTTTTATTCCATCGATGCGGATTAAAAATTTCTTTTGCTTCTGGGCGTTCCTCTGGAGTAAGTTCCTTAGAAATCGCAACATCTTCTGGCAGCGGTTGAATAGCAACCTTTACTCCCATTAATGCTTCGATTTCTGCTAGATATTCATCCTCTTCTGGAGTACTTAACACAATAGAAACTCCTTCTTTTTGAGCACGACCTGTACGACCTATTCTGTGCAGGTAATTTTCTGGAAAACGTGGAGTGTTAATGTTGATTACATGTGTAATATCATCTATATCAAGACCACGTGCCATTACATCTGTAGCTACCATCATACGTACCTTCCCTTTTGCAAATGCATTGATACTATTGATACGGTAGTTTTGCGTTTTATTTGAGTGTATAAGATCTACATCACCCGGAAATGCTTCTTCTAATTTTAAATAAAGTCTGTCTGCCATGCGTTTATCACGCACAAATAATAGAGTTTTTGGGTACTTCTTTGAGAAAGCAAGTTCTTCTAAAAGGAAATTTACCTTTGTATAAAAGTTAGGCATTTTATAACCTATCTGCGTGATATTTTCTAGCGGTGTACCACTTTTTGCAACCCTAATAAATTGAGGTGTGCTAAAGAAATCTTTTATAAGTGCATCCACATCTTCTGTCATCGTTGCACTAAACATGATATGCTGGCGACGCTTAGGTAGAATATCAAAAATATTCATGAGCTGCGGTCTAAAACCTAGATCAAGCATCACATCTACCTCATCAATCACCACTTTCTGGATACTCTTGAGTTGTAATACTCTACTCACCGCAAGGTCATAAAGCCTTCCTGGAGTAGCAACCACAATATCTTGCCCTTGAGCAATAAGTGCTTTTTGAGTATTAATATTTGCTCCTCCATATACACCAGCCACGCGCACATCTATGTACGTTGTAAGCTTTTCTAACTCACTTACCACTTGCAGCACTAATTCTCTTGTAGGGACAAGGATAAGCACACGCGGATTCTCTTGGCGAGAATATGGTAGTGTTCTAAGTATAGGAAGTAAATACGCGTAGGTTTTACCCGTACCAGTTTGTGCAATCCCAACCACATCTCCACCAGACATAACTGGAGCGAGTGCATCCACCTGTATAGGAGTAGGTTGAGTGAATCCCATATCGTCTAGGGCATTCCACAAAAATTTATCGAGATTGAGGTCTTTAAAAGTCATAGCTATAAACGCGAAAATACCTCTTTTTTAAAGATTGACAGTACTTTAGAGCGTATTATCGCTTAAAAGTATATCATTTGTGGGTATTGCCTCTTTTTAGAATTTGGTCACGCAATAATAATCAGCAATCTTCTTTTGGGATAGAATTTTCAGAACTATACTAAGTCTCAATAATGAAACTATAACACATAAAAAAAGCACTCACGATGATGTGAGCGCTTTGGTGTATATACGCTTTCGCGAAAGCGAGATCTTATAAATCCCTCTTCTTAAGCAAGGCAAGACTCGCATAAATAAATATGAATATCCATAGAGATACAATGGCAATCTCGTGGAAATATACCGTGTAATCTGAAAGCACATCTGCCTGAATCTGATTTGCTGCAGACTGTACTACGTTTAATCTTGTAATAGGTTGTTCAATAAGATTACTCATAGACTCAAGCGGCAAAAACTGTGTTACATTACTGCGCAAGCCTTCCATGTCATACTTCTCTTGAAAGAACAAGCACACTAATTGTACTACGCCTTCAAAGAAATACCACATCAATAAAAATCCTAATGCAAAAGCCGAACGCTTTATTAATATTCCTAAAAAGAGACAGAATGAAAAGAATGCGACTAATTTGATAAAAAAGGCTAACAAGTACTCCATGTCAGAAAAAACGATAGATGCCTCTGTAAAATCTGAAAAAGCAAAGCCTAAAATCAAACTCAATACTGCTACAAATATGGTAGACACTGCCGAAAATACAACGACCGTAAGAAACTTAGAAAGTATAAACTCTTTCTTGCTTAATCCATCTATAAGGTTTTGCTTGAGTGTTCTGTTGCTATATTCATTTGCCGTCATGGAGACAATCACTACGGCAAGAAAAAATTTAAGTATAGCCGCAACATAGGTGTTAAAGTGCCAGATGTAAGGGAAATTAAATATACCCTGATCTGCCAAGCGGAATTCGGCTCCAAAAAGATTAAATTTTATAGAGGCAAGCAATGCAATTGCAGAAAGTAAAATGAAATAGCCAATTATGAGTACCCGAGACGTTTTACTGTGCTTGAGTTTATGATATTCTATGGTAAGTAGTCGTAACATCTGGTTGGTTAGTTTTTAGTTAATTCAAGGAATTGCTCTTCAAGGCTTTCTTTACGCTTCACTAAGTGCGTAAGTACAATACCTTGCTGGTGTAGTTGGGTATTTAACGTTTTCGCGTCAAGCGGATTTGTTAAAAATCCCGTGAGAAGATCATCTTTTATACTTACTTCTCCAAAGTCTGAATGACTCTCTAAATACGTTTTTAATAATGCAAGATTATCTGAACGTAGCTCAAAAAATCCGTGACTTGCATTCATGGCATCTACACGTCCAGCATATAGTTTTACTCCTTTACGTAAGATCACGACATGCGTACATACTTTTTCTACCTCGTCTAGTAAGTGAGAAGCTAAGAGAATGGTAGTTCCCCCTGCTGCAATGTTTTTTATAATCTCTCTTATCTGGTGTATTCCCTGAGGATCTAAACCATTGGTAGGTTCGTCAAGAATTAAAATCTCTGGATCATTAAGCAATGCAGAGGCTATTGCAAGACGCTGTTTCATACCTAAAGAATACGTGCTAAACTTGCTGTGCATGCGATCTAGTAGACCTACGATAGTAAGCTTTTCTTGTATCTTATCTGGTGAGACATCCTTAATCTTACAAACTAGAGCAAGATTTTGTGCCGCTGTCATATAAGGGTAAAAATTAGGCCGCTCTATAATTGCTCCTACTTTCTTTAAAGCATTGTGTGTAGTATCTGTCCCGTCAAACCAGTGGAAGGTTCCTGCGGTAGGATTCACTACATTGAGCACCATCCCTAAGGTGGTAGATTTACCACTACCATTAGGTCCTAGAATTCCGTACACATTTCCTTTTTCTATCGTAAACGAGAGATCATTTACGGCCTTCACATGGCCGTAATGCTTCGTAAGATTGTTAATCGTTAATATAGTTTCCAATATCTCGGTTGTTTTTTGATTGCTAGTGTTTACAAGACGTTTGTCTCTACTATTTGTTACAAGCCTTTAGTATCTTTACATAAAATACACCCCAATGGAAAGTAAACTGATGTCTAAAAAGAAACCCTCATTTCCTGTAAATGAGAAGCTTCTTTCATACCTCAAAACATACGCAAGAACTTCTGAGGTGACAATATCTTATGAAGACTTACTTAGATTTTCTGGCGGTGTTAGCGTGTATGACAATGATGATAATGACACCTTATGGATGCGAGTTTACTATCCAGAATTTGAGCAAGATGAAATAGAATATAACCTCAAACGTATTTATACCCAGCTGCACTCTGATGGTAATGAAAATATTTTTGATTATTTAAAAATAGGCGGTATCGACTTTTGCACTTTTGGAAACTCAAAACCATTCCGCATTAAGGTGCTTAATATATATAACAATAATTACGTCTATTTTTATGTAAAGCAAGCAGATGCAAGTAGAGTGTATGGATTAGAACTCGAGCATATATTATCTCCTAACCGAATTAGTTTTCTAGTTTTTGAAAATACACTTATAGAAGAACACATATCTGGTATTCCTGGTGATGATTTTATCAAAGATCACATGGAAACCTGTGATGATCTAGGTCTGACTCAAATCGCAAAAGAGTTTGTAAAGTTCAATGAACGCTGCATGATCACACTGTTAGGTGATATGAGAGCTTATAATTTTGTAATTGTGCCAACACACGATTTTGATACAGTTCGTTACAAAATACGCGCAATAGATTTTGACCAGCAGTGTTACGAAGGTAACTTTAAAGTATACCAACCAGCAATTTTTAAAGAAAATATAAAGCTTGTGCGGCTAGTTGCAAAACGCCTAGATAACCGCTCAATAGAACAATATCGCAATGAAGAGAGAGCACTTCTTGCAAGAAGAATAATTAATGGAAAAAAGCGCCTTACACGCTTACTTCGTGTAATGGCCACCGATAATATCTCTCCTCGTGAAAATGTTAAACAATTACGAGCAGATATTTATGACTTTACAAACGATATGAAATTTAGACGTGCGGCAAATATGGGTGCAGTGTTGCGAGCCGCACTAGAATTTGTAAAACGTAACTATGAAGACATCAGTTTAAAGAGGCTAATAAAAGATATATAACGCTTCATAAAATAGTAGTATAAAAAAAGCGTAGCACTGTGTGCTACGCTTTTCTTGTATAAGAAGTAGTTCTTACTATTTCTGTTCTTTATTAAAATACACTAAGTAATAGTACATCTGTTTTTCCTCATCCCATCCTTTTTCAACAAACTTCTCTGCGCTTTCTCCATTGATAAAATCTAGTTTTATCTGGATATTAGTATCAAGATTAATAACACTCTTGATCTTCTTACGCTGTGCTGTTACCGCTTTGTTGCTTATAGAAAAATCGGTAAGATCCTCTATTTTATATTTTGGAGATTGTTCTGCTTTGTAATTACGAAATTCAGGTATCAAATCTGGATTTTCGATCACCTCATTCATAAAAGCAGACTCGTCAAAGGTATCGTTCTTTGCAAAGTGATTTACCGCACGGTTCATAAAAAGAACTTCTTCCTTCTTATCCTCAGCAGGCAATACCACGTCTTTTGCAAAGTCTTGACAGAACTTCAAGTACTTTTTAGTGTAGAAAGTCTCGTCTTCAAAAATCTCTACGCCTAGAAAATTTTCTAGCCAGTACTTCGTATCATAGCGGTTAGAATCTATAGAGAGCACTTTATAACCTTCTTCTTCTTTATGGTTAAAAATCAAACACCCTTTGTCTAGTTTATTAAGATTAATCCCTTGCTCAAGAATCATCTGTAGGTTTGTCCCGCTTTCGCGAAACTGTAAGAAATCCTGTTTAAGTTCGCTCTTAAAGATTCCTATTGCATCTGTTTTAATATTATCAATCTGCACACCATCTAAGTGTACGATGTATAATTCTCCTGGCTTGATATGCGGGTGATCACTTTGTGCATAAAGATGCTTTGCGATATCTTCAGAAAGTAAGTGTGTACCACTTGGATTATCAAAGATTTTCTTAGCTAGACTAAAAAGCGTGTTAAACTCTATATCTTGCTCATGGAAGAATTTATAATAATTCTCCTCTTTCTCACGAAAAGGCTTAAAGAAAAACTCCTTAATAAGTGGTGTAAGTTCGTCACTTAATGGATATGGATCTTGAGATACAAAAAGCCCTTCTGCTTTACCTTTATTTCCAATACGGTGAATGGAAAGTGATTCTATCTGGGCACTGTATAAGTTTATCATTTGTAGGTATAGGTTGTTAATTATGAGCTTGCAATAGCAGGCTCAAGGTACTACGTAAAATTTAAAGCAAACTAGTTCCAGTTTTCATCAAAACTAAGATCGTCAAAATCGTCAATGTTATAGTCATCATTAAACTCATCTTCATCGTCGTCGTCTGCTCCTAGCTCCTGATCTTCCATTTCAAACTCTGGTGCTTGATCTGGCACTTGCCCTTGCACAAACATCAGGTTAGGATACGTCATGCCATCTTCTGGCTCTGTAATTTCAGCCAGTTCTACTAGAAAACGCCACATATTTAAAAAGTCATACACATAGATAAGACGCGTCTGATGTTCTCCTAAAAGACCATCTAGTGATGTCTCATTCATAATACGTAGCTGGCTCTCACCTTCTCCCATATCAAATTGTGCAAACTCCTCCCCTTGCATCCATGTATCATCGCTTAAGTAAAAAGCGGCAACCTCTGCTCCATCAAATCCAAATGACTGATTTATAGCATTATGTAAATCTTCTAAAGTATCTGTTGCTTCAATTTCAAGATCGCGAAAAACGTCTTCTTCTGTGTCTAGAATTGCTCTAAAACGGTAAATCATTGTAAAAATTTTAAGATGGTAAAGATACTTGGTTTTGTGTTATCTCATGGGAGAGACTGCTACCCTTTTTGGGAAACTTTCTAACAATACGTAGAATTGTGCGCCAAATAATAATGACGATATCACTAAGTGTAAAGGTTGTGTGCCAAATGGGAAATCTATATAATACATAGCAATCCCGGTTACTACCTCCAGCCCTATAAAAATAAGCACCCAGTTGAGCAACTTAGTATGACCTAAGACTAAACTTCTGTTACGCCAGAAAATATAAAGATTGAGGAGCGTGACAAGTATAGAAAAAGATCTATGCACATAAAACCATATGGTCGCAGGGTTAAGCCATAATTCTTTTGCTTCATAGCCTACTTCAGCAACGCGCTCGTCTACATATTGACGCACTTGGGTTCCTAGTGCTATTTGGATAAGTGTTAATAGACTAGCAATAATTATTAAGTTTTTAAAACGTGGGTCATAGGTACGCTTTCGCGAAAGCGTATCCTGCAAACCTTCCTTTATCTGAGATTTCCACCATAAGAATAACAATAAGGCTACAATAAATAACGCCGCTATCATGTGAATGGTAATCTTCACGGGAAGTAAATTTGAGTCCACAACTTGCTTACCAAGCCATGCTTGAAAAAGCATGAGTGGCATCACCATAAACGTGGCAAAAATGAGCCATTTATTACCCTTCCAGTACCAGAAAGCTAGAATAACCATAAGTAAAATAGGGATTCCTGCTAGTGCAGTCACGAGTCTATTTATATACTCTATCCACGTATGCCATACATTAAAACTAGCATAATCATGTTTATCATAGGTTTCCCAGTTGGCTTCGTTATATGAATCTCCAGAAGTAAAATCTGTAGGAGCAATACGTAATGATTCTTCCAGTATGATTACTTGTCCATCTTCATACAGATGGTTAGGCTCCCATCGTAGCTCGCTCTCCTCCGTAGGCGGCACTAGGTACCCAAAACACTGCGGCCAGTCTGGACATCCCATACCACTTCCCGTCATACGCACCACCGCTCCTGCAATAATAATTAAGTATAAAAATATAATGGATATTTTAAGAAGGCGTCTGTACCACATAAATGCTCTTTTTAAGAGGTGCAAAAATACAAAACGACCTTATTTTAAATCTCGTTTGGTGTTCAAAATACTTGAAAATTGGGGACAGTCAACCTTAGTGCATAAGGTGTTGATAACGTTGAAAGTAAAACTCTATTAGATGCGGTCTAGTGTGGTATATTTAGGTAATAAATTAAATTACAAAAATCAGACTCAATAGAAATACTTAGAGCAACTGGGAGTGGCACTTGCTTTTCGTACTAGTCTGACATAACTCATTAAAAAAGTCAACCTTGCTTAGAACAAACAGACCATATAAAAATATCACCGACTTAAATTCAGAAATGAAAAATGTAAGCGATGGATTCCAATCAATTAGTAATAACATGATTGCTATTGGAATGGATTACAAATATTATTTAGATTCTAGTTATACGAATAATAAAATCTATGAATTTAGAGACAATATTCTTTACCGATTGGGAGCTATTAGGCTACATATAAATATCGTTGTAAATCTACTTAGTTCATTAGACAAAGAATTATCAGATATATTTAAAGAAGAAAATAGTCAAACATCCTTACATCTTCATTTTCAAAATAGAAAGTCTGATATTTCAGCTTTGTTTGACAGCATTATTTTTCATATCATTTCGGCCTTTGATTATGTGAGTAATTTGGTAGCCTTTCTAAGCCTGAAAAACCACAAAAAACTTAAATGGAATGAACTTGCACAATCAGTTCGAGATCCTAAAAATGAATTATACGAATCTACTTTCAGCAAACTTATTGACAATCTTGACCGTATATTTGTTGGAAGACTCTATAAATACAGGTCTGATGTAATTCATTCAGGAAAAGACGGAGAAAAATCATCTTTATCTATTAAATTGATAAACGGAAAAGTAGAGACAACCATTTTGGCATCTAGTAAATTCAATAAAAACTTTAGTGAATTAAAAAAGTTAAATAGAGAGTATGATCTATCGATATCTTATATTCTATTTTGGCTTTTAGAACAAACTATTGAATCAATTATTGACATTCAATTTGGTTTAAAAGAGTTTATGGAAAAGAATAAAAGAAATGACCAACCACTTATGTTCATGAAAGGACCAAATAATGAAATGCTGCCTGTTTCGACAAACTATTGGAGTGAAAACAACTATAATTAACAAAGAAATGAGTTAAAAAAAAAGCTTACGTAAGAGACACATAAGCCAGATTAAAAATCAAGTCAATATTTACTCATTGTTTATTTTTCAATTTTCGCGAAAGCGTAATAATCACAAAAAAAACCTGCTATCACTAGCAGGTTTTTTGTACTCTATAATATGTTATTATGATTATACGTGTAAAGCTCTGTCTTCCGTAGCAGCTAGTGCTGCTTCTTTTACAGCTTCTGCATATGTAGGGTGTGCGTGGCTCATGCGTGCAATATCTTCTGCACTTGCACGGAATTCCATTGCAGTTACTGCCTCAGCAATAAGATCTGCTACACGAGCTCCTACCATGTGTACTCCTAGTACCTCATCTGTAGTTTTATCTGCAAGGATTTTTACAAATCCATCGGTATCACCACTTGCGCGGCTACGTCCTAGTGCGCGCATAGGGAACTGTCCAGACTTGTAGGCTACTCCAGCTTCTTTAAGTTGCTCCTCAGTTTTACCTACAGAGGCAACTTCTGGCCATGTGTATACAACACCTGGAATTAAGTTATAATCAATATGAGGTTTTTGACCTGCCATGATTTCGGCAACGAGTGTTCCTTCTTCCTCTGCTTTGTGAGCAAGCATTGCTCCTTTAATCACGTCACCTATTGCATAAATGTTTGACACATTAGTCTGCAAGTGCTCGTTTACCTCAACTTTTCCTCTCTCATCTGTCTTAATACCTACAGCATCAAGATTAAGACCATCTGTATAAGCATGACGTCCTACGGCTACAAGCACGTAGTCTGCCTTAAACTCAACTTCTTGACCTTTCTTATCTGTCGCTTTTACAGTTACCTCATCTCCATTTCTCTCTACGGCAGTAACTCCGTGAGAAAGTGCAAATTTCATTTTTTGCTTCTTGAAGACCTTAAGTAATTCTTTACTTTGCGCGCTATCCATTGTTGGGATAATGCGATCCATATACTCTACTACGGTTACCTCTGCACCTAGACGCTTGTACACTTGACCAAGCTCAAGACCTATTACTCCTCCACCTATTACAACTAAGTGCTTAGGTACTTCTGGAAGTTTTAACGCCTCTGTAGAAGTAATGATACGCTCTTTATCTAATGTGATAAAAGGTAATGTACTAGGCTTAGAACCAGTGGCAATAATGGTATTTTTTGCCTCAATAGTTTCGTTCTTTTCACCAGCAATATTGATGTGCGTAGCATCTTTAAAAGATCCTACACCTTGATAAACGTCTATGTTATTTTTACCCATCAAGAACTCGATACCCTTTGTAGTGGTATCTACAACGCCTTGCTTACGCGAGATCATTTTCTCAAGATTAAGGCTTACTTCGCCAACATCTATTCCGTGATCTTCAAAATGTTTTATGGCGTCTTCGTAGTGGTGAGAAGAGTCTAAAAGTGCCTTAGAAGGAATACAACCTACGTTTAAGCAAGTTCCTCCTAGTGTACTATATTTTTCTATAATTGCAGTTTTCATTCCTAGTTGTGCACAGCGTATTGCTGCAACATATCCTCCAGGACCAGAGCCTATAACGGCTACATCGTATGAACTCATAATTTATTTTTAAAAGTTATTCAAAGATACAAATATGAGCAGTAGTTTAAAACATAAACAAGACTCCTTTTTTGTATAAAATCATCATAATGTCCAGTACTAATTTTCCATAAAAAAGCCCTCTAGTGAGGGCTTTAAAATTTTCGCGAAAGCGAAAAAGTACAACTTACATTGCTCCCCATTCTTTAAGAGAGTCCATGTTCATTTTTACATAATCTTGATTCTTTGCTTCCTTTGCTCCTTCTAGAGATGCTTGTGCAGCTTTGATAGCGCCTTTCTTGTTACCTACTTTTGCAAGTAATAAAGATTGCTGGCGTAGTTGCCAGAATTTAGGATCTTTATTCATCGCCATTGCTTTCTCCATGTAGGTGTTTGCTTTTTCTAGAGATTGCCCAGTGCTAGAAAGATATACTGCTGCTGCATAATAATCGCCCATTGCTGGTCCAGCCATAATCTTATCAATTTGCGCCATTACAGTCTCGTTTGCTGGTACGTTAAAAGGTACTGCAACATACGTTTTATCCCACTGCATAGTTAAGTGTGCACCATCATTATTAATATGGTTGATTCCCATAGTAAATGACTCTGCTGCCATATTTGTAGTCTGTACTTTTGCTGTAACAGTCGCTGCTACTTTACTATCATCCCAAGTTGCTGGAGTCCCCCAGTTGCTTGTATCTGTATAAAAATATACTTCCCACGCATCTTGCATAGGCTTTGTGTACACTGCATAAGAACCTGCTTTAAGTTCCTTTCCTCCTACGGTTACTGGAGTAGAAAAACTTACCGTAGTATTTGCATTTGCTCCCGTACGCCACATTGCACCATAAGGCACTAGATCTCCCATAATGGTACGTCCTTTCATTGCTGGGCGTGAGTATTCTAATGTAACATCTGTAAGACCTACTACTTGCATCACTTTGGCCGCTGGGCTAGGTGCTGGTGTGTCAATTTGTGCAGTAACGCCCGCAGTCATAAGACCTAAGAAAGCTACAAAAAGTAATTTTTTCATTGTTGTTGTTTTTTTAGTTAATGTGATTTTTAACGCTTTCGCGAAAAAGTCCCTCACAAAAATAAGGCGTTCTAAAGGGGCAAGTGTTAACAAAATCTTAATATCAGCGCATTCTCTTAAATGGCTTAAGACCGTTTCTTTCCATAATATGTATTTAGTGTGTGCCGCTACTCTTGATGCTTCTGTCTGCTTTACTCTTTAAATAAGGTACTCTCATAATAATGAGTCGAAATGGTCTACTATTTTAATTTAATTTTTGTTTAACCTTTGGTCGCTTGTTATTAAACATTTTGATTGTATTTTTAAACTCTCAATGAAGCGACTATGAAAATCTATCAAATACATACCAAGCAAAATGTTCCCATCTCTGTGGAGGAAGCTTGGAATTTCTTATCAAATGCCCGTAACCTAGGTAATATCACGCCATCATATATGAACTTCAACATTCTATCTGGTGCCGATAGACCAGTATATGCGGGGCAGCTTATACAATATACGGTGACTCCTATTTCTAATATTAAAATGAAATGGGTAACAGAGATTATAAGTGTAAAGGAGGGAGAATACTTTGTAGATGAGCAAAAATATGGTCCATATGCATTATGGCACCACAAACACTTTATCAAGGCAATTCCTGGTGGCGTAGAGATGGAAGATATTGTAGACTATGTAGTACCCGCAGGTTTCTTGGGTAGACTTGCGCATCCCTATCTAGTGCAACCTAAGCTCGATGAGATTTTTGAATATAGAAAGAAAGCACTTGAAGAAAAATTTGGAGTTTATAAAGCTCCCACAGAAACAACAACAACTTTAAAACAAGATATAATCGCATAACTGCATCATCACAATAACATATAACACTATGGGCAAAAACATACTTTTAATAGGAGGAAGTCACGGAATTGGATTTGAAATCGCTAGTACGTTACATCACGACCATACGGTCTATGTAGCATCGCGTACTAATGAAAATTTAGGGAATCTTGATGTAAACTATATCGAGTACGACACAGAAAAAGATGAACTAGATTTAAGCCAACTGCCAGAGCACATAGACGGTTTTGTATTCTGTCCTGGGACTATTAACCTTAAGCCTTTTAAAATGCTAAGCGTAGATACCTTTAGAGACGACATGGAACTCAACTTTTTGAGCATGATTAAAGTAGTGCACCAGATTATGGAGCACTTAAAAAAATCGGAGCAAGCGAGTTTAGTCTTCTTTAGTACTGTAGCGGTTAAGGTTGGTATGCCTTTTCACACCAGTGTAGCTGCGGCAAAAGGCGCTATCGAAGGTTTTGCAAAAGCACTAGCAGCCGAGTATGCTCCTAAGCTTAGAGTAAATGTAATCGCACCATCACTTACAGATACTCCTCTTGCCAAGAGATTATTAAGTAATGACAAGAAAAAAGAAATGATGGATGCTCGTCACCCTCTTAAACGCGTAGGGACTAGCCAAGACATTGCAAACATCGCAACCTTTTTATTAAGTGATGAGAGCTCTTGGATCACTGGGCAAGTGATTGGTGTAGACGGAGGAATGAGTACGCTTAACGTAAATTAAACCCCTACAATTATTAATTATGGGTGGTACGCTTTCGCAAAAGCGTGGAACTCATTATCACAAGGCTCAAAGATGCGATTAGTATCTTTGAGCTTTCTTATGCAACAACTATGAGCAGTAATAAAGTAAATATTTTTTGGTTTCGTCGTGATTTACGATTAGATGATAATGTAGGATTTCTTGAAGCACTAAAAGGTGATCTACCTGTGCTTCCTATCTTCATATTTGACAAAGAAATTCTGGACAAATTACCAAAAGATGATGCCCGCGTGACGTTCATTTTTGAAACGCTTCAAAAAATGCGTAGCACCTTGCAGGACGAGCATGCTAGTTCGCTAGCCATGTATTACGACACGCCAGAAAAGGTTTTCAAACAGCTTAGTAAAGATTTTGAGATTGCTACGGTTTTTACAAATCGTGATTATGAGCCTTATGCAAAGGAGAGAGATGAGGTGATTTCTTCACTGCTCAAGGATAATGACATTGAATTTAAGACCTTCAAAGATCAAGTGATTTTTGAAAAAGACGAGGTGGTTAAAGGCGATGGCGATCCATACGTAGTCTACACACCGTTTAAGAACAAATGGAAAGAACGCTTTGATACAGATAAAGATCTTACCATACACTACACTTCCCAGCATCTCAACAATCTTATTGAGCATAGTCGATTGCCTAATCTGAGTTTGTCAGACATGGGGTTTGAAAAATCATCTATTGAGGTTCCTGAGTATGACGTCACTCCTACTCTTATTCAAAATTATGAAGACACTCGCAACTTCCCTGCGCAGGATGGTACCTCACATTTAGGTCCGCATTTGCGTTTTGGAACCGTAAGTGTCCGCAAGATGATGAAAAAAGCTATTGCAGAAACCAATGAGATTTTTTGGAGCGAACTTATATGGAGGGAGTTCTTTATGCAGATACTTTTCCATTTTCCACATACAAAAGATAAAGCATTTAGATCAAAATACGACCGCATAGAATGGCGAAATAATGAAGATGAATTTGAAAAGTGGAAAAATGGCGAGACGGGTTACTTACTTGTAGATGCTGGTATGCGCGAACTCAACACTACGGGATATATGCACAATAGAGTGCGTATGCTGGTGGCGAGCTTTTTGTGTAAGCACTTACTTATAGACTGGCGATGGGGAGAAACCTATTTTGCCGAGAAGTTATTAGACTATGAGATGAGCTCAAATGTAGGAAACTGGCAATGGGCAGCAGGATCTGGAGTAGATGCAGCGCCTTACTTCCGCATTTTTAATCCCATAACGCAGGTGGATAAATTTGACAAGCAAAAAGAATACATCTCAAAGTGGATTCCAGAGCATGATACAGATAATTATCCTGAGAAAATGGTAGATCACAAGGAAGCTAGAGAGCGTTGTTTAAAGACTTATAAAGAGGCGGTGGCTTAGTACTTTTTCGCGAAAGCGTACTTACACAAGTCGTTGTTTTCAAAAACCTTACAAAAGAATATAGGTTTAACAACGCTGCTAAAATTTTCATAAAGAACACATAACAACTTTTGATACCGCTCATACTTACGAGAGATTTGTTTCAAAAATTATTATGAAAATATCAACCATTGCAAATATCCTTACGGTTGTAACCATCCTTGCTATAGGTTATTTTGCAATTCCAAAACTGATAGGACTTGAACAAAGTATCAAAGGTTTTTCTAACTTTAATGAGAGAATAGGAATACCAAATAACATTGCGAGATGCGTCACGGGAGTAGTAGAATTAATCACGGCAGTATTGCTTTTACTCTCTCTTACGCTCAAAAGCAAAAGAGAAGTTACTCATATTTTAGGGTATTTACTTCTAACGGGAACTATGCTGGGAGGCTTACTCACTGAGTATTTAATACGTCCCGAACCTAAAATGATGCTCGTTTATATTGCCATAGCTTTGCTTATAATTGCCGTGTACCAACTTTTAAATACGTACGCACTTAAAACCGTTGATCATGAATAACTCACTAGATAAAGTAATACTCATCACAGGATCATCAAAAGGGATAGGCAGCGCGACAGCAAAACTACTTGCAGCACATGGTGCGAAAGTGGTCATTAATTATGCGTCAAGCGATAAAGAGGCTTCTGAAACATTAGAAACCATAACAGAAAACGGTGGTGATGCGATTGCTATAAAAGCAGACGTAAGCAAGCCAGAAGAAGTACAAGCGTTATTTGATAAAACGATTGCTCATTACGGCAAAGTAGATGTGCTTATCAATTGTGCGGGTATCATGAAAAACAAGCCGTTTCAAGACATCGAGCAAGATGATTTTACGTCACAATTTAATGTAAATGTGAGAGGTGTTTTTAATACCATGCAGCGCGCATACCATGACCTTTCTGATAACGGAACTATCCTTAATTTTTCATCCAGCACTACAAAAATGATGTTGCCTAGCTACGCTATTTACTCAGCAACCAAAGCCGCCGTAGAGCAAATGTCACGCGTGGTGAGTCAAGAAATAGGACGCGGTATTTCTGTAAATTGTATTGCTCCTGGCCCTACAGAAACAGATTTGTTTTTAGAAGGCAAATCTGCCGACTTTATAGAGCAACTTAAAAGCAAATCTCCATTCAACAGACTGGCACAACCAGAAGATATCGCAAAAGCGGTTCTCTTTATGGTAAGCGATGAGTCAAAATGGGTCTCTAGCCAAGTGCTATACACAAATGGTGGTATAGTATAGCATTCTTTTCGCTTTCGCGAAAATGTGCTTTTCATATATTAGTAGCTAACAATCTCCCATGATAGCATCCATACTAACTTTCTGGAGGTCCTTATCATACACTACTCGATTCTCTATTATAGCTTTTGTAGCAATACTTCCTATCGGGCTCTTTAGTATGGGAATTCTAGGAGCGTTACTGTATTATCCCGTTTCATTCTTGTTTACCTCCTATCCTACCCTCAATGACTGGACTGGTGATTGGGTATGGCCAGCAACAATAGGTGTAGGGATGTTTTGGTCTTTTGGCTTTATCTGGGCTGGACTTGCTTGGCACTTTCTGCATAGTAAGATACATTCTCTACATGTGCTCAGAGTGATGTATGCGCTTATATGCTGGGCCTGGGCTGCAGTATTGTGGTATGGAGTGATAAGCAGCAACCTATCGTAACTATATCATTTTCTGGAGTTTTGATTTTGTGTATCTTAGAAGCTACCAACCAAAATGTTAGACTTTAATGAAAAAATTGACACTCCTCTACGTTTTAAGTATGATCACGCTAAGCGTCTCTGCTCAAAAACTTTCAAAAAACAAACAAGCAGTAATCGCGGCTGTTGAAAAACATGAAAAAGAACTCATCCGCATTTCTGATGAGATATGGTCTGTTGCCGAGACTGCTTTTGAAGAAACCCAGTCGGCTGAAATTCTTGCCAGTTATGCTGAGAAAAATGGATTTACCGTAGATCGCGGCGTTGCTGGAATGCCTACGGCTTTTGTCGCTACGTATGGATCTGGAAGCCCTGTAATTAGTGTTTTGGGAGAGTTTGATGCACTGCCAGGACTTTCTCAAAAAACAGAGCCAACGAAGAATCCGCTCAATGAAGGTGAGCCTGGTCATGGCTGTGGTCACAATATGTTTGGCGCAGCGAGTTTAGGTGCTGCCATTGCTATAAAAGAACAAATAGAAGCTGGAAAAATCAAAGGAACCGTAAAGTTCATGGGAACACCATCTGAAGAAAAGTTCTTTGGAAAAATATGGATGGTGCGTGAAGGTCTCTGGGATGATGTAGATGTAAATATTTCTTGGCATCCAGCAGCAGAAATGAAAGCAGATGTACAAAGCTCTCTTGCGCTTGTAGATTTTAAAATAGAATTTTTTGGTCAAGCAGCACACGCCAGTGCAGACCCATGGAATGGACGCTCTGCCTCTGATGCACTTGAAATTTATACAACAGGTGTAAACTATTATCGTGAACACGTAAAACCTACCGTGCGCATGCATTACCACATCCAAGATGGTGGTCAAGTGGTGAATGTAGTTCCAGATTACTCGCGTCTCTGGATGCGCGTGCGCGACACAGAACGCAAAGGTATGATGCCTGTGTATGAGCGCTTACAAGAAATGGTAGAAGGCGCGGCCATCCTTGCAGATGTAGATTATAAAGTATCTCTTATTTCTGGGATTTATGAAGTACTCGTCAATAGAACTGGTGGAGCAGTAATGCAAAACAATCTTGAGCTTCTAGGGCCTATAAATTATACGCCAGAAGAAATTGCCTTTGGTAAAAAAATTCAAGAAGTAACTGGAAAGCCTCAAGTAGGTATGGATAGTGCTATCAAACCACTTGAAGCGACTAGAGAAAATCCAGGTGGCGGTAGTACAGATGTGGGAGATGTGAGCTGGAATGTTGCAAACATCAACCTTGGTGTTACCACTGCTCCTAAGGATACACCGTGGCACTCATGGGCTGTCGTGGCTTGCGGCGGGATGTCTATTGGTCACAAAGGAATGACATATGCCAGTAAAGCAATGAGCATGACGATGCTTGATCTTTTTGAAGATCCTACGCTAGTAAAAAAAGTCAAAGCAGAATATAAAGAACGTAAAGGCGATGCCGTGTACGAGGCGATTGTACCAGCAGGACCGCCGCCAGTAAACCAAGGAAAATAATGATGACTAACAAATTATTTATAAACGCAGTAGCTATTGTAGTTACTGCGTTATGCTTTTACTCTTGTACAGAAAAAACAAGCACAGAAACCACTAATTCAGACTCAGCTTCAGGATTTCAAGTTGCGATAGATCATTATGCGATTAACGTAGCAGATCTGGATGAAAGTGTCGCTTTTTATCAAGAGGTTTTCGGTTTGAAGGAAATTAAAGATGGTACAGAGGAGCCACATATAAGATGGTTTAGACTAGGGACTTCACAAGAATTACATATCATTGAAGTAGATAGCATAGATAAGAAAATACCTAAAGGAGTTCACATTGCACTTGCTGTAGGTGATTTTGACCGCTTTCGCGAAAGCATAGAAAAACGAAACCTCAACTACTACGACTGGCCAGGAAGTGCTAGCCAAATTTCAACACGTCCTGATAAAGTACGCCAACTCTACTTCCAAGATCCAGATGGTTATTGGGTGGAAGTAAATGATGGGAAGCAGTTCAATCATTAAAAAACCACATCATGTCTAAAACCGAAACCATGAAAGAAAATGCCATTGCTTTTTACAAAATGGCATATCAAGGAAATCCGCGAGAGGCGGTTTCTTTATACGTAGGTGATGAATATATACAGCACAATCCCGACGTAGAAAATGGTACTGAAGGTTTTATTTCCTACTTTGAAAGAATGAAAACTGAGTATCCAGAAAAATCAATCAACTTTGTACGCGCCATTGCCGAAGGTGACCTTGTATCGTTACACACACATCAAATATGGCCAGACGATGATCAATACATCACGATGGACTTTTTTAGATTTGACACCAACGGAAAAATCGTAGAACACTGGGATGCTATCCAGCAAATTCCAAAAACATCTGCAAATCTTAATACGATGTATTGAAACTTAGGTTTTAAGTCGCTCGTTACCAAGAGTGACCTAAGACTTCATTAAATCTATTTCCTTAAGATTTTCAATACGGTTTCTCTTTAAGAAATCATCTATACTCTCAAAGTGCTCAATCACGCGCTTCTCCTTAAATTCAAATACCTTTTTAGATAGTCCTTGTAAGAAATCACGATCGTGAGAAACTAAGATAAGTGTTCCATCAAAAGTTTGTAGTGCTTCTTTCAAGACATCTTTAGACTTAATATCAAGGTGGTTTGTAGGCTCATCCAGTATTAATAAGTTTACTGGATCAAGAAGCAACTTCACCATTGCTAGTCGTGTTTTCTCTCCTCCAGAAAGTACGCTTACCTTTTTATCGAGGCTGTCACCAGAAAACATGAAGCGACCTAATATATTTTTAATTTGCGTGCGCATATCACCTTTGGCAACCTCATCTACTGTTTGGAAAACGGTAAGATCTGGATCTAATAACGCTGCTTGATTTTGAGCAAAATAACCCACTTTTACATTATGTCCTAGTTCGCAAGCACCTTCCACTTCTATCTCTCCTAGAATGGCTTTAATCATCGTCGATTTTCCCTCGCCATTTCTACCTACAAAGCTCACTTTTTCGCCTCGAGCGATATCCATATTTGCACCACTAAACACCGTATGATCCTCATACTTCTTAGTAAGATCTTTCACTTTTACAGGAAAATCTCCAGACCTAGGCGCCGGTGGAAATCTCAATGCGAGTGCCGAGTTATCTACCTCATCAATCTCAATGATAGTAAGCTTTTCTAGCATACGCTCACGAGAAGAGACTTGGTTAGTCTTACTATACGTACCTTTAAAACGATCTATAAAGGCTTGGTTATCTGCAATAAACTTTTGCTGCTCTTGGTAGGCTTTGATTTGATGCGTACGACGATCTGCACGTAGCTCAAGATAGTGCGAGTAATTTGCTTTATAATCGTAAATACGCCCCATCGTCACCTCTATCGTACGATTTGTAATATTATCAATAAACGCCTTGTCGTGAGAGATCACAACGACTGCCTTTGCCTTATTCAACAAGAAATCCTCTAACCATATCACAGACTCAATATCTACGTGGTTTGTAGGCTCATCCAATAAGATAAGATCTGGTTTTTGCAGCAAGATTTTGGCAAGCTCAATACGCATGCGCCATCCTCCAGAAAATTCGCTCGTAGGTCTTGTAAAATCCTCACGTTTAAACCCAAGTCCTTTTAAGGCTTTTTCAACTTCCTCTTCATAATTTACCTCCTCAATCGCATAGAACTTCTCGCCAAGATCTGTCACCTTAGTGATGATGTCCATATATTCCTTAGACTCATAATCTGTACGAGTTTCTAGCTCCTTGTTAAGACGAGCCATCTCCTCCTTCATTGTAAAAACAGTAGAAAAAGCCTTAGAAGCCTCCTCCATTACCGTACAATCATCATCTGTAAGTAAGTGCTGTGGTAAGTATGCTATGACTGCATCCTTAGGAGTTCGCACGTTACCACGAGTAGGTTTTAACGCTCCTGCGATAATTTTCATCATGGTAGACTTACCAGCTCCGTTTTTACCCATAAGGGCAATTTTATCATTCTCATTAATAGAGAAAGAAACATCTGCAAAAAGTGTGTCTCCGCTAAACTCAACGGCAAGGTTATCTACTGCAATCATAATATAAATTTAAGATTGCAAAAATACTATATTAAGTGGTGCTGTGTGAAGATTAGTGCGCTTTCGCGAAAGCGTACTTTTGAAATATAAATCTAAGCGAAAAGATAAAAAATTAGCATACTACTTTTCTGCTAGTTCAAACGTGAGAGGTAGCATTGCTCCTACCTTACGCGCTGCCATCGCACCTCCTGTATACAAGACATCAACAGGACTATGATTTCCAAATGAATCAATCAAAAATGGAGCTGTAGCTTCAAGTTTAGATTGCTCGTCTTGGTTATAAAGAATCTGGATATCCTCTTCAAGAAGGGTTACTTCATGCCCTTTATCTGTAGCAATTATTTTGAAAGGCGCATATGGAGCAGTCTCATATTTGCCTAGAAAAACTCTATACTTTTCTTCTACCAATTTATGATCACGTAGCGCTCTCAAAAAGTGAAGTAGAGATCCTTTATATTCTGCAGTTCTATTTTTTAAAATCTTACGGCTCGTTTTTTCTTTAATGTTTTCAAAAAACACAGTGCCCACAAAAAAGGACTTGCTCGCCATATTAAATCCATTAAGACTTTTCTCATAAGTAACCTCAAAGTCCATGAGATCATAAGATACGAGATACCCTAAGTTTTTATTTCTAATCCTAATAGGCACATTGCTGTCTGCATATAGCATTCCGTTAGTAGCACTATATCTCAACCGGATATCTTTTTCATTAAGAATTTTGACATCCTTCGTATTTAATACCGAGCCTATAAAGTACTTTTTAAAAGCTCTCATTTTACGTTCTCTTGACCAAGTATCGTCATCTAATATTACCTCATCTAGTGAATCGATACTTTCCTTGAGGTATAGCGTTCCTAAGGAGCCTAGTTGATTGTGGGGGATAATAAGCGTCTCAAAACCTAAAACACTTATAATAAGTTCGGTTTCTATCGCATTATCTCTAGTGATTTTGAAATCTCCTTGCGCATTAGATATAGCGCCAATTGTGGTATTATTAAAATAGACAGAGGCATTCTCGATGGCAAGACTGTCTTGTGTAGCTAGTAGTGTTCCTGTAATTACATCTTGAGCGTGTATTGTTATCGCAAAAAGAAAAAAGACAATACAACTAGCTACTTTCATAAGATATAAATTACGACAACATATTATTTTTTAAGAGTAGATTTATTGATCTAAACCACTTGCTGCATCTTCGTCCATAAACCAATGAAGTTCTCCAGAGAGTGGTGAAACAAGACTTGCTGGATAATCTCTAAAATCTTCTTCTTGATTAATGATAGTGACTACCTTTTCTTCTTTTGAAGCTCCAGTAACTAAAAAAGCTACGGCTTGCGCATTATTGATAATATCGCCCGTAATACTTACGCGTTGTTGTCCAGATTCTGGATGTGTAGCGACTCCGCACCAGTTTGATGAGTCCCACAGTTCTATCTCATGAGGAAATATAGATGCAGTATGACCATCATCTCCCATACCTAATATGACTAAATCAAATTGAGGCACCTCATTTTCTGAAGCTAGGGTACTTTCTAAAACCTCTGCATAGCGTTTAGCTTCTGCTTCTGGATTATTTTCGCCAAGGATGCGGTGTATATTTTCCGCAGGGATATTGATTTTTGAAAACAAATGATCTACAGTCATTTTGTAATTGCTTTGCTCATCTGTAGGAGCAACACAACGCTCATCTCCCCAGTAAAACTGAAACTTGGACCAGTTTGCATCTTTATGCTTCTCTGCAAGTAAGTCAAAAACAATTTTAGGAGTGCTTCCTCCAGATAGTGCTACAGTAAAACGTTCTTTACCGCTTGCAGCTTCCATTAAATAAGTAGCAAAATCTTGAGCTACTTCTTGCTTTGTTTTTGATATATGTAGTGTCATTGTTTTCTATTCTATAACTGCAACTGCAGAAGCTAGTTATTATGGGTAAAACTCAATATTGTTATTCTATCACACAGTATCCTGGATCATCTGCTAGATGTGCTCCTGGATTACGCCAGCCGCCACGACCTTCTATAAGATCATCTGCAAATTCTGGTCCCCAGACTCCTGCTGCATAACCATACATCTTTACATCACGACTTGTCCAATATTCAAGTATAGGATCTGTAAATCTCCATGCTGCTTCTACCTCGTCTGCACGAGAATATAACGTAGCATCACCTTGCATTGCATCAAGCAATAGACGTTCGTAAGCCTCCATAATATCTGTATCACCTAAGCTAGAGTAGTAAAAATCAAGATTACCACGTTCTACCTTAAATCCTTGTCCTGGCACTTTCACACCAAACTTTACTAAGATACCCTCATCAGGTTGAATACGTATGATGAGTTTATTATCCTTATTAATGTCTGAGTTTTTAAAGATCTGGTGGTGCGGTGACTTGAAGTGTATCACAACTTCTGTAACCTTAGTAGGCATACGTTTTGCCGTACGCACATAAAAAGGAACATCTGCCCAGCGCCAGTTATCTACAAAAAACTTAACCGCAGCATAGGTTTCTGTAATACTATCTGGATCTACATCTTCTTCCTCACGGTAACTATTTACACGCTCACCATCTATCTCACTGCTTAAATATTGCCCGCGTATAGTATTCTCTTCTAGCACCTCTGGGTCTGTCATTAATCGTAATGACTTAAGTGCTTTTAATTTCTCGTTACGTATTTCTTCTGGATCTGCACTTAATGGTGGTTCCATTACTATTAATGCAACAAGCTGTAATAAGTGACTTTGAAACATATCTCGCAATGCTCCAGACTTATCATAATAACCACCACGAGACTCTACGCCTCCACTCTCTGCATTTGTAATCTCTACGTGGTCTATGTAATCACGATTCCATAAAGGTTCAAAAATACTATTTGCAAATCGGGTGACAAGTATGTTTTGAACGGTCTCTTTACCTAAGTAATGATCTATTCTATAAATCTGCGATTCTTTAAAATATCTGTGTAATCCCTCGTTAAGTGACTTTGCAGTCTCAAGACTGTAGCCAAAAGGTTTTTCTACTATAAGTCGTTTCCAACCTAGACGCTCATCATTAAGTCCTTTTGCAGTAAGATTCTTTGCAATGGCTTCAAATAAACTAGGAGGTGTAGATAAGTAAAAGATGATATTATTATCACACTGGTATGTGGTATTGATATCTTGTATACGCTCATTAAGCTCACGGTAATCTACATCGTATTTTTTATGGAGATCTTCATAAAATAACTTTTCAGAAAATTCGGCAATAAACTCCTTACTATCATCTAAATATTTGCTTTCTAGCGCTACGCGTTTTCTAAACTCCTCATCGGTCATAAAACTACGCGCCACACCAAGTACAGCAAAATGCTTAGGTAGGTGTTTATCTTTATATAATTTATATAGAGCAGGAACTAATTTTCGAGCAGTGAGGTCACCCGAGGCGCCAAAAATGACTAATAACTGATTCTCTGTCTTGCGCATATGAATAACTTATTTAAGGTGCTTCAAAAGTATTGAAACTTTCGTCCATTCCCAACCGACTTCCCCACCACTTACTCACAAAAACAATTATTTTTCCACTATTTTTGATGAGCAATACCTACTGATAATTTTGAGTTGTTTTTTTGAGCTCTTTTGTGGGGAATGAAACTTTACTTATGAAAAATTCTTACGATTTTGGCTTGGTTGGACTGGGCGTAATGGGACGCAACTTTATATTAAATGTAGCCGATAATGGCTTTAGCGCGATGGGCAATGACCTTGACCCAGAAAAAGTGCAGGCGCTTATAGAAGAGGGCGGTGACCCAAAACGCGTAGATGCTACGGTTGATGTATCCGCTTTCGCGAAAGCGTTATCATCTCCACGTAAGATCATGTTACTAGTTCCCGCTGGTAAAGTAGTAGACATCGTCATAGAAAGTTTACTGCCACACTTAGATAAAGGAGACATCATCATAGACGGAGGAAACTCATTCTTTACCGATACCGACCGAAGAGAAGCGTACTTATCTGAAAATGGAATTCACTTTTTTGGAGCAGGAGTTTCTGGAGGAGCCAAAGGCGCACGTATAGGACCTAGCATCATGCCTGGAGGATCAAAACCTGGATATGCAGCGGTTCAACCCATCTTTGAAGCAGTATCTGCCAAATATAATGGAGAACCTTGTGTTGCTTACTTAGGACCTAAATCTGCTGGGAACTACGTGAAAATGGTGCACAACGGTATTGAATACGGACTCATGCAACTCACTTCTGAGATATACGATGTACTTAAAAAGGCAGGAAACTTATCTAATCAAGAGCTGCACGAAACCTATAAATCATGGAATGAAGGACGTTTACAATCCTTCTTAGTTGAGATTACATCAGAAATTTTTGCCGAAAAAGACACCCTTACTAGTAGCGACCTTGTAGACCAGATTCTTGATAAAGCAAAACAGAAAGGAACAGGAAAATGGACCTCACAAAATGCGATGGATCTTGGTATTCCCGTACCTTCTATTGATATCGCAGTAAGCATGAGAGAAATCTCTGCACTTAAAGATGAGCGCACCATTGCAGATTCTCTATACGATCGTCCAGAAGTAGCAACAATGGATAAAGAAAAGCTAACTAAGCTTACAGAAGAAGCACTTTACTTCTCTTACATTATTACTTATGCTCAAGGTTTGCATCAGCTAGCAGACGCGTCTAAGGAATATGGATATGACCTCGATATTGCAGTAATTGCAAAAATATGGAGAGCTGGATGTATCATAAGAGCAAAGCTCCTTGCAGATATCACAGATGCTTTTACAGAAGATACAGAGCTACCTAATCTATTGTTATCTCCATCGTTTATTAAAAAGATACAAAGTACAGTAGACTCGGCTAGAGAACTTGTTGCTTATGGAGCAATTAATGGAATCCCGCTTCCTGGAGTATCAAACTCGTTAACTTATTTTGACGCCTATACTTCTACAAGATTACCGCTTAATCTTATCCAAGCACAACGAGATTATTTTGGATCGCATACTTACGAAAGATTAGACCGCGAAGGAATCTTCCACACAGAGTGGGAGAAATAAAACGAAGTATTTAAAATCACCACAGAAGCACTTCCGTATTGTACAAAAACAATCATTCTTTGAGAAAATCTAGCACATGGACAGTAGCTATATGGCTCGCTGTCGTGCTTTTAAGTCTATGTACAGTAGGTTGCTCAAACAGTAAAAGCACAGATCGAGATCATGAGGTGTTTAGATACAACGAGCAATACCAGATTTCAACATTAGATCCTGCTTTTGCTCGTAATCCGCCTATTATCTGGCCAGTAAATCAATTATTTAATGGACTTGTACAATTAGACAATGATCTCAATGTGCAGCCAGATATTGCTAAGTCTTGGATCATTTCTGAAGATGCCCTTACCTACTCTTTTACACTACGTGATGATGTAAAGTTTCATAAACATGAAGCTTTTAATACTGTAGATAGCACAAGGAATGTAGTTGCAAGTGACTTTGTATATTCCTTTGACAGACTTACAGATCCAGCTATCGCATCACCTGGAAGCTGGGTGCTTAGTAATGTTGCGCAGTACAAGGCTATTAACGATAGTACATTTATAGTACAATTAAAGCAGCCTTTTCCAGCATATTTGGGATTGCTTAGTATGAGATATTGCTCTGTTGTACCTAAGGAAGTGACAACTTTTTACGGAAATGAATTTAGATCAAACCCTATAGGTACTGGTCCGTTTAAATTTAAACGTTGGGAAGAAGGCGTGAAACTTGTACTTCGTAAAAACGAATTATATTACGAGAAAGATGCTGCTGGAAATAGCCTTCCTTACCTAGAAGCGGTTGCCATTACTTTTTTACCAGACAAGCAAAGCGAATTTTTACAGTTTGCTCAAGGTAATATTGATTTTTTAAATAGTCTCGATCCTTCTTATAAAGACGAGATACTTACTGCCTCTGGAACGCTACGCGAGAAGTATGAAAACCAAGTGAATTTTGAAAAAACACCTTGGCTCAACACTGAGTATATAGGTTTCTATCTAGATAGTAACACTCCAGAAGTGCAATCTACTTTATTACGTAAGGCAGTAAACTACGGTTTTGATCGCGAGAAAATGATCACCTACCTGCGTAATGGGATAGGAAAACCTGCAGTAAACGGTTTTATCCCGAAGGGGTTGCCAGGTTTTGACGATATAGAAGGTTATAATTACAATCCTACACTTGCTAAAGAACTTGTAGCTCAGTACACCGCACAAACTGGAGACCAATCACCACAACTCACGATAGGTACAAATAGTCAGTACCTTGATATTTGTGAGTACATACAGCGGGAGTTACAAAAAGTAGGACTGGATGTACAAATTGATGTGATGCCTCCATCTACCCTACGCCAGATGAAAAGTAGTGGTGAGCTAGACGCTTTCCGCGCTAGTTGGATTGCAGATTACCCAGATGCCGAAAACTACTTGAGTTTATTTTACAGTAAAAACTTCACTCCTAACGGACCTAACTACACACACTTTAAAAGTGCGACCTTCGACAGTCTTTACGAGAAAAGCTTAAGTATTACAGATATTAATGAACGCAAACAGTACTATATAAAAATGGACTCTCTTATTATAGAGCAATCCCCTATCATTCCGCTTTATTATGACGAAGTGGTACGATTTACCCAAAAGACCATTTCAGGTTTTGAACCCAATGCTCAGAACTTCTTAGTGTTGAAATATGTAAAAAAGAGTAAAAAGTAGTGTGATTACGCTTTCGCGAAAGCGTACCTAAAACAATTATAATATCGAACACAAAGACACTTATAACACCATTTTATCACCTTCTGAAGAAACACTCTTCAAGGATCGCAATAGCAAATTCTTTGGCTATGCATTCCCCGTTACCACAGAGGAAGAAGTCAAGGAACATATAGATGCCTTAAAAAAGCAGCACTACCAAGCCAGACACTGGTGCTATGCTTATGTGCTAGGCAAGGAATACGAACAATACCGTGCAAATGATGATGGCGAGCCTTCTAATAGCGCGGGTGCTCCTATTTATGGACAGCTACAATCTTTTGATGTAACAAATGTGCTCGTAGTGGTTGTAAGATATTTTGGAGGGACAAAGTTAGGTGTAGGCGGTTTGATCAATGCTTATAGAACCGGTGCACAACTCGCACTTGAGAATGCTCGTATTGTAAAGAAAACAATTGACATTCCTTTTTCTGTACAATTTGAATATCCCTTACTCAATAAAGCGATGCGTTTAATTAATGATTACAAGGTGACCATTATCGAGCAAAAAATGGAAATGGACTGCGTCTTCCATCTCGCCATACGCAGAAAAGAGTCTGAAAAGGTGATTGAGGCTTTTAATGAAGTCTATGGAATTAACCTTCTAAAAGAAGATTAACTAGAGCTTCTCTAAAATGTATTTTGGGCACCTCATAGGTCGCCCAGTTTTTGTATTCATAAAGATCAATTCTGTACTCGCCACTGTTAATAACTCTTCATTTTGGTTATAAACTTTATAATCGAACATAATACGCACCGTAGGAATATTCCTAAGTGAGGTTTCTATTTTAAGGCAATCATCGAAAAGTGCAGATTTTTTAAATGTTGTATTTAAATTATAAACTGGTAGCATTACACCATTTTCTTCCATCCATTTATAAGAAATTCCGAGTTGTTCTAGCCATTCAAGTCTCGCAATTTCAAGATATTGAGCATAGTTACTATGGTGCACAAAGCCCATCTGATCGGTTTCTGAGTAGCGAACTTTAACAAAAGTAATATGGTTTTTCACAGTAGAGAGGTCTTATTTTTTGTAATTTTAAATTTGATATA